>NZ_JUHH01000001.1:636274-954412 GCF_000799735.1 Methylotenera sp. G11 | reverse complement strand
GCAAATTCTGTGCCTTGGCATTATCACGCAGGCGGCTGCTAGGGAGTGCAAACATCGATGCCAGCTTGAGGCGATGCAGCAGGATGTTTTTGTTTTCTGCCGCCGCCTGGTTAATTTCCGCAAATGTTTTCTTTTGCATTTCCGGCGTCAGGTTTGAATAACTGTCGATGAACGCCAGCAGTTCTGACACGTTGCTTTGTTTAAACGGGCTGGTTTTTATGGCATTGATCTTGCCGTTACCGGCAGTGTTGCCGATGAGAGGTTTGCTGCTGCATGCACAGCTTAAGATCAGGCTGCAAATTAATAATGTAAAATTTTTGCTGTTCATTTGAATCTCAATTATCAGTTTTTATAATTTTGGGTAAAGTCACGATGAAGTGCGCCCCCTGCTGTGAAGGGGCGAGCTCAATGCTGCCGTCGTGCGCTTCTGCAAGGTCTTTTGTGATAGCCAGGCCCAGGCCGCTGCCGCTGATCAGGCTTTTGTGCAAATGCGTGCCTCTGTAAAACGGGGAGAATAATTTTTCCTGATCGGCCTTATCCAGCCCCGGGCCATCATCGATGACTTCGATAATGAAATGGCTCTTGTCTTCATTGCTGCGTATTTTAATATGACCAAGGTCAGGGCTGTAACGCACGGCATTGGATACCAGATTGTCCATGATGATCGTCAGTTTTTCACGGTCAGCTGTGATCCGGTCGAGATTGGAGATGGTTTCAATGACCAATTGCTTGTTGCGGATACTGAGTTCGTGTGCGCCGATTACTTCAGCCATGAGTTCCGGCAGGTTGATGGTCTGCAAATCAAGCTTGCGCTGTATGGATTCCAGTTTGGTATAGTCAAGCAGATTTTCAATCATGCGCTGCAGGCGGATCGTGTTATCCCTCAGGATATGGGTGATTTCTGCCTGCTGTACGGATAATGACCCGCCTATCCCGTCATTCAACAACTCGGTAGCCTCTCTAATTGCTGTCAGCGGTGTTTTAAGTTCATGTGAGATATGGCGCAGGAACTGCTGTTTTTGTTCGTTCAGTTCTTTGAGCTCGGCTCGCAGCCAGTCCAGGCGTTGCCCCAGGACACGCAGGTTGCCGGGACCATCAATCGCAATTTCCTGGTCATAATACCCCTCGCCAAGTGCTTTGATGGCTTTATCCATGCGGCGGATCGGCCGTGCAAGCATAAATGCTATGCAGCCCGCTACCAGCAGCGCCAGCGGGATCAATACCAGGCTCTGTATCAGTAAGTTTCTTTGCGTCTTCTTTGCAGCCAGCGTCAGCTGGGATGAGGTTTTATCTATTTCCCGGTTGTTTTCTTCAATGATCGTCTCGATCTGCTGCGTAAGCCGGCTGAAGGTGTCAAGGAAATCCAGTTGCGTCGTTTGGGTGCCGATAGAGTTCAGGATCAGCTGGTTGAGCTGCCTGGTTTGCTGGCGCAGCGCATGGATTTTTTCCAGTTGCGGACGGTAAGCCGTTAGTTGCTGCAATTCGACAACGGCCGCATCAAATTTAGTGTCGGCCTGCTTGTAGTTCATGAACAGCGCGTCATCCTGCAGCACATAGTATTGCCTGATGCTGCGTTCCATCAAGTACACCTGTTCTTGCAGCGTGCGGGCTGCACGCGTGGTCCTGACAGCGTTGTAGATGGTGATTTCGCTTTGTTCTGCAAGTTTATCAAATGCAATGTTGGCATTTGTAAAAGCCCACAGCAAAGGGAAAATGGCGAATGCAAAGCCAATTAACAGCAGCTTCAGAAACGAGCCGGGATAATGAATGCGCATGGGTCAGTCGAGGTCAATCTTTGCAAACATCCAGTATAATTGATAGATGACTAAATTATCTATTATCGTGGCGATCGCTAAAAACAGGGTTATTGGAATCAACAATACATTGCCTTGGCATCTGCCTGAAGATTTAAAACGTTTCAGAGCGCTGACCATGGGGCACCATATCATTATGGGGCGTAAAACTTATGAGTCCCTGGGACGGTTGCTGCCAGGCCGTACTACTGTCATTGTAACGCGCAATCAGGATTACCAAGTTGAAGGTGCGCTTGTTGCGCATTCATTGCAGGATGCCATCGCGCTGTGCAGGGATGATGACGAGATATTCCTGATCGGCGGCGCAGAACTTTACCAGGCAGGCCTGGACCTGGCTGATAGGTTATACGTGACTGAAATTGACCTGGCCGTGGCAGGCGATGCGCATTTCCCGCAGATTCCGTTACAGCAATGGCATGAAACGGCGCGCGAAGCGCATGTTTCTGAAAAAGGCCTGCAGTTCAGTTACGTTATTTATCAGCGTTAACCGCCAGTAAATAACGTCACTTAATCTTAAAAAGCGTAACTTAATCTTAAAAACGTAAACCGCCTGCGATTTACTGCTCCACGCAGTCTACGTAGTAAATCGCTTTGCCGTCTTCTATCCGTTTTACCAGGCCATGCACGTCGGTTTCAAAGCCCGGGAAGCGTTCATTGAACTCGCGTGCGAATTTCAGGTAGTTCACGATGATCCTGTTGAAGCGTTCGCCCGGAATCAGCAGCGGAATACCGGGCGGGTAGGGCGTCAGCAGTACAGCCGTGATGCGGCCTTCCAGCTCGTCAATCGCTACGCGGTCGATCTTGCGATGAGCCATCTTGGCAAAAGCATCCGTCGGTTTCATGGCAGGTATCATGTCTGACAGGTACATTTCGGTGGTCAGGCGCGCGACATCATTCGCTTTGTAAACCTCATGGATCTGTGTGCACAGGTCACGCAAGCCCATACGCTCATAACGTGGCTGTTTCTGTACAAACTCCGGCAATACTTTCCATAGCGGCTGGTTCTTGTCGTAGTCGTCCTTAAACTGCTGCAATGCCGCTACCATCGTGTTCCAGCGGCCTTTGGTGATGCCGATCGTGAACATGATAAAGAATGAATACAGGCCGGTTTTCTCGACAATGACGCCGTGTTCAGCCAGGTACTTGGTTACGATTGCGGCGGGGATCCCGAATTCTTCAGAGAAATCGCCATCAATATCGAGCCCCGGCGTGATAATGGTCGCCTTGATCGGATCCAGCATGTTGAAGCCTTCAGCCAGGTTGCCGAAGCCGTGCCAGCTTTCATTGGCCTTCAGCATCCAGGCTTCGCGCTCTTCGATGCCTTCTTCAGAAAGGTCGTTCGGCCCCCACACCTTGAACCACCAGTCGGTGCCCCATTCTTCATCCACCTTGCGCATGGCGCGGCGGAAATCCAGCGCCTCCATGATGGATTCTTCCACCAGCGCGGTGCCGCCAGGCGCTTCCATCATCGCTGCCGCTACGTCACAGCTGGCGATGATCGAGTACTGCGGGCTGGTAGAGGTATGCATTAAATAGGCTTCATTGAATACATCGCGGTCCAGGTTGTTCTGTTCCGCATCCTGCACCAGGATCTGTGAAGCCTGGCTCAGGCCGGCAAGCAGTTTGTGTGTGGATTGCGTAGAGAATACCATGCTCTCCTTGCAGCGCGGACGGTCCGCCCCAATCGCATGGTAATCACCATAGAAATCGTGGAAAGTGGCATGCGGCAGCCAGGCTTCATCGAAATGCAGGGTGTCGATCTTGCCGTCGAGCATTTCCTTGATTTCTTCCACGTTGTACAGCACGCCGTCGTAAGTGGACTGAGTAATGGTCAGCACGCGTGGTTTTGCGTTCTTGTCGGTCGCAAACGGGTTGCGCTCGATTTTTTTCTGAATGTTTTCCCAGGAGAATTCGCTTTTAGGGATCGGGCCGATAATGCCGAAATGGTTACGTGTCGGCATTAAAAATACCGGGATCGCACCGGTCATGATGATGGAGTGCAGCACGGACTTGTGGCAGTTACGGTCCACGACAACAATATCGCCCGGTGCAACCGTGCTGTTCCATACGATCTTGTTTGAAGTGGAAGTACCATTTGTTACGAAGTACAGGTGATCGCAGTTGTAGATACGCGCTGCATTACGTTCAGACGCGGCAACCGGCCCCGTGTGATCCAGCAGTTGCCCCAGTTCATCTACAGCGTTGCAAACGTCGGCGCGCAGCATGTTCTCGCCAAAGAACTGGTGGAACATCTGGCCAACGGGAGATTTCAGGAACGCTACGCCGCCGGAGTGACCGGGGCAGTGCCATGAATAGGAGCCGTCAGCCGCATAATGCGTCAGCGCCTTGAAGAATGGCGGTGGCAGGCTATCCAGATAGGCTTTTGCTTCGCGGATGATCAGGCGCGCCACAAACTCCGGCGTATCTTCGTTCATGTGGATGAAGCCGTGCAATTCGCGTAACACGTCGTTGGGAATATGGCGTGAGGTGCGTGTTTCACCGTGCAGGAAAATAGGGATTTCCTCGTTGCGGTGACGGATTTCAGCGACGAAGTTACGCAGTTGCTCAATGGCCTCGGGCTTTTCTTCAATAAACTCTTCATCGTCGATAGAGAGAATAAATGCCGATGCACGGCTCTGCTGCTGCGCAAACGAGGTCAGGTCACCGTAACTGGTCACACCCAGCACCTCGGTGCCTTCTTCTTCAATGGCACGAGCCAGGACGCGAATACCCAAACCTGATGAGTTTTCAGAGCGGAAGTCTTCGTCGATGATGACGACGGGGAAGCGAAATTTCATAGTAACCTTTGTGTGTTATTGCCTTGCTCGTCATTCTGGCGCAGGCCAGAATCCAGACCAAGTATTTCAGGATATAAATCTTGCCAATTAGGATTCAGTTGCTCAATAAGGCGAACTTTCCAAACTCGCTGCCAGAATTTAAGTGCTTTTTCTCTCGTAATTGCAGATTCCATTGTTTCATGAGGCTCATACCAAACAACATTATGTAATCGATACTTTTTAGTAAAGCCGTCAGCTACTTCATGTTTGTGCTGCCATACGCGTTTTATTAAATCGGAGGTAACGCCAATATATAAGGTGCCGTTACGCTGATTTGTCATCATGTAAACACAAGGCTGCATATTTTATCTAGTCTGGATTCTGGCCTGCGCCAGAATGACGGAGATGTCTAGATTTTTGGCAACGTTACGCCAACCTGGCCCTGGTATTTTCCGCCGCGGTCTTTATAGCTGGTTTCGCAGATATCATCTTCATCTGCTTCAAAGAACAGCACTTGCGCGCAGCCTTCATTGGCATAGATTTTTGCCGGCAGCGGTGTGGTGTTGCTGAACTCTAATGTGACATAGCCTTCCCATTCCGGTTCAAACGGCGTTACGTTGACGATAATGCCGCAGCGTGCATAGGTGGATTTACCCAGGCACACTGTCAGTACATTACGCGGGATGCGGAAATATTCAACTGTGCGGGCCAGTGCGAATGAGTTCGGCGGAATGATGCAGTAATCCGCATTGACCTCTACGAATGAATTCGGGTCAAAGTTTTTCGGGTCTACAATCGTGCTGTTAAGGTTGGTAAATAGTTTGAATTCTTTTGAGCAGCGAATATCGTAACCATAGCTTGACGTGCCGTAAGACACCAGGCGCTGGCCATCTGGGGACATCTTGACCTGATTAGGCTCAAACGGCTCGATCATGCCATGTTGTTCTGCCATACGGCGTATCCATTTGTCAGATTTAATGCTCATAAGTGTTTATATTTACAGAGTTAAAAGTGAATCGCATTATAAAGCCTAACGAATGAATAATGCGGAAAAATATCGATTTTTGGCCGAAAAAAACCTCACAAACCAAGGCTGGCTGTGAGGTTAGTCTGCAGGCAGGTTTTCTGGCTGTGATATTAGTGTTTATCGCCACCTAGTTCGATACTGTAACGCCAGAACTGGTCTTGCGATTCAAAGATCACGCTTGATTCCTGTGGGTCGCGGTTACCGGCGGTGTATTGGTGCAGCGGCGTCTTGTCTTCTGCCCAGGCTTTTACAATCGGGTCTACCAGGCGCCATTGCGCTTCCACTTCGCTGATGTGCAGGTATTGCGAAGGATCGCCTTCCATCAGGTTCAGCATCAGGGTTTCATATGAATCGATGGTTTCATCGCCTTGCTGGCGCTGCGGTGCATCGATGCTCAAGGTGCGTGTTGCGACATCCAGGCCCGGAATCTTGGATTCGATTTCCATTTTGATACATTCGCGTGGCTGGATATTAATGGTGAGCCAGTTCTGGTGCTGGCCAGCTACCAATTCCATTGGGGCTTTCTTGAAGCGGATCGAGATGGCGGTGTTGCCTTCGTGCATGCGTTTTGCCGTGCGTACGTAGAAAGGCACGCCTTTCCAGCGCGGGTTGTCGATGAACAGTTTTACCGCGGCATAGGTTTCGGTATGGCTTGATTCAATGCCGTCACGTTTCAGCTCTTCCAGGTAACCCGTTACGTTCTCGCCGTGACCGTCGCCTACACATACGCGGCCAGCCGCATACTGCGCGCGGAATGCCTGCTTGTTCAGGTTTTTGGTATCCACCGGGCGGATCGATTGCAGCAGTTTGATTTTTTCGGCACGGATGCTGTCCGGGGTCAGGTCTGCCGGTTTTTCCATCGCCACCAGAGCCAGTGTCTGCAGCAGGTGGCTCTGGAACATGTCACGCAATGCGCCGGTTGCATCGTAGAACGTGGTGCGGTCGCCTACGCCCAGGGTTTCGTTGTTGGTGATCTGGATGTGGTCAATGTGTTCGCTGTTCCATAACGGTTCAAACATCGTGTTGGCAAAGCGCGTGAGCATGATGTTCTGCACTGCAGATTTACCCAGGTAGTGGTCAATGCGGTAGATCTGGCTTTCCTTGAGGTACTTGGTCAATTCAGCCTGCAATGCCTGGGCACTTGGCAGGTCGGTGCCGAATGGTTTCTCGATCAATACACGGCGCCAGTATTTGCTTTCATCCACCAGGCCTACGCCGGAGAGTTGCTCAACAATGACGGCAAAATCTGTAGGACGTACTGACAGGAAGTACGCCAGGTTTTGCGGGAATATTGATTCGTCACCCAGTTTGGCCGCCATTTTCTGGAATGAGTCGGCATCGGTCGGCGGGTTTGAGTGGTAATGATTACGGGCGATAAAACGGTCGTATACTTTCTGGTCGTAGCCGTCTTTAAATTTTTTATCAAGCATGCCTTTTATTTCGGCTTGCCATTGATCGCGGGATAATTCACTGCGGCCTACAGATAGAATCTTCATGTCATCAGCAAGGCGGCCTGCTGCATCCAGACGGAACAAGCCTGGCATTAACTTAATGCGTGATAAATTACCGCTTGCGCCAAAAAGTACAAGGGTACAGGGGTCTATTTGTTTAGCCATTATTTCAGATTCTCTCGATAGGTTTTTACAGGTGCCTGGGCAACTTTTAAGTTAAAATAGCCAGTTATTAAATTTATTGTAATTATACCGAAAAAGGCACTACTGTTTTATGCAAAAATCACAAACAACTCAAGTTAAATCACTGACATTGGCGAATCATCAAACTTCACGCTGGCATAGTTTCAGTTCACAGGATGAGATCAACCAGGCTGCTGTAAAACGTATCCTTGAGGCGGCTGACGAGGCGATTGCCCAATACGGCAGTTTCCTGATTGTGCTGGCCGGCGGCAGCACGCCTAAAAGTGTGTACCAGTTGCTGGCAAAAGAGCAGGCGGATTGGGCCAAATGGCATGTTTACCATAATGATGACCGCTGCCTGCCGGTAGATCATGCCGAGCGCAACAGCAAAATGGCGCGTGATGCATGGCTGAATCATGTGGCGATTCCGCAGGCGCAAATCCACGATATTCCGGCGGAGTTGGGTAATGTTGAAGGTGCGAAAGCCTATGCAGAAACGCTGGCAGGCGTGCGCAGTTTTGACCTCGTGATCCTGGGCCTGGGTGAGGATGGACATACGGCTTCGTTGTTTCCTGGTCAGGCTGTAGATAACAGTGCAGACGCGGTGCCTGTATTCAACTCACCGAAACCGCCTGCCGACCGCGTGACTATCAGCCAGAATCGCCTGAACAATACGCATGAAGTCCTGTTTCTGGTCACTGGTGCCGGCAAACAGGAAGCCGTTGATAACTGGCTGAATGGCGTTGCCATTCCGGCAACATTGATTGCACCTGCCCAAGGCGTAGATGTCTACTGCTTTGGCGTCAAGGTCGCTGCGTAGCAGCGGGCCCTTGGCGGACATAACCCCAGCGGTCATGGCGTCAAGGTCGCTGCGTAGCAGCGGGCCCTTGACGGACATAACCCTTGCGGTCATGGCGTCAAGGTTAGATTCGCTAGAACTATCCCTAACCTAAAAGTCTATTGATTCTGTCATTCCGGCCTTTGCCGGAATGACGGTTTTATGATATTCCGTAAAAAAACGAACCAATCTTTAGATTGATGCAAAGTTTTCAAAAGTAACCTTTGGCGAAATTATGCATGGCCGCCAAAGGTTCGCGCAGCGCGCCTTGGGATAGCATGCCCCGGTTTGTCCAGCATGTAGTTGGGGCGGCAGCGTAGGTGACGTTAAATCCCTGGAAATGGCCTGCTTCCACCAGTTTTTCTGTACGCCACAGATGGTAGGGTTCGGACACGATGATGACCGTGTGGATGTGTGCTGCTTTTAGCATCGGTGCGGAAAACTCAAGGTTTTCTTTGGTGGAGCGGGATTCCGTTTCCATCAGTATCGCGCCTTGATAGCCTTTTTGTTTTGCGTAGGCCGCCATGAATTCGGCTTCGACCTTGCTGTACTTGTTTTTGCGTCCGCCAGTCATGGCGAGTGCTGACACTGCGCCTTGTGCCGCCAGTGATAGCCCTTTGTCCACGCGTCCGGTCAGGCATGGGTTGGGGGCGCCGTGCATATGGATGCGGTTTCCCAAGATCAGTGCCGCATCATGTTTTGCAGGCGCAGCGCTACTGAGCGACTTTTTGGCATGCAGGCCAATGATCGTGAACAGTGCGAGGTAGCTGCCTGTGAATGCGATCATCAGGTAGCAGAGCAGCCGGTACACAAGTCTGGAATTAAACAATTTCTTTAACTTGAATCATAAAGTTAAATCATGTCCTGCATCCGGCCGCTACCGGTTTTATGTGTTCTGAATCACGATATTCGGGAATTTGCTGCTGTGATCCAGGCTGGTGTTGGCAATCTTGATTGCGGCTTGACGTGCGATATCTTTATAAATACCGGCCACTTTGCCGTCAGGGTCGGCGATTACGGTTGGCTTTCCGCTATCTGCCTGCAAGCGAATGCCGATATCCAGTGGCAGGGAACCCAGTAAATCCACGTTGTAGTCTTTAGCCATCAGTTCGCCGCCGCCTGCACCGAAAATATGTTCTTCATGGCCGCATTTGCTGCAGATGTGGGTGCTCATGTTTTCTACAATGCCTAAAATCGGGATATTCACTTTTTCAAACATTTTCAGGCCCTTGCGCGCATCAAGCAGGGCAATATCCTGAGGTGTGGTCACGATAATGGCGCCTGTGACCGGAATTTTCTGCGATAAGGTCAGTTGAATATCGCCCGTGCCCGGCGGCAGGTCGATGATCAGGTAATCCAGGTTCTGCCAGTTGGTTTCACGCAGCAGCTGTTCCAGCGCGCTGGTAACCATCGGGCCACGCCATACCATAGGCGTGTCGGTATCAATCAGGAAGCCGATAGACATCGCCTGTATGCCGTGTGCCTGCATCGGTTCCATGCTTTTTCCGTCTTTACTGTCTGGGCGGCCGCTGATGCCCAGCATCTGCGGCTGGCTCGGGCCGTAAATATCCGCATCCAGCAGGCCGACGGTCGCGCCCTCTGCGGCCAGCGCCAGTGCCAGGTTGACTGAGGTAGTGGATTTGCCGACACCGCCTTTGCCTGAGGCTACGGCAATGATGTTTTTAACATTAGGCAGCAGGCTCACACCTTGCTGTGCCTTGTGTGCAACGATTTTGCTGCTGACATTGACGGTGATGCTGCCTATGCCGTCGATTCCCTGTAGCGCTTCGGTGACCAGTTTCTGTATGCCGGCCATGACTGATTTAGCAGGATAGCCAAGCACGATATCCAAACTGACATCATTACCGTTAACCTTGATGTTTCTTGCTGATTTACCGCTCACAAAGTCTTTGCCGGTGTTGGGGTCTATGCATACTTTCAGCGTGCTTTGAATGAGTAATTCTGTAATTGCCATTGCCTGAATTCCTGATTGATATAGTAGGGCACTTTCATAAAGACATTCTTTGGGCGCATGGTGCCGCACCCCAAACTCTGCCTGTATAAAATTGCCTGTGAGTTAATTAAGTTGAGTAAAAAGATGGGTTATTCTAACTGATTGTGCGATTGATTGCATAAGCGGCCTGGTTATTTTGCGGAAAAATATGATCATCCCGGTATGATTGTCCGGCTAATGCGCACAAAACCGGCAATCATAGCTGGGTGAACCATGCAGCATTTGCTAGAATACGGTTTTAGCTTAATAGATCCATTTATCTCATGGCAATTTCAAACACTCCCCGCAAAATCCTTGTAACTTCTGCGCTCCCTTACGCAAACGGCAGTATCCATCTTGGGCACCTGGTCGAGTACATTCAAACCGATATCTGGGTGCGTTTCCAGAAAATGCAGGGCCATACCGTGCATTATGTATGTGCTGACGATACGCACGGAACGCCTATCATGCTGCGTGCCGAAAAGGAGGGCATCACGCCGGAGACCCTGATCGGGAATGTGCATAAAGAGCATAGCGCCGATTTTGCAGGATTCCTGATTGGCTTTGACCACTACTACTCAACTAATGCGCCGGAAAACAAAGCGCTTTCACAAGGTATTTACAAGCGCTTGAAAGCTGCCGGCAAGATTGCGACCAAAACGATAGAGCAGTTCTATGACCCGGTCAAAAACATGTTCCTGCCGGACCGTTTTATTAAAGGCGAATGCCCGAAATGCCATGCGAAAGACCAATATGGTGATTCATGTGAGGTTTGTGGCGCAACTTATAACCCTACCGAGCTGATCAATGCGTATTCTGCGGTATCCGGTGCAGCGCCGGTGCGTAAGGATACCGAGCATTATTTCTTCAAGTTATCGGAATGTGAGGATTTTCTTAAAGACTGGACGCGCTCAGGAACGCTGCAAGGCGAGGCCGCCAACAAGATGGGCGAGTGGTTCGAAAACGGTCTCAATGACTGGGATATTTCCCGCGATGCCCCTTACTTCGGTTTTGAAATCCCTGATGCCCCTGGTAAATACTTTTACGTATGGCTCGATGCGCCGATTGGCTACATGGCCAGTTTCAAGAAGCTGTGCGCGGATAAGAGTATTGATTTTGATGAATACTGGAATAAAGACTCTGCAACAGAGCTTTATCATTTTATCGGCAAGGATATTTTGTATTTCCATGCCTTGTTCTGGCCGGCAACGCTGGCATACGCCGATTACCGTACGCCTACACAGATTTTTGCACATGGCTTTTTAACCGTAAACGGTGAAAAGATGAGCAAATCGCGCGGCACGTTCATTACTGCGCGCAGCTACCTGGACCACATCAAGAACCCGGAATACCTGCGTTATTACTACGCGGCTAAACTGAACAGCACGATGGAGGATATCGACCTCAACCTGGAAGATTTTGTCGCACGCGTGAACAGTGATTTGGTGGGCAAGTATATCAACATTGCCAGCAGGACAGCAGGTTTCATTAACAAGCGTTTTTGCGGTAAATTAAGCCCATCTGCCGCTAATTCCGTGATTGCCGAAATCAAGGCAGCAGCACAGCTGGTGGCTGACAGCTATGCCGAGCGGGAGTACAGCAAAGCCTTGCGTGAAATCATGCGCCTGGCCGACTTGGCGAATGGTTTTGTAGCGGATAAAGCCCCCTGGGTGCTTGCCAAGCAGGAAGGGCAGGATGCCCTGCTGCAGGAAGTGTGTTCGGACGCACTTGAAATGTTCCGCCTGTTGACCTTGTACTTGAAGCCGGTGCTTCCCAAGCTGGCAGAAGAGATTGAGCAGTTCCTGAATATCGCGCCGCTGACCTGGGCAGTCGTGGATGCTTCACTGCCGGCACAGCACGTTATCAATGCTTACGAACACCTGATCACCCGTGTTGATTCCAAGCTGATTGAAGCCATGACGGAAGCCAATAAGGAGAACCTGCAGGCAACTCCGGCGCCGCAGCCTCATTCAGAGCAGCGCCATGCACAGCATCAGCAGAATGAAGCCAATGCCGATGCGGAAGCATCTGCATATATTTCAATTGATGATTTTACCAAGGTTGATTTGCGTATCGCTCAAATCGTGAATGCGGAACATGTAGAGGGCGCCGAAAAGCTGCTTAAATTAACCTTGGATATCGGTGAAGAACAGCCGCGCCAGGTGTTTGCCGGCATTAAATCCGCTTATGATCCGGCAACCCTGGTTGGCCGTTTGACCGTGATGGTGGCCAACCTTGCGCCGCGTAAAATGAAATTCGGCATGAGCGAGGGCATGGTGCTGGCTGCGAGCGACGAGCGCGGCGGGCCATTTATCCTTTCGCCGGACAGCGGTGCCCAGCCGGGTATGCGGGTTAAATAGAAGTCTGGATATATAGCCTTTAGCCAAAGGCTGGCTTGCATTGCGAGCCAAGCCCAATAGAAAAGCCCCTGACCAGGGGCTTTTCTATTGGGAGGTATATGCTTGTTTCCGGCCATGCCGGATGTTCATGTTTTTATTGCTTGGGTTTATCTTTTGCCGCTTTAACATCGGTAGTTTTTACGCTTGCTGCCGCTTTAATGGTCTTGGCGTCTTTTGTTGAACCCGCCGCTTTTTTTGCTTTAGGTGCAATGGCAGTGGTTGGGCCTGTAATGGATATATCTTTGCGCAGGCTTTCCAGTGTGGCATCGCCGATGCCATCTACCTGATTCAGGTCATCAACTGATTTGAAATTACCCTTAGTTTTGCGGTAGTCAATGATGGCTTGTGCCTTTTTGGGGCCAATGCCTGGCAGGCTTTCAAGTTCTGCCTGCGTTGCCGTATTGATATTAACCCCTGCTATTGCGCTGATACTGACGCTTAAAAAGGCGATTAGTGCAAGTATGACTTTTTTCATTTGCTTTTCCTCGGATTAGATACAGATGTTGAATAGGGTAATTGCCTGCAATTGCAAAGCAATTACCCGTCATCATATATTAAATGGGAATTATTCCCTAATTTATCGGGAATATTGAGCGAGTTAAGCTAAAGATAAGTCAATGATTCAGTTAAGGGGTAAGCCTGGCCTGGCTAAGTCAAGCGCTGATGCATTCCTTGCTGATGGCTTCCAGCGCAGCTAACGGGTCGGCCGCCTTTGTGATTGGCCTGCCGATTACAAGATAGCTTGAACCCAGTGCCAGTGCGTCAGCAGGGGTTACGATGCGCGACTGGTCATCTTTGCTTGCGTTGGCTGGGCGGATACCTGGCGTCACCAGGCAGAATTCCCTACCCAGGTTCGAACGCAGCATTTGCGCTTCAAGCGCTGAGCACACCACGCCATCGAGGCCAGCCTGCTGTGTGAGGCGTGCCAGGTTCAATACATGGGTTGGCAGGTCAGTATGGATGCCTATCTGGTTCAGGGTTTCCTGATTCATGCTGGTTAACACCGTTACCGCGATCAACAGCGGTTTAGCCGCGCTGCGATCGACAGCCTGTTTGGCAGCCTGCATCATTTCAATTCCGCCGCTTGCATGAACATTCAGCATCCATACACCCAGGTTGCTCGCAGCGCTACAGGCTTTGGCAACGGTATTGGGAATATCGTGAAATTTCAGGTCCAGAAAAACGCCGAAATTCGAGCTGGCGAGTTTTTCAACAAATTGAGGACCTGCCGCCGTGAACAGTTCCTTGCCGACTTTTAAGCGGCAAAGCGCCGGGTCAAGCTGGCTGACTAATTCAAGTGCGCTGTCTGCATCTGCGTAATCCAGTGCTACGATGATTTTCGGGTCGTGATGATTGCTCGAGTTTGCTTGCATAGTTTATGTTTGTCTTTTCGTTACGTGGTGCCAATATCAGATAGTAGTAGGTTCAGCCGGCAGCGCTTCCCATGCATTGCATGCAGGGCATTGCCAATGATGGTATTTAGCTTTGAATCCGCATTGTTCGCAATGATAGGCGGTTTTGTTGCCGATAGCATGACGTACCGCCTGCTGCATCAGCTGGGTATCTTGCAGGTTGCCATCTTGCGGGTGACTGGTTTCCAGGATGGCACGTGCCTGCAGCAGCAAATCCAGAGTATTCAGGCTTGGCATCCTGATCAGCTCGTTACGTGCAAGCCGGGCTGCATGTTCAGCGCCTTGTTCGGCCATTGTCGCTTCATAGAGGACTGCAAGCAGCGAACCCAGCTGGTAGGTTTGCAGGTATGTCTGCAGCAGGCTCAGGCCTTCGTCCGTCTGGCCTAGCGCACGGAAACTCGCCAGCAGCTTGGGCGCGATCAGGCCGAGGTATTCCGGTTTCTGGAATTCGATGCGTTTCCAGACGGAGATGGCGGCTTTATGATTGCTGGCTTCGGCTTCCAGGTCGCCTAGCAGTACATTCGCACGCACGCAGTTTTTATCGGCATTGAGTGCCTGGTCGAGTTCGAACCGTGCAGTGTGCGTATCGTTTGCAAGTTTTGATTTTAAGGCCATTTCGCAATAGTAGTTTGCAATCTCGACGCGGAACGGCACGCCGGAAATTCTTTCCAGTTCAGTCGCTGCCTTGATTGCGCGCTCCCATTCACGTTCACGCACATAGATTTCGAGCAATGCGCGCAAGGCGGGTTGGCGGTACCTGTCATCATCCAGTGATTCAAACAGCTCTTCTGCACGGTCAAACAGGCCGGCTTTGAGGTAATCCTGCGCAAGTTCTGCCGTTACGGCCAGTTTCTGCTGTGGTTCAAGCTGTTTTTTCTCGAGCAGGTGTAAGTGCAGGTGGATAGCACGGTCGACTTCACCGCGCTTTCTGAACAGGCTGCCTAATGCGAAATGCAGCTCAAGGGAGTCTGTGTTAGCCTGCACGGCTTCCGTAAAGGCTTCAATCGCTTTGTCCTGCTGATTGGTGATCAGGAAATTCAGCCCTTTGAAGTAGGCTGCGGGCAGTGCGGTGGATTCAGCCAATAGCTGCTTCAGGTCGACGCGGGCAGCCAGCCAGCCTAAACTGAAAAATAGGGGCAGTGCCAATAACCACCAGAACTCGAATTCCATAATGCGTCACTTTATTAATACGTTATATCGTATTTTACCTGAATTGCGTTTGTGAGAAGTGAGATAAAAGATGAGGGTAAAGCAAAACACGGCTAACCGCCGATAAAACATTAAGATTGTTATCGTCAGTGTGTAGCTTGTGGCGACTTAGGAGTTTTAAAAGGTTTTTGTAGTTCTTACGCTTTTGTAGTTTAGCTGGATTGCCACACTCTAAGGGTTTAATCGGGCTTTATCCCATTTGATGTGTGAGAACACCTGGCTCTGCTGCATAGTTATGTTTTTGAGGTGTTATCGGCGTGCATCGGCGTTTATCGGCGGTTAATTGTTGGGTTTTATAAACATTTCAGGTATAAAAAAACGGCAGCCTGGTGGCTGCCGTTTTAAATGGAACTAAAACAATAGTTAGCTTAAATCGACTCGTTCGCGTAACTCTTTGCCTGCTTTAAAGTGCGGTACATGTTTTTCAGGTACTTGCACTTTGCTGCCGGTTTTAGGGTTGCGGCCCAAGCGCGGCGGACGATAATTCAAACTAAAGCTTCCAAAGCCTCTAATTTCAATGCGTTCGCCAGCAGCAAGGTTGTCTGACATTGCGTCCAGAATGGCCTTGACTGAAAGTTCGGCATCTTTCATCACCAGTTGCGGAAAACGCTCCGCCAATAGCGTGATTAGCTCAGATTTTGTCATTATTATCTGCCTTTTTAACTACTTATTATTTTTTGCTGTCCAATTTGGCTTTCAATAAAGCGCCAAGGTTGGTTGTACCAGCAGCTGCACCGTCATCCGGTAATTGAGCAGCTTCTTTAGTTTTTGCAGATTTAGCTTTTGGTTTAGCTTCTGATTTATCATCGGAAGATGCGCCTGATGGATCCGCAGACAGTTGTTTCACGCCTAATGAAATGCGCTCTTTTTCAACGTCGATTGCCAGGATAACAGCTTCAAGCTCGTCACCTTTTTTGAAGTTGCGGATCGCTTCTTCGCCAGATTGTGTCCATGACAGGTCTGACAGGTGAACTAAACCGTCGATGCCGCCTGGCAAGCCGATGAATACACCGAAGTCAGTGATTGACTTGATTTGGCCGGCAACTTTGTCGCCTTTAGCGTGCGTTGCAGAGAAGTCATCCCATGGGTTTGGCTGGCACTGTTTCATACCTAATGACAGGCGACGGCGTGCTTCGTCAATTTCAAGGATCATCACTTCAACTTCGTCGCCCAATTGTGCGATTTTGCCTGGGTGGATGTTTTTGTTTGTCCAGTCCATTTCTGAAACGTGAACCAAACCTTCGATACCCGGTTCGATTTCAACGAAAGCACCGTAGTCAGTCAGGTTTGAAACTTTACCGAACAGGCGTGTACCTACTGGGTAACGGCGTGCCAGAGCAACCCATGGGTCGTCGCCCAATTGTTTGATGCCCAATGAAACGCGGTTTTTCTCTTGATCGAATTTCAGGATTTTTGCTTCAACTTCTTCACCGACAGTCAACACTTCTGACGGGTGTTTAACACGGCGCCATGCCAGGTCAGTGATGTGCAGCAAGCCATCGATGCCGCCCAGGTCAACGAATGCACCGTAGTCGGTGATGTTTTTAACGATACCTTTAACCACTGCGCCTTCGGTCAATGTGCCGATCAGTGCTTCGCGGTCAGCGCCAGCGCTAACTTCCATTACAGCACGGCGTGAAACAACGATGTTGTTGCGTTTGCGATCCAGTTTGATCACTTTCAGGTCGCATTCTTTGTTTTCGAATGGCGTAGTGTCTTTAACCGGACGTACGTCAACCAGTGAGCCTGGCAGGAATGCCATGATGCCATTTACAGAAACGCGTAAACCGCCTTTTACTTTACCGCTTACGAAGCCTTTGATGATGCGGCCTTCGTTCATTGCGTCTTCGAGGTCTAACCATGTTTCCATGCGTTTTGCTTTTTCGCGTGAAAGCACAGTAGAGCCGAAACCGTCTTCCAGTTTTTCAATGGCTACTTTAACAAAGTCACCCACTTGAACCTCAAGTTCGCCTTGAGCATTACGGAATTCAGCAGCGTCAATAACGCTTTCAGATTTAAGACCAGCGTTAACGATCACGTGGTCGTTATCAACTGCGGTTACTTCAGCCGTGATTACTTCGCCAGAGCGCATTTCCTGACGTGCCAAGCTCTCTTCAAATAGAGCTGCAAAAGATTCCATCGGTGAAGCAGAAGATGTAGTAGAAGCCATTAAAAAAAATACCTAAGATTAATCCCGCCTAGCAGCGGGGTAGTTAAAAAACTGCACATCTGTGTGATGTAGCAGACCTTTAAAGTTTATATCCAAACTTTGAACCGGTAATTATAACTAAAACATTGAAAAATAAAAGACTATTTGCAATTTTTATTGAGTTTTTTTGTGCCGGAAATTTTGCAAAACGGTATCAACGGCTTGGGCAATGGTTAGATGGTCTGTCTCAAGCAGGATTGCGTCTGCCGCCATTGCCAGCGGAGCGCTGGCCCTGCCTTGGTCCCTGGCATCGCGCTCACGCAGGTCGAGCAGGATCGCCTCATAATCAGCCGGCAGGCCTTTGCCCAGCAACTGCTTGTAACGGCGGTCAGCGCGCGTTTCTGTAGAAGCGGTTAAAAATATCTTCAATTGTGCATCGGGGAATATTACGGTTCCCATATCACGACCGTCAGCCACCAGGCCAGGCGTCTTGCGGAATTGGTGCTGCAGGTCGACCAGCGCCGCCCTGAGCGGGGCATGTACGGCAACCTGCGATGCACCTTTGCCCATTTCTTCGGTGCGGATGTCTTCTGAAATATCAGTGTTATTTAAATATACCTGCGCATTTTTAAATTGAATATCCAGTTTGGTTGCACATGCGGCGACTGCTTCAGCATTGCCCCAGTCTATGTTGTTTTGTTTGGCGGCAAATGCAACCACGCGATAAAGCGCACCAGAGTCCAGGTAACCAAAACCCAGCGCTTCAGCCACGAGCTGTGCGACGGTTCCTTTGCCGGATGCGGAAGGGCCATCTATGGCAATGACTGGAATCGGATTCTGAGCGGTATTATTCATTTAAAAAATTTATCGTTGTGGTTTTAATAATCAATTGGATTTAATCACTGCAAGCGCGGATCATAGCCATATCAATGCAGATAATACAGGAGCGCATATCATGGCTAAAACATTCTCGTTTGCGATTTTACACTTTACCGTCGCTTTCACGGTAGGCTATCTGCTTACCGGCAGCATGATGGTCGGCGGCTTGCTCGCTGTGATCGAGCCTGCCTGCAATACGGTTGTGTTCCATTTTCACGAAAAGGCATGGAAACGCTTCGAAGATAACAGCCTTGAGTCGCACGCCACAGCCTTTAACCCGGGCTGGATCCACTTACATTAGATTTTTTTGCAATTAGATTCCTGGCATTGCATTATCTGGCTAAGAAACCAGCTTTTTAAACTCTGCAAAATAATTCGGGAATGTTTTTGCCACGCAGTTAGGGTCATTGATCACGATCGGCACATTGCCCAGAGACACCAGTGAGAAACACATCGCCATGCGGTGATCGTCATAAGTATCGATCACCGCATTGGGGGTGAGCTGTGCCGGTGGCGTGATTTTGATGTAGTCGGCGCCTTCTTCCACGATTGCGCCGACTTTACGCAATTCCGTTGCCATGGCCGCAATACGGTCTGTTTCTTTCACGCGCCAGCTGGCAATGTTGCGCAGGATGGTGGTACGCGCTTCATCGGATTGCCCTTGAGCAAACAAAGCGAGTATCGCCAGGGTCATGGCCGCATCGGGAATATGGTTGCAATCCAGGTCAATTGCCTTGATGCTGCCTGCCTTGAGTGCGGAGATGTGGTTCTCGGCATAGCTGATGTTGCCGCCCATCAATGCCAATGCCTCCGCAAAACGCACATCACCCTGAATGCTGTGTTCGCCAAGGCCTTCCACCGTGATGTTGCCTGCGATTGCCCCGGCAGCAAGGAAGTAAGAGGCGCTCGAAGCGTCGCCTTCGACAAAGATCTGGCCTGGTGAACGATAGCTGCTATTGGCTGGGATGGTAAAACTTTGCCAGCCATTGCGTTCTACGTTGATGCCGAATTTGGCCATCAGATTAAGCGTGATTTCAATGTATGGTTTGGAGATCAGTTCGCCAACGACTTCAATGGTAGCTTTTTGCTTCGTGAGCGGCAGCGCCATCAACAGTGCAGTTAAAAACTGGCTGGAAACATCGCCGCGAATTTTAATGGCGCTGGTTAAATCGAGTTTTGCCAGCGATATTTTTAAGGGTGGGAAACCGTCATTTTGCAGGTATTCAATATTTGCGCCAGCCTGTCGCAGTGCATCGACCAAATCGCCAATCGGGCGTTCATGCATGCGCGGCACGCCTGACAATTGGTAATCACCTCCGGCAAAAGCCAGCGCAGCGGTCAGTGGGCGGAACGCTGTGCCCGCATTGCCTAGAAACAAATCTGCGTTTTTGTTGGGGAAGTTGCCACTGCAACCCGTGACGCGCCATGCATTTTCAGAAAAATTTTCCAGTTTGACGCCCAGTGATTGCAGCGCTTCCAGCATGCGCGAGGTGTCGTCTGAAGCCAGCAGGTCGCGTATTTCCGTCACGCCATCTGCCAATGCTGCCAGCAACAGGGTGCGGTTTGAAATGCTTTTCGAGCCGGGCAGGGTGATGGTGCCTTGCGCATGGGTACTGGCTGAGAGGGTAAGTTGTTCCATTTTTACGGTTGTGCTTAATTAAGTGCTTAATAAGATAGTGATGAAGAATTACTGGTTCTGTTTCCTGGATTCGCCCCAGTTGTTGCGGGCAATACTTGCGCGCTCAAACAGGGCTTCCAGGCCTTTTGCATTTTCTGATTGAAGTAATTCCTGCAATTTTCTGAGTTCCTGCTGGTATGCCTCAAGCTCATTCAAAAGCGCTGTCCTGTTGGCAAGGCTGATGTCGCGCCACATTTCGGGATGGCTGCCTGCGATGCGCGTGAAATCCCTGAAGCCGCTGGCGGCGAAGCCGAACAACTGTTCGGCATTTGGCCTGGATGCAATGTCATCTACCAGTGCAAATGCCAGCAGGTGAGGCAAATGGCTCACGGCGGCAAAGATGCTGTCGTGCGTTGCGGCGGTCATTTCGCTTACATTTGCGCCGCAGGCCTGCCATAGCGATTTTACCTGCTGTATAGCCTGGGAGTCGGTTGCCGCTGCGGGCGTCAGGATCACATTCTTGCCGGCATACAAATCGGCCATGGCAGCCTTGACGCCGCTTTTTTCTGCGCCGGCAATCGGGTGTCCGCCTACAAACTGGCTAAACTGGCTGCCTAAAACTTCTTGCGCGCATTGCATGACATCACCTTTGGTGCTGCCGGCATCGGTAATCACGGTCGATGCTGCGAGATGCGGTTTGATGGCGTTCAGGATAGAGGCAGTCTGCGCAACCGGCGCCGCAATCAGGATCATGTCCGCGTTTCTGACCGCGGCGGCGATGTCGCTGGTCGCCACGTCGATAACGCCCAACTCAAGCGCTGCCTGCAGGCTTTCACCGGAGCGGCCGACACCGACAATTTCTGCCGTGTGTCTGGCTTTTTTTAAGGCAAGAGCAATCGAGCCGCCAATCAGGCCTACACCGAAAATAACAAGTTTTTTCAATTCAGGATCAGTTCAGTTAAATTTTAGTGTGAATTGTAGCATTTAACCGCGCTTTTATCCGCGCCTTGATGTTGCTGGCTTAATCACGTCCATAGTCGCTTTGTGTCAGGCAGGGCGCTGCATAAACTGTCTATTCGCCTGTTTCCCACTCGTTGTCAATGAGCTTTTCCAGCGGTTTGAAATTCTGTTTATACGCCATTTTCCGGCTGTCCCTGATCCAGTAACCCAGGTACAGGTAGGGCAGCCTCAATTGTTTCGCCCACTCAGCCTGCCACATGACGTTGTAAGTGCCGTAGCTGGTGTTAGGGTTGCCAGTGTCGTAGAAGGTGTAGACCGCGGAGAGGCCGTCGCTCACGATATCAATCACGCTGACCATCTTAAGTACCTGCTGATCCCTGAACTCTACCAGCACACTTTCTACATTGCTTTTGCATAAAAAGTTCTTGTACTGTTCGGCATCGTCTTCCGGGCTGTCGGTTTTGGCATGCTCATGGTGGCGCGCGCGCTGATATGCGGCGTAAAGCGCGTAATGTTCCTCATTAAACTCTACAGGAACCGCTGCAGCCGTCAGGTTCTGATGTTGCCTGAAAGCACGTTTCTGGCTGCGGCTTGGGCTGAATTTTTCTACAGGAATGCGTACGGGTACGCATTCATGGCAGTTTTCGCAGTGGGGGCGGTAAGCAAAGCTGCCGCTGCGGCGGAATCCCTGGTGTATCAGGCTGCTGTAAACTTCCGCATTGATGAGATGCTGCGGTGCGGCAATCAGGCTTTGCGCCATCCTGTTGGGCAGATAGCCGCAGCTATACGCTGTGGTGACATAGAATTGCAGTTTTTGCAGGGGTTGATCGCCAGGTAAGCTCATGGGGAAGATAGGTACCGTATATTATGTATGGCCGCCGGTATTGGCATAAGGTTCATTATTGCAGAGTAAGGCCAGTTTTGTAATAAACTCGTCGCGGTTTATTTCGCGCGCCCCCAGGCTGGCCAGGTGCGCAGTTTTCATCTGGCAATCTATCATGGCTATGTTTTGGGCTTCCAGGTGTTTTACCAGGCCGGCAAATGCGACTTTCGAAGCGTCGGTGACATGGTGAAACATGCTCTCGCCATAAAACATGCGGCCGATTCGGACCCCATAGCAGCCGCCCACCAGTTGGCCGTCAAGCCATGCCTCGGCTGAGATTGCATAACCTGCCTCATGCAGCGCGCAATAGGCGTTGACAACGTCCTGCGTGATCCATGTGCCGTTCTGCCCGCCACGCAGCGTGCTGCTGCAGGCTGAGATGACTTTGCGAAAGGCGGTATTGAAGCGTACTTCAAATTTCTGCTTTTTCAATGTCTTGCCGAGTGAGGCGGAAATTTTAAAGTCAGCAGGAAACAGCACCATGCGCGGGTTCGGGCTCCACCATAGAATAGGCTCGTCATCACTGAACCAGGGGAATATGCCTTTGCGGTAGGCTGCCAGCAAGCGTGGCATGGAAAGGTCCCCGCCGACTGCAATCAGGCCGTTAGGTTCGAGCAGCGCATTTTCGAGCGGAGGGAAAGCGCAGTCGCCATCGATGCAGGCAACGCGGCCATTCGGCAATTGGTAATAGGCATGGCTCATAAACTTAATCTTGATTCGCTGGTCTAGTTTAGACTATGCTTGAGGTATCGTTTTTTATCCTACCATTGATTTAGAACACATGCGCTTATTTGGCCATCATTTTCTGCATATTTTAGTTGTCCTGCTAACGACGGTGCTGATCGCGAACACTGTGTATGCCGGCGGCATGATGGTATCTGCGAGTTTTGGCAGTATGCATGGCGAACCTGCACAAATCACACAAACCACGCTTGCAGCGGCGCATGTCAATTCAGGGCACTGCCATGACCAGGCCGGATCCGAGCATCAGCATGACGCTGATGCACACCCTGCCGGCCATCCGCCTGTACCGTCATCGCAAATGCATCACAGCGACGGCCATTGCAATCACTGCATGGCCTGTTTTTCAATGATGGTTTACGACCAGCCAGCCATGGCGGCTGTTTCCGGCCAGCCTGTGCTGGCAGTTGCCAGCGGGGTGCTTTACCTGGCACCTGTGAATCCCCAACCAAGCAAACCACCCATCGCCTGACGGCTGTAAACAGATGCATGCGTAACCGGCTGCAAAAGCCTGAAACGCATTGCACCCGTATATTTTCGGGATTGATGCGCCCTGGCTGCGTCAATCCCAGTCAGTGACAGATGGAGGTTGTATGAGTATTGTAAAAATAATCCCTGGTCGAAACGGCTTGCTGCGCGGCCTGCCGCTATTGCTGGCCAGTGGGTTTGTGTTGAGCGGGTGTGCCGGTTTTTCTAAAGACGGTGGTTTGAACGATGTGAAATCCCTGACGCAGAAGCACATCAGGCAGGAGGTTGTGTGGCCAAAAACCGCAGCGGAACAGCAGCTTGCGGAAACGCAGGTGAAAGCGCTGCTGCAAAATGCGCTGGATGTCGAAAGCGCGGTGCAGCTTGCATTGCTGAGCAACAAGGGCTTGCAGGCTTCACTATTCAACCTTGGTATTTCCGAAGCGGATGTCGTGCAGGCTGGCCGGTTGCCTAACCCGAAGTTTTCGATGCTGTATGCTAGGCATAATGGCGATTACAAAATCGAGCAGGCGCTTACCTTCAATATTTTCTCACTGCTGACCATGCCGAAAATGCTGGAAATCGAGCGCCTTAATTTCGAGAAAGCCAAGCAGCAGGCTGCGCTTGAGGTCGTGAAACTGGCATACCAGACACGGCTGGCGTACTTTAACGCGGTCGCGGCGAATGAGCAGCTTGCCTATAGCATGCAGGTGAAAGAGTCGGCGGAAGCCAGCGCCGAGATGGCAAGGCGCATGGTCAAAGCCGGTAACTGGAACCAGCTTGAACTGGTGCGTGAGCAGGGGTTTTATGCGGATGCCAGTCAGGATGTGCTCGCAGCAAAACAGAAGCAGCAGGCCTCGCATGAGGCATTGTCGCGTCTACTGGGTATTCCCGTGCATCAGCTTGCCTTACAGAAGCGCCTGCCGGACTTGCCCGATACCATGGCTGAATCAGCGCAGTTCCAGCAGGAAACTTTCGAGCAGCGGCTTGATATACAGGCCGCGCGATCCCATGTGCAGGCGCTGGCCAAACAGTTAGGTCTCACTAAAGCGACCAGCGTGATTAACGTGCTGGAACTGGGGCCTGCGCGTGTGCTTGAAGGGCGGCGTGGGGATACCTATAAGAACGGCGTTGATATTTCATTCGAGCTGCCGCTGTTCGACTGGGGCGGGGCAAAGGTAGCGAGGGCGGAGGCAACTTATATGCAGGGGGTAAACCGCGCTGCCTATATCGCAGCCAATGCACAGTCGGAGATCCGTGAAGCCCATGGCCGTTACCGTACCAGCTACGATATTGCCCGGCATTACCATGATGAAATCGTGCCCTTGCGCAAAAAGATGCTGGACGAAAAACTGCTGCGTTATAACGGCATGCTGGTCAGCCCGTTTGAGCTGTTCTCTGATGCGCGTGCGCAAGTTGCCAGCGTGAAAACCTATATCGAAAAACTGAATGAATTCTGGCTGGCCGATACCGAACTGCAGATGACGCGTATCGGCAACCTGAATGCACTGGAAGGAAAAGAATAATGGAATCTCCAAACTTGAATCGGCGCGATTTTTTCAGGCTTGCCGGCGTTGCCGGGGCAGGCATCGCTTTAAGCGCAGTCAATAAAACGGCAATGGCCGCATTGCCCGAGATTGTTTCATCCGAAAAAGCCGACACGCAGGCGCCGCTTTATCCCGATACCGGGCGGCCATATAACCCGGTGGTCACGCTGAATGGCTGGAGCCTGCCGTGGCGCATGAACAACGGCGTGAAGGAGTTTCACCTGGTAGCTGAACCGGTAGTGCGTGAAATAGCCCCCGGCATGAAGGCGCACTTATGGGGCTATAACGGCCAAAGCCCGGGGCCCACGATTGAAGTGGTGGAAGGTGACCGCGTACGCATGTTCGTGACAAACCGCCTGCCGGAAAAAACCAGCATCCACTGGCATGGGCAGCGCCTGCCCAACGGCATGGATGGCGTGAGTGGCCTTACGCAGCCGGCCATCATGCCCGGTAAGACCTTTGTCTATGAATTTGTGGCAAAGCGTCCGGGCACGTTTATGTACCATCCGCATGCGGATGAAATGACGCAGATGGCGATGGGGCTGATGGGGAGCTGGGTTACGCATTTTAAGGATACCAAATTGATGCCGGTAGACCGGGATTTCGTATTCCTGCTGAATGCCTATGATATCGAGCCGGGCAGCTATAAACCCAAAACCAATACCATGCTCAACTTTAATTTATGGACATGGAATAGCCGCGCCTTTCCCGGGATTGATCCTTTGGTCGTGCGTAAAAATGACCGCGTGCGCATTCGTGTGGGTAACCTGACAATGACGAATCACCCGATTCACCTGCATGGGCATGAGTTTCAGGTAACGGGAACCGATGGCGGCTGGGTGCCGCCGGGAGCAAGGTGGCCGGAAGTCACGACTGACATTGCGGTTGGCCAGATGCGCGCAATTGAATTTGTGGCCGATGAGCCGGGCGACTGGGCATTGCACTGCCACAAGAGCCATCACACCATGAACGCCATGGGACACGAAGTGCCGACCTTGCTGGATGTTAACCAGGATGACCTGGTGAAAAAAATCAGCAACCTGGTGCCGGATTACATGGCAATGGGCGAAACCGGCATGTCGGAAATGAGCGATATGGCGGCGATGATGGATATGCCGCTGCCGGAAAATACGCTGCCGATGATGAGTGGCACCGGCCAGTATGGCGCGATTGAAATGGGCGGCATGTTCAGTACCCTGAAAGTGCGTGAAGGTCTTGCCCGCAACGATTACAGGGACCCGGGGCCTTACCGGCACCCCAAAGGCACTGTAGCGAGCGAATACAGCGGCACCGATAAAGTGCCGGAGGCAACAAGGCCGCCGGTTAATAATGCGCCGGCTGCGGTAGAGCTTCAGGTGCGTAAGCCGCAGGGGCATGGCGAACACAGCGGGCATTGAGGTGGCTAAACACCGTGAAAGGATAGGAATATGCGATACCTGATTGTTAAATATCTTGTGACTGCCGGTGTTGTGGTGCTGGTGTCTGAGTTAGCGAAACGCAGCGACAGGCTAGGCGGCCTGGTTGCGGCCTTGCCGCTGGTAACGGTGCTGACTTTGATATGGCTTTATGTCGAACAGCAGCCTGCGGGCAAGATCGCCAATCATGCCTGGTATACATTCTGGTATGTGATTCCGACACTGCCGATGTTCCTGGCCTTTCCGGTGCTTCTGCCCAGGATAGGGTTCTGGCCTACGCTATTGGCGTGTGTGCTGATTACAATGGCTTGTTTCGGTTTGTTTGCCTTGGTGGTGCGCCGCTTCGGGATAGAGCTGATCTGAAGGTAAGGGGTAAGATTCTCAATGACGGCGCTGTATTTAAGCGGGTATGGTTCTGGCAGGTAAAATTGGGGATCTAGGTATGGATAAAAAACAACATTGGGAACAGGTATACACTAGCAGGGCATCGGATAGTGTGAGCTGGTTTCAGAAGCATGCCGGCCAATCCCTGGCGCTTATTCACGGCACTGGCTTAAGTCAGAATGCAGCCATCATTGATGTGGGCGGCGGGACGTCGGTGCTTGTGGATGAGCTGGTGGCTGCCGGCTTCAAAGACCTGACCGTGCTTGATCTGTCGGCGGCTGCGCTGGAGGTGGCAAAGCAGCGTTTGGGTGATGATGCAGGCTCCATTCACTGGCTGCTGGGGGATATTACGAAAGTTGAACTCCCGCAAAACCGTTTTGATATCTGGCATGACCGTGCGGTGTTTCATTTTTTAACCGAACCGGAAGAGCGTCAGGCCTATGTACGGCAACTCATGCGTGCTGTGCGTCCCAATGGTCATGTCATTATCGCCACATTTGCCGAAGACGGGCCAGAAAAATGCAGTGGTTTACCGGTCATGAGGTATTCCCCGGAAGCGCTGCATGCTGAATTTGGTAATGCTTTCCATCTGGTCAGGCACATTAAAGAAGTGCATCACACGCCATCCGGCACCGAGCAGCAGTTTGTGTATTGTTATTTGCGCAAGGGCATTGATTAAGAATCAGGTGCTCAAGGCAGCCATTTGAACTTTGGATCAGTCAGTCAAAGCCATGGGTGGGTTGCTACTGGCCGGCCGGCTGGGCGCTGCCAGCCGGCACTTCAGGTTGGGCGGCAGCGCTTTGCGTTGCTTTGACGTCCAGGGTCAGTTTGGTATCGACAGTCTGGTTCTCGGCTTTGTTTGTAACCGTGCTGTCTATATGCAGCCGGTCTGCGCTTACGCCTGAATCGATCAAGGCTTTGCGTACGGCTTCGCCGCGTGCTCTGGCCAGGGCCTGCAAATCGGATTCGGTGACCGTGATGCTGACAGTCAGTTTTTCTACGGCTTGTTCATAGTGACCTTCCTTGGGTTTCTCGAACCTGGAGACCAGTTTTTTGAGCAGACCTTTTTTGGTCAGCGTGTCGTGCAGGGCATCAATGGCTTTTTGTGTCTTGGGGTTGGACAAGTCAATCGGGCCTGCCTGCTGGCCTGCTTCAAGTTCCAGCCCCATTTCTTCTGCCACTTTGCGGCGAAGCGCGAGCTCCTGAAGCGCACGCGTATCCGCAGCGGTGTCATAGCCAGGGGTGATGCCTAGCGCTAGCCCACGTCGTTTATTGAGTGCTTCCGCCACGGTTTTAATCTTTTCCCGTTCCGGTGGCGCAAGTGCCGATGTTCCTGCTTCAAACGCAATCGCTTCCAGTTTTTCGGCGCCGCTGCCAAACAGCTTGCCCAATGCGCGGAAAGGCGAGGTGATGATTTTACTCAATACGTTCCTGATGGCTTTCCATACGATACTGCCATAGCTGAACTGAGGGTCATCCAGGCTGCCTGAGATCGGCAAGTCGAGATCAATGACGCCATCACTGTCTTCCAGAATGGCAATGGCCAGGTCCAGCGGCAGGTTTGCAGCTTCTGCGCTGTTCACTTTTTCACCCAGCTTTAATTTGTTGATGATGAATTTGTTTTCGCCCAATAATTGGCGCTGCTTGATCTTGTATTCCAGGTCAACACTCAGCTTGCCGGAGTCGATGTGCCTGCCTGCAAATTTGCCGGAATAGGGCGTCAGCCGGTTCATTTCAAGGTTCTTGAAACTTAATTTCAGGTCGGTGAAGTTCGTGGCGTTGAAAGGCTGTATCGAGCCGCGAATACGCGCTGCGCCATATTCATCGACCTTGCCGTCCAGTTCAACCTGTGCCACCGATGCGGGATTGGTCGATACCCCGTTAATGACGCCGGTAAGCGAGTGCATATCCGTGCCGAACTGCGGCGTGAGCGTCAGGTCGGCAAAGTCCAGTTCGCCATTTTCGATGCGAACCGTGTCTATATTGACCGGAAACGCCGGCGCTGGGCTGGTGCCCGCTGCCGGTACAGGCAGTTCGGCAGTATTCCTGGCCTGCGGTTGCGGTGAGGCTGCCCCCGATGTCAATGCGGCCTGGGCTGCTGAGGTATTGGCGGCCTTTGCGGTGGAGGCCGCGGGTTTGCTGGCTCGAGCTTTGCCGTCGGTCGGCGAAAGCGCTGCCGGAGGTTGATTGCGCAAGATACGTGTCAGGTTCATGCTGCCGTCTTCGTGGATGATGATTTCACCCTTCGGCTTAATGACCTGCAGTTCTGACATACTGACCAGGTTCGGGGCCAGGGTGACGGTCAGGTTTTTGCTGCTGACGCGCTCCCATTGCAGGAATGGTGCATTCGTAGCTTCTTCAATCAAGGCGAGCCTGTTGACACTGAAGCCGCCGTTAAAGGCCAGGGCGAGCTGCTTGTTTTCTTTGGCGGATAGTTTACCCGCTATATCCAATGTGCCATCGTTAAGTTTCAGCATGGCCTGCTGGTTAATGTATGGCGAGAATGGCTTGATGGCGAGCTGTGCCAGTTTCAGGTCTACATTGGCTTTAAAGGGAGCGGGGGTTAGTTTGCCTTGTGCATTGAACTGACCGCCTTGTTTAAGCCTGAACGCGGCTTTAACCGGGATGGCGCGGGACAGGTCAAGTGATGCATCCTGTATTTCAAATGCGGCTTTTTCAATATCCAGCTGCATAGGTGTTGCCGTGCTGCGGTCTTCAATATGCAGGCTGGCATTATCCAGCGCCAGTTTTTTGAGTGACACTGCCCAATCAGGTTTGCTGCCTTTTTTATTAGCTGCCTGACCTGTTTGGGTAGAAACAACAATGGCGGGTTTCAATATTGACTGCCAGTTCAGGGGTTCATTCGCAGGCTTGATGACTTCAGTCTTAAGGCCGGACAGAACGATAGACTGTATGTCGGCTTTTTGATTTTCCAGGCTTATTCCACCGCTGGTGATGTCCAGTTTTTCCAGCGTAGCAACCGGCTTGCTGAATAAAGCCGACACAACGCTAGCCCCGTTGATGCGGCTTTGCAAATTGCTGATTTCTACATTACCCTGCGGCATGGTGAGCATGAAGCCCAGGTTCAAATCGCTGACCTTCAGCTGTAACGGGTGCATCAGGCTCTGGTCATGGTAGGTTGCATGCCAGTGTTGCAGCTGAATATCATCGATATCTACCGTGAACGGGGTTTCTGATGCAGGGGCCTGTGCCTGATCGGCGGGGGCTGCTGTTTGCTCACCGGCCGGGGGTGCCAGCGCCTGCTGCCAGTCCATATTACCCGTTTTACCGCGGACGGCATTGATCTGGCCGTTTGCCAAGAGCACCTGCGCAACCTTCACCTGGCGTGTGGCTAGGTCAAACGTCAGCTGGCTGACGTCTGCCTGCGGCAGCGACAGCAGCTGGACTTTATCGTGACCATCGTCTTTTTCCAGGGACAGGCCGCTTAATTTTAAATCCAGGCCGCGGAAACTGAGCTGCGGCTTGCTGTCCCGCATCGAAAATTCCAGGTCCGGCACGGTCAGCTTGGCCTGCGTCAATGACAGCGCCCCGGTTTGCGTGACTTTAGCCGCCGCATTATCCAGCGCTAGCAGTACATTGCTGAGCAGCAGCCTGGGCTGGTCTGCAGGCATTGAAAAATCATAGGCAAAACTTGCCTGGATGTCGCCGCCCGCAGCTGCCAGGGGTAATGTTTCGCTTTTTACGATTTTCACCAGCTTTGCAAGCTGGATGTGTTTGAATGCGACTTCACCTTTGGAGGCGATCGGGTTGACGCCGATGTTGCCTTTCCATTCGAGGGAACCGCCCTGTTCCGGCAGTTTTGCTGCAATGAAGTAAGCGCCGCGATCCTGGGGCAGCGTTGAAAGGCTGTCCAGCTCAAAATCCAGTGGTGTCAGTCCGGCTTTGAATGGTTCGGGGCGGTTCGCATCTGTGTATTGGATATTGCCCTGCTTCACGGCGAGATGGCCGATCATCAGGCGCGGGATCGTATCGTCAGGCGGTGTTTTGTCTTCATTCAGCTTCGCTATCAGCGCTGCCCAGTTCAGCTGGCCTGTGCTTGATATTGCAATGTCTGCGCGAGGTGTGGTGATGCTGATTTCCTTGAATTTCCACGCGCGGCTGAATAAACCGCTTGCCTCCATATCCACGACCAGTTTATCAAAACCTGCGAGCGGGGCGCCGCTGGTTTCCGTAAGGCTGAAATCCTCAATCGTGGTTTTCAGGCGCCAGGGGTCAAACGTCATTTTGCCTATGCTGGCATTGCTGGCCAGATGGTTCTTCGCGACCCATGGCACGATGCGCTGGGCGAGCGGGTTGACGGCAAAGTAGCTGAACAGCAGGTAAAAAACAGTCAAACCGGCAACGATCTTCTGCGGTTTATTGAGATGGTAATTTTTGATTTTATTTAACATCAGGCAATCTTAGCAAAAATATTGCCTTATAGGTTGTGATGAATCATGGCTGCCTGCGGGTGTGCGGCATATGGCGCCATTGCTCATGGCCTTGTTTCCAGTATGGTTAATAATGTGTAAAAAATTAGTAAAAGAGCTTTTTAATCATACAATTAGCGCGTAAAATGCGCGGTCTTCAATAGTTTATCGAATACACCTTGGAACAATACTCAACCATGCTGGCAAAACCCGTCCAAAGCTATCGTCCTTACTGGGCGAAGCGGTTCGGGCCTGCGCCCATCCTTCCTATGTCTCGCGCTGAAATGGATGCGCTGGGCTGGGATAGCTGTGACATTATTCTGGTGACAGGCGATGCCTATATCGATCACCCAAGTTTCGGCATGGCATTGGTCGGCCGCCTGCTCGAAGCGCAGGGTTTCCGCGTGGGGATCATTGCGCAGCCTGACTGGCAGAACGCTAATGCATTCAAGGTGCTGGGCAAGCCGAACCTGTATTTCGGCGTGACAGCCGGCAATATGGATAGCATGGTCAACCGCTACACGGCTGACAGGAAAATCCGCAGTGATGATGCCTATACGCCGGATGCCGCAGCAAACAGGCGCCCGGACCGTGCCGTGCTGGTGTATAGCCAGCGCTGCCGTGAGGCTTATTCCGATGTACCGCTGGTCATTGGCAGCATTGAGGCCAGTTTGCGCCGTATCGCGCATTATGATTACTGGTCGGACAAAGTGCGCCGCAGCATTCTTGTTGATTCCAAAGCCGATATTTTATTGTACGGCAATGCAGAGCGGGCGCTGGTTGAGCTGACGCATCGTATCGCCAAAGGTGAAAAAGTGGCGGATATCCAGGATATTCGCGGTACTGCGTTTTTGCGGAAGAAAATCCCCGAAGGCTGGAGCGAGATCGAGAGCACCAGGCTCGACCGCCCCGGTACGGTAGATAAGCATGTAGACCCATATGAAATGAAGATGGGCAAGGCAGACGCCAGCTGCGCGACAGAAAGCGGTGCAAAGGCAGACTTGCCTGCCGGCACTAATGTGGTCGAGATCGTGCGCAAGCCCAAGGCGGACAGAAGCCGGCAGGTCGTTCGGTTACCGGCTTATGAAGAAGTGGCGAATGACCCGGTGCTGTATGCACACGCCTCACGCGTGCTGCATCTGGAAGCTAACCCCGGCAATGCCCGTGCGCTGGTGCAGCGTCATGGCGACCGCGAGGTCTGGCTTAACCCGCCGCCGATTCCGCTCACGACGAAAGAGATGGATTATATTTACGACATGCCGTATGCACGTAAGCCGCACCCGGCATATAAAGAGGCAAAAATCCCGGCCTGGGAGATGATCCGTTTCAGCGTGAATATCATGCGCGGCTGCTTTGGCGGCTGTACGTTCTGCAGCATTACCGAACATGAAGGCCGTATCATCCAGAGCCGTTCAGAAGGTTCGATCCTGAAGGAAATCGAGGAAATCCGCGATAAGGTCGATGGCTTTACCGGCGTGATCTCTGACCTGGGTGGCCCCACCGCCAATATGTACCGCATTGCCTGCAAGAGCGAGTCTATTGAAAAGAACTGCCGCAAACTGAGCTGCGTTTACCCCGGTATCTGTGAAAACCTGCAAACCGACCACAGCGCATTGATCCAGCTTTACCGCAAGGCGCGTGCCATTAAAGGCGTGAAGAAAATCCTGATCGGCAGCGGCGTGCGTTACGACCTGGCCGTGAAATCGCCTGAATATGTCAAGGAACTGGTACAGCACCATGTGGGCGGTTACCTGAAAATCGCGCCTGAGCACAGTGAAGATAATGTGCTGAGCAAGATGATGAAACCCGGCATGGATGCCTATGACGACTTCAAGGCCATGTTTGAAAGATTCAGTGCTGAAGCCGGTAAGAAACAATATCTGATTCCGTATTTTATTGCGGCACATCCCGGCACCACGGATGAAGACATGCTCAATCTCGCGTTGTGGCTAAAGAAATATGACTTCAAGCTGGACCAGGTGCAGACCTTTACCCCAACGCCAATGGCAATGGCTACCGCCATGTATCATTCCGGCAAGAACCCATTGCGCAAGGTGACGGCAGATTCAGAGGGGGTGCCAATCCCTAAGGCCGGCAATGTGCGCAAGCTGCACAAGGCGTTTATCCGCTACCATGACCCGAACAACTGGCCTATGCTGCGCGAGGCGCTAAACCGTATGGGGCGCCCCGACCTGATCGGCAGCGGCAAGCATTGCCTGATCCCTGCGTGGCAGCCGCTTTCCGGTAAGCCTGTGACTACGGTGCGCGGCGAGCAGCTGGAACGCACGGTAAGAAGGCGTTCCACAGAGAAGAAACGTAAGTATTCGTAAGGGTACTTTTATCAATTGATTTAATGATGAGTTATTTATGAACCTCTCTTGATTTTGTCATTCCCGCGCAGGCGGGAATGACGGTCAAGGCAAAAATTCCTGTTTTTAGTTTCAAAAGTTGAATTTATAGGCGTTCTCGTAAAACTTTTCTTGTGTGCTTAAGGTCTTGAAAAGAGTAAGGTTTGTACCTGTTGAAGTAAACCGCAGCCTTTAAAAGACTTTAATATGATTTCTAATTTCAATAATGCGGTAAAGAGGCTGATGTTACTGAGCCTTTTTGCCTTATTCAGTTTTTTATGCAGCGCAAATACATGGGCTGCTCCGGGCTTGTTCTGGAAAGCGGAATCGCCTGCCGGTGAAACGGTCTACCTGTTCGGCACTATCCATACCGATGATGATCGCGTGACTGAGTTCCCGCCTGCGGTGATGCAGGCACTTGGGTCGATTGATGTCTTCATGATGGAAACCCAGGCGCTGCAGGACAACCAGCTGTTGATGATGTCCGATGGCAACCTCAGGGATATGCTGAGCCAGGATGAGCTTGATAAAGTCTATGCGCTGACCGAGTTCCATGTGATGCATAGGGCTCAAGTGCTGCGCATGAAGCCATGGCTGCTGGCGGCGATATTTGATTCGCCCAGGCCGCTGACCCCATTCGCGCAGGATAACCTGCTGATGGCTAAAGCTGAAGACTTTGGCAAAGAGGTGCGCGGGTTGGAAACCCCGGCAGAGCACTTTAACGCGATGGATAGCCTGAGCCTTGAAGAGCAGCTGCTGTTGCTGCGTGCCGTGCTCAAACGCAGTGATGAACAGAAGCTGAATGATTATGAGCATTTGATCAGAACATACCTCGCGGGCGACAGCGATCAACTGGCTGCGCTGGATGAAAAAATCACCGGCGGCATGCTGCCGGCCGAAGTCTGGCAGCGTATGCGCTACAAGCTGCTGGATGAGCGAAATGCATTAATGGCAGCGCGTATTATCGAAGCTGCAACATCAAAAAAACTGTTTGTGGCCGTCGGTGCTTCTCACCTGGCTGGTGAAACAGGCTTGATTGTCAGCCTGAAACGGGCTGGTTTCAAATTAAGCCGGCTTAAGTAGCATGCGCCGGTTTCGAACGATGCAGGCGCTTATTGTTTGAATGCGTGTTTTTCGGCCAGCTTCCTGATGTGGTCCGCAAAATCCGGATCTTCACCGTGAAGCAGCCTGGGCAGGAGTCTGCGGAAATCCTCGCGCTCGCACCATTCGCTCATGAAGTCTTCCCACGAGCGCCAGCGCCGCAATTGCTTGCTGGACATTTTTTCATCGTAGCTCAGCAGGTAAGCGCGCTCAAACAGTGAGATCAGGATCTCGAATATCACAAGCTGGCGCTCCTGCTGTTCTTCAGTGAGGTTGGTAATTTCGCAGCTTGAGCGTAGCTGGAGGTCAGGATGCTGCATGACCAGTTTCAGGAAATCCGTGTAGTCGGCGGTAAGTAACTGGTACACTTCTTCGTCTTCGTTCTCCCGTTCTTTGCGCTGCTCGACCATGAAAGCGAATATGGCCAGGGGAAAGCCGAAAACGGTCACGATATAGCTCAGTAATTCCCAGGTTTCCAGTGTCATTTTTAACTTATGCCTGATCAGCTTGCATGATTAATGCCTTACGTGGCGGCCGGCTTCGTAATCTACACTATCAGCAGACTGTGACACATAGATCAACTGGTCAGTCGCAAAACCCAGCTCTTTGGCTTTGGCGATCAGGTGCTGTTTGATCGGATAAGGCAGCTGCGGTGTGCGTGACAGTATCCAGAAGTAGGACTTATCCGGGCCGCACAGCATCACGTAGTTATAGTAAGGCTTGTCCAGTTCGATGATGTTGTACGCGCCATAGAATGGGCCGAAGAAAGATACTTTGAGCTTGCCGGTATAGCTGCCATCTGCATTTTCAGGGTCGACAAAATAGGCTTTGCCTTCGGCTTCTTTCCATTTTTTAGTTTCAGGGTTGAAGCCCCGGTTGACGACTTTGATCCCGCCGTCATCACGCAGGCTGTAAGTCGCGGTGACATTGACCAGGCCGCGCTCAAAGCTGTGATCCAGGCGTGCGATTTCATACCAGGTGCCCAGATACTGGCTGGCATCAATGCCATTCACCACTTTAATGCCGTCCGGGACGCCCATGCAGGATGTCAGCATCAGCGTGCACAGCATCAACAGCTGGTTTCGTATCGTTATCATGGCTTTGGCCGCTTGCATCATTAAGTGTCCCCTGTTTATGCTGTGGCCTGGTTTTCCTGCGGCTTCAGCTTAAGCAGGTCTTCTTCACTTAGCCAGCGCCATTCGCCAACTTTCAAGTCATCGGGCAGTTTCAGCTGCCCGATCTGGATACGTTTCAAGCCTTCGACACGGTTGCTGATGGCTGCCACCATGCGTTTTACCTGGTGGTATTTACCTTCTGCCAGCGTCATGTGGATGACATGGTCGCTGATCTTTTCGCAGGATAATGCTGCAATCGGCGCATCTTCATCAATGAGCTGCACGCCTTTCAGTATATGCGCAATCTGCTCATCGCTCACCGGATGTTTACAGGTCACTTCATATATCTTGGGCACTTTCCATTTTGGCGAGCTCATTTTGTGAATGAACTGGCCATCGTCCGAAATCAGGATCAGCCCGGTCGTATCTTCATCCAGCCGGCCTATGCACTGTACGCCGCGCTCCACCAGCGGATGCGGCAGCAGGCTGTAGATGGTAGGGTGATGCTGGGTTTTGTGCGAGCATTCGTAATTGCCCGGCTTGTGCAGCATCAGGTAGGACTTTTCATGGTAAACCCATGGTTCGCCTTTGATGGTGTAACTGAGTTTGTCGGTGTCGAATGCGGCATCGGGATCATCGCAAAGTTCGCCGTTCACGGTGACTTCTTCGTTGATGATTAAAATGCGGCATAGTTTGCGCGAGCCAAAGCCCTGATTATGCAAAATGCGTTCTATAGAGAGTTTCTTAGCCATGGCTGTATTATAGCCGTCTCAGCAGAAACGCCCACATCATGCGGGCGTTTTTTTAGTCAGGCAGTCTGCATGGCGGCAGGTTTAATCATCGGCTGCTATGAAGTTATAAACCAGCGCACCTATGATGCCGCCGACAATCGGTGCCAGCCAGAACAGCCAGAGCTGGTCAATGTAGGCGGTGCCTGCAAACAGCGCCTGGCTTGTGCTGCGTGCCGGGTTGACGGAAGTGTTGGTCACCGGGATGCTGATCATGTGAATGAGTGCAAGCGTCAGGCCGATGGCGAGCGGGGCAAGGCCGGCAGGTGCGCGTTTGTCTGTTGCCCCCATGATGATGAACAGGAACACGGCGGTCATGACAACTTCACAGACAAATGCGGCCTGCAGCGAGAATTTATGCGGTGATAGTTCTGCATAGCCATTGGCTGCGAAACCGCCGACGATGAATCCTTCCTGTCCACTGGCAATGACGTAAATCACCATGGCGGCGAGCACTGCGCCCAGCACCTGCGCCACAACGTAAAAAGGCAAGTCTTTTGCACTGAAACGGCCACCGGCAACCAGACCCACAGAAACGGCAGGGTTCAGGTGGCAGCCCGAAATATGGCCGATGGCATAGGCCATGGTGACCACCGTTAAACCGAAAGCAAGTGATACGCCTAAGTATCCCAGGCCCAGGTCTGGTATGCCTGCGGCTAATACTGCGCTGCCGCAGCCGCCTAAAACCAGCCAGAACGTACCGATCAACTCTGCTAATGAACGTTTTGTTAATGACATAGATAACCCCCGTGATTGTTGAATTTTTGATAAAGGCCAACGTCTGCTACAGCGGTAATTTACTGCAATCCTGTTACGCTCACAAGACAAGTTCGGTTAAACTAGCCATTTAGTCTGTAAACAATCGTTATATGTCTTTTAAACACATCACTTCGCGCGACAACCCTATTTTCAAGCAGCTCAAGAAATTTGCCGATAATGCACGCGAGCGGCGCAGCGAAGGCAAGACCCTGCTGGATGGCGTGCATCTCATCGAAGCTTATATGGCAACATTCGGATTGCCCGATGTTGTCATCATCCCTGAAGGTAAAAGCACAGTAGAGGCCACTGGCCTGATTCAGGAGCTGGCTGATGTTTCTACGGTCATGCTGCCGACCCTGATGTTCGCGGAGCTGACGCCGGTTGCCAGCGCTACAGGCATATTGGCACTGGTTAAGCTGCCACAGCTGCCTGTGCCTGAAGCGCCACAGTTTGTATTGATGCTGGAAGATATCCAGGACCCGGGCAACCTTGGCAGCATGCTGCGTACCGCAGCTGCAGCCGGGGTCGAAGTGGCTTATCTAAGCACCAGCTGTACCGATGCCTGGTCGCCAAAAGCGTTAAGAGGGGGGCAGGGCGCGCAGTTTGTGCTGCCTATCGTCGAGCGTGCCGACTTGATTGCGGAACTAGGAAATTTCCGGGGCGACAGTTATGCAGCGACAATGACAGGCGAGTCTGTCTATGCGCAGGACTTGACCCAGCCCACCGCTTTTGTCATCGGTAATGAGGGCGCCGGCCTGCGCAAGCAGACCATTGCAGCGGCGACGAAAGCCATCACGATTCCGATGGCGGATCATTCCGTAGAATCCCTTAATGCAGGTGCTGCGGCAGCCGTCTGCCTGTTTGAGCGCAAACGCCAGGTGCTGTAATGCAGGTTGACTTTATGCAGAAGCGGTTAAGTGCCTATATGCGCCATCAGCCAGAATGGCCTGGCGATGCTTTCGGTAAAAATATAACCGGATTCACTGCGATCGAAATGATGGTTGTCATAGCGATTCTTGCCATTCTGGCAACCATCGCCATTCCTTCAGGCATGGCGCGCATCGTCAAAGAACAGGTCGTGACCGCAATGCCGCTGGCCGATATTGCAAAAGCACCGGTTGCGGCGAGCTGGAAGCTGGAAAAAACCTTACTGGCCGATAATGAAGCGGCAGGCCTGCCTGCGCATAATAAGATTGTGAATAATTATGTCAGCGGCGTGCTTGTGGAAAATGGTGCAATTCATATGACTTTCGGTAACAAGGCTCATCCGATAATCAAAGGCAAAACGCTATCAATGCGCCCGGCCGTGATTGAGGACTCGCCCATTGTTCCGGTGACCTGGGTTTGCGGCAACGCAAAAGCGCCGGAACAAATGACGGTTATGGGCGCCAATAAGACGGATATTGCGCCCGAGTATTTGCCGTATATCTGCAAATAGAGCGTTTGATCAGTCTCTTGTATCGTATTTAATGTACTTCTTTGCTGCCTTGCGCAGCAACATCGCTCACCATTAATTGCGCCGCATCCACTTTATCGAACTGGTAGTGCGTATTGCAGAAGTCACAGTTCACTTCGATCTTGCCTTGTTCCTCAAGAATACCGGTAATTTCATCATTGCCCAGCATGCGTAGCATGTTGGCAACGCTGGACCTGGTGCAGCTGCAAAAGAATTTTGTGTTGCTCGCCTCAAACAGCCTTACGTCTTCTTCATGGAATAAGCGGTGCAGAAGGGTTTCTGTCGGCAGGTGCAGCAGCTCATCATCAGTCACCGTGTCTGCCAGGTGGCCAACGCGGTTCCATGCATCGAGGTCATGTGCAATGGATTCTTCGCTTTGCGTTACCTGGTTCATGACTTCAGGCAGTTTCTGCAGCAGCATGCCTGCAGCGGAGTTGCCGTCGCAGCATAACCAGATCCTGGTGTCGATCTGTTCGGAGCGCAGCATGTAATTTTCAAGAATGGTGCTGATGTCACTGCTTTCGATCGGGACGATACCCTGGTAAGTCTGCCCGCCGTCTTTGGGGTCCAGGGTGATCACAAACTGGCCATGCTCGATCAGGTCAAACAGGTTCTGCTCGTCGCCGATGTCGCCGTTCCATTTTGCTGTGGCGCGAATGCCAAAGTCGGAAGTGCATTCTACAACCAGTAATTTCAGCTTGCCCGTGCTTTGAATCTGCAAGACTAAAGAGCCATTCATCTTCAGTGTGGCAGTCAGCAGGGCGCTTGCGGCCATGAGTTCGCCCAGCGCGCGTTTCAGGCCGGCCGGCAGATGCTGTTTGTTCAGTGCGAGCTGAAAGGTATTGGTCAGGTTCACGATGTTGCCGCGAACCGGCGTGTTTTCAAATAGAAAACGGTTGAGAGTGTCATTAGCTTTATCCATGCCGTGATTTTAACATAGCATGCATTTTTAGATGGTGGCGCCTTCTTTATATCTGCATTCGTCAATAAAAAAGCCCCGGCAAGGTTTGCCGGGGCTGGTCAGGCTGGTTTCAACCCGTCGTTTAGAAATTGTAGATCAGTGTTGCACGGCCTGTGAGCGGGGCACCGGGCACGATGTTGTTATTGTTGTGTGCGCTCAAGGCATACTCTTTGTTGGTCAGGTTTTCCAGATTAACCTGCAAGCGCAGGTTTTTGCTGAATTTGCCATAAACGGCTGCATCAAAGCGGGTGTAGCCCGGCAGCAAGGTGCTGGTCGTCGTGGTCGGTGTCAGTGCGTACATGTCTGAGCGGCTTACCATACCGATTGCAGCGCCCCAGACCTCGTTGAAGTCGTAGCGATTCCACAATGAGAATGTATGTTTCGGGGTTTGTCCCAGGTCGGTGCCGCTGGTGTACTGGCTGCCGCTGATGTTCTGGTCTTTGGTGATTTCGCCGTGCTGGTAAGCGTAGCCGCCAAATATGCTCCATTTGTCAGTCAGCTTGCCTGAAATGCCTAATTCGAGGCCTTTGGTTTCCTGACCGTCAACCAGGATGGTCTGCCCAGGGATGTCTGACGCTGCGGCGATATTCTCGCGCACAAGTTTGTAGATGGCCGCGGTCAGGGCCAGGTCAGGATTGACATCGAACTTGGCGCCGATTTCATGGTTGGTGAATTTTTCAGGCGACAGGCTGGTCGTGCTGGCGCTCAAGCCGGTTAGCTGATCCCCCGCACGCGGTACGAAAGATTGGCTATAGCTGGCATACAGCGACAGGTTTTCCATCGGTTTGTATATCAGACCTGCACGTGGTGAAACTTTGTTATCCGTTACGCTTAACTTGACATTCCTGGTCGGGTCGGCAGTTGTTGGCAAGTCGGTATAGTCAAGTTCGAATTTGTCATGCCTGACGCCCAGCACCATTTCCCATTTGGGTGACAGGATGATCTGGTCTTGCAGGTAGAAAGCCGTGATGTTTGCTTCACTTTTCCGGTGGATCCTTAAATTGTTAAGGTTTAATGTGCCGGTAAATGCCGGGTCTTCTGCATTTACGTTACCTGTTGCGCCGGGGAGATTGTCGTTGGAGCCGTTAGGGGAGAGCCTGAAGTTCTTGGTGTCCTGCCTGCCGAGTTCCATGCCCGCGAGCAGCCGGTGTTCAAAACCTCCGGCTTTCAGGTTGTAAGTGAGGTCGGTCTGGTTGATCAGGTTCTGGCGGTCGGTTCCTTCATGGTATGCGCCTAAATCTACGGTACCGTCTGCTTTTACCGCGCCCCTTGCATATACGTTCTGGTAAAACTTGTCGTAATCTGCATAGCGGGTGCGGTTGCGTACAGTCAGGCCGTTATCGAAAGCATGTTCGATCAAGGCATTGAATGCTTTTGTTTCCGTTTCGTTGGGGCTGAGTCTTGCGCTGCCAAAGAAAGTGCTGTGGTCGCCAATATCATAGGCGCGGTTTTTCAAACCGGTGCCGATAGACGGCATGCCGCGGTCACCAATTCTTTTATCCATGAAGTACTCGGCACTCAATACAATCTTGGTGCTATCGGTAGGCTTGATGGTCAAGGTAGGTGTGATGCCGTAACGCTCCAGGTTAACCCCGTCACGATAACTGTTGGCATCCTCGTAGACTGTGTTCAGGCGGAATGCCGCAACATCGTTAATACCATTACCAACATCGATGGTGGCACGTTTCTGGTCATAAGCGCCATAGGTGAGCGACAGCTCGCGTACCGGATCCCAGCCAGCTTCCTTGCTCACGCGGTTGATCACGCCACCGGAACCGCCGCGGCCGAAAATCATCGCATTGGAGCCTCTCAGCACTTCGATGCGGTCAGTGTTGTACAAGTCACGGTAAGTTTGAATATCATCGCGAACACCATCCAGATAAAAGTCACCTGTGGTCACGCCTGCACCACGGAAGTTCAAGGCATCGCGGTTGCCTTCACCCTGCGACGCGGTAACACCCGGCACATAACGCACAGCTTCGCTGATGCTCTGGATGGATTGGTCTTTCATTACATCCTGCGTGACTACAGTGACCGACTGAGGCGTATCTTTTAAATCGGTATCGGTCTTGGTGGCGGAGCGGCTGCTTTTTGCGTTGTAGCCCTTGACCGGTTTTGTGTCGCTTTCCGCTTTTCCGACCACTTCAACTTCTTTCAATTCGATGGCATTTTTAGCTGGTGCTTCGGCATATGCCGTGCCGTGTGACGCACCGGCTGCCAGGCCAAGCCCGAGGATTGCAAGCTGAATCGCTGATTTCAGCCTTGAGTTTTCATATGGAAATGCGGATGCATTCTGATTGAGTGATAGCCTGGCTTGCGTCGTTTTCATTACGGGTCCTGAGAGCGGATGTTAAGTTGCATCCATGATAATGCAAATGAGAATGGTTATCAAATACAACTTAAGTAGTATGTCGGAAAGTTACGATAAGAAATACTGATAAATCATCAACATCCGTGCGGATCCATGTTTGACGGGCTGGGTTGGAGTCGGCTCAGGCTGCATCAAGTTTAAGTGTTTTCAAGGCCGGGACTTTGGAAAGCTGCCAATGGCTGAAAGCCCATTGCCAGACAGTGCTTTTATCTTCATGTATTAAAGCTGCCGGCGGTGTCTGGCCAAGAAAATCCAGTGCCCGGATTAAATGCAATGAAGTGTTGGCGATATCCAGGGGCGAGGCTAGCGTCTGTTTGCTGAGTTTCTCGCCGGCATTGTTGCAGGCAACAGGCACATGCGCATAACAAGGGGTGGTGAAATTCAGCATTTGCTGCAGGTAAATCTGGCGCGGCGTAGAATCCAGCAGGTCGGCGCCGCGCACTATATGCGTGATGCCTTGTGCGGCATCGTCCACGACGACTGCCAGCTGGTAAGCAAACAAGCCATCTGCGCGCTTTAGAATAAAATCACCGATATCTGTATTCAAGGATTGGCTGACCTCGCCTTGAACCGCATCCTGGAAGCGGATATTGACAGCATCGGTTCTAATGCGCCAGGCAATTGCCGCATCGTGCTTGATCGGGTTCTGCAGGCAGGTTCCCGGATAAATGACCCCTTCAATACCAAAGCTGGTGCTTGAATCGTTGATCTCTTTACGGGTACAGGTGCAAGGGTAGATCAGCTGCTTGGCCTTTAATGCTTCAAGCGCCTCGTTATAGAAACGGTCGCGCATGCTTTGATACAGCACAGGTCCATCCCACTCGAATGCAAAGGCTTCCAGCTGGCGCAGGATAGTTTCCGCAGCACCTTTGGCGGTGCGTGGTTTATCCAGGTCTTCCATACGCAGCAGCCATCGTCCCCCGTTTTTCCTGGCATCGCAATAGCTGGCAACTGCGGCTACCAGAGAGCCAAAATGCAGCGGACCGGTAGGTGAGGGGGCAAAGCGACCGATATACATCTGGCAGGCGGCTTAATTTACAGGTTGCAGGTAAGGCGGGATATGCCAGGAGCCTAGTTGGTTGCCCAGCAGCATCAGGTGGCAGTGCAGGCGGTCATCGCCGCTGGCGCTTACATCGAACTCATAAGTGCGCAGCAGCTGCATATGACCTTTACGGTTGCGTCCTAACCATATGCGGCTGCAGACCACTGACTCATCAAGTAGTTGCAGGTTGAATCTGGAAGCGAGTTCTCCCCCCAGCAGGATTGCCCTTTCGCGCTTGTCAAGGCTGTCAATCCAGAACCATGCAATGGCTAGTAATATCACGATTAATGCTATTTCCATAAAAAACCCTGGTAATAAAATTCCGGTAAAAAATTTGGATTGCCGATCAGTATTGAGGGCACGTGTCCATTCTACCCAGCTGGCGGCATCTTACTGGTAAAACCTTAAAAATATAAGTATGGAATCCATCTGTATCTGATTTTTGCTGATAGTGTGATTATGTGTTGCATATATAAAACTAGCGCTGGGTTTTTATATATAATACTTATAGAAAAATCGACGGCAGTTCTAAAAACTGACGATCCAATACACATAATAAACAAATTTCTATAATTAAATTGCAAGTGCAAACCAGTATCCTTTCTGAATAATGGTTTTCCTGGTTGTTGAATCGAAATAATAATCAATGAATATGATCCGTGAAAAAGAAGCAATCAATGCCTATTTGAAATTGCTGCAATCAAAAGGGGCAACAAGTTCCCTGCTGCATAAGCGTTCATTGTTTTTGGATAAGCTGAGTGTCAGCCTGCAGGACCTGGCGCTTGATGGCGCTGCGTATCGGGTCGCCATTGAAAATATAATGGAATCCGTTCCGGCAGATCACTGGCATGAGAATCTTACCGCTGCACGCGAGTTTTACCCGTTCTGGCTGAAAGACATCAAGGCGATTGCCGCGCTCAACAAGAACCCCGGCTTTGAGGTTCCGCCCGTTGATTGGAAGCCGGATTTCGTTTCATTGAAAGCATTGACGGATAGTCTGGAAACCGAAAAGTTCGACACTTCTGAAAACTGGCCGTTAAAGGCTTACACACAGGCTTTGCGCCAGGAGGGCGCAGAGCAGGCACTGGTGGATACCCGGGTCAAGCTGGCAAAGATCATCCTGATCCGTTTAAGAAGTGCGCCGGAAAAGAGCGGTGCCATGTACAGAACCGCTGTTGACCTGACTTTGCCGTTATTCACCATCAAGCAGAACAGAAGGCTGTTCCTGGTTGTGGTCAGGGAGTTTTATCATTTCTGGTCGGGTAACCCGGATGCTGCAAGCATGGTGCTCAAAGATGGTTCCGGCAGCATGCTGCTGTAATTGCGGGGTTTGAGTTAGCCGCTTTTTACTGCTGATCGCATCATTTGGCCCTGATTAAAAATGCACCTTCCGGTATGTACGTCAAATTTGTACCAGTTCCAATTTGCATAAATTCAGGTTTGCACAAATAAAGTGCATTGCATCCTTGCATGCACTTTCTCGGTGCGTTGCCATGTTTTGTGTAATACTAATATCCATATAAAACAAAAGGTTAACTTTTGGCTTATTCTTTGCTTGTATTCATCGGCTTAAATGTTAAGAGGTGACATATAAATGGAAGCGTTAGTAACAGCAAATGATGTGCTATTTGTATTGCTTGGTGCCATTATGGTGCTGGCAATGCATGCCGGCTTTGCATTTTTGGAAGTCGGCACTGTGCGTAAGAAAAACCAGACCAATGCGCTGGTGAAAATCATGGTGGATTTTTCCGTATCGACAATCGCTTATTTTTTTATCGGTTACAGCATTGCCCACGGCATCAGTTTTTTCAGCGGTGCAGATGTGCTGGCGGCTAAAAATGGCGTCGAGCTGGTTAAGTTTTTCTTTTTACTTACTTTTGCGGCGGCAATTCCGGCAATTATCTCCGGTGGTATTGCGGAGCGTGCAAAATTCAACCCGCAAATGGCTGCAACTTTCATACTGGTGGGGTTGGTGTACCCATTCTTTGAAGGTATTGCATGGAGCGGCCATTATGGCATCCAGGATTGGCTGAAACTTACTTTCGGTGCACCGTTCCGTGATTTTGCCGGCTCGGTGGTCGTGCATGCGATGGGGGGCTGGATTGCCGTTGTCGCCGTTGTGCTGCTTGGCGCACGTCGTGGCCGTTACAGCAAGGATGGTCGCCTGCATGCCTATCCGCCTTCAAATATTCCGTTTCTGGCTTTGGGTGCATGGATACTGACCGTAGGCTGGTTCGGTTTCAATGTGATGTCCGCGCAGTCTATCCAGGGGATTTCCGGGCTGGTTGCGGTCAATTCACTCATGGCGCTGGTCGGCGGTACTTTGGCGGCACTGGTGCTGGGTAAGAACGACCCCGGATTTGTACACAATGGACCGTTGGCAGGCCTGGTTGCTGTCTGTGCCGGCTCCGATATCATGCATCCGCTGGGTGCTCTGGTGACCGGGGCTGTGGCTGGCGTGATATTCGTGCTTACATTTACCTTGACCCAGAACCGCTGGAAAATCGATGATGTACTCGGTGTCTGGCCTTTGCACGGGCTGTGCGGTGCATGGGGCGGTATCGCCGCCGGTATTTTTGGCGCAAAATCGCTGGGCGGGCTGGGCGGCGTGAGTTTGATGTCACAGCTCATCGGCACCGGGTTGGGGGTTGCAGTTGCGGTTACTGGCAGCTTTATTGTGTATGGCACGCTTAAAAAGATAGTCGGCATTCGCCTGAGTGCGGAAGAAGAGTTTGACGGTGCGGACCTGAGCATTCATAAAATCAACTCGATGGCGGATGATTGAGCCTGAATGCTTTTGATATAAATAAATCAAGCCTGCCAAGACTAAGCAGTAAGAAAAAGAAAAATCCCTTGGAAATTACAATGCCTCAAGGGATTTTTCATTTCTAGCCTGTAATTAGGCCATTTCCGGTTGCAGCTATCTTAAGATTTCTAGTCAATTAGCTGCGCTTCAGTCGCAGCGCTTAATGGTTTCTAGCATCTCTTGGACTCATGCCGTATTTTTTCTTGTATGCCCGGCTAAAATGCGAGAAGTCATTAAATCCCCATTGCAGTGCAACATCAGATATTCTGTTTGGAAAACAATCTGGGCTGGATAGTTCTTTGTGACAATGCGTTAACCTGGAATTCCAAACGTAGCGCATGAGAGATGTACCTTCGTATTGAAGTAATTCATTGATATATCTTGCTGACAATCCTGTACCAGACTCAATTGCAGCTGTATCTAACAAAGGGTTGGTAATGTTGCGCTCTATAAACTCTTTTACTCTGAATAAAGAAAGAGAGCGACTTCTTGATAGATTGTGACTTTGTGGTCGAATGCCATTGAGTGCTAAAGTAAATAAATCTAAAGAATTCTCAGACAAGGCATCAAATGTATTACGCGAGATTCTGTCCGCTTCCCTGGCCATTGATTGAATGAAGTGTGAGGCAATGCTCCCCGCGCCTTGTTCGCTTTTAATATGTAAAGCGGTGCAGTGTTCTACGCCAGCAAGTCTTTCCCGCATAAGCTTTCTGGGGATCGATATGATGAGTTTAGAGAAGCTCTCAGGGCAATGGATACGATGTGGACGTGTTGCATCATAGATCGTCATGTCACCAGGTTTTAAGAATACTTCACGGTTGTTTTGTTCAAGCAGATATTCTCCTGCAAGCAGAATCACGCCAAAATAGGCATCTTGGCTAATCAGACTGGGTTCTTTAGGCAGTCGCGTAATAGTAATGCTATTTGAATGAATGACAGACAAACGCATCAGCTTACCCGAATAGATAGCCATTTCATTGAACAGCCTCTCGCTTCGAGGTGGCGTTATATCGACATTCGCATACTCGCGTCCGATGACCTCACGCAACCATTCCTGTCTGCACCAGGCAGGAATATCCTCTGTTGAAAGTCGAAGTGGTCGATTAAGCTGTTCTGAATTCAAGTCTTGCTGTCCCATTCAATTATTCCTAATTGTTCGACACCAGCCATATTAGCCGCATTGCATTGCTTGTGTAAATCGACAGAACACCGTTTAAGTCAATTATTACAGCCTTTTTGAACAAGTTTTTAAAATCATTCTTGTTAATCTAACGGATGTTTTTTTATTAGATAAATAAGGAGGATGCATGTTACAAGAAGACCGAAAGTATGCTGGAAATGTTGTTCTGATTCGCGGTGCCGCACTGTGGTTACTCATGGCGTTGTTATTAGCCTGGTGCATGGTCGGTTTGAATTTTGGGGTAGAACCGCTCCAGTCGATCTTTGCTGGCAAGTTCACACGTTTATTGCAGGCACATATTGATTTTCTGTTAATGACGGCACTGATTCTAGGGGTATATGCAACCAAAGTGCCATTGCCTTGGCATGTGCGTTGGGCAATGGTTGTGGGGGCATTTACCAACTCCAGCTTGTTTCTATTGATGGCTGTCTTCCCCGGATTGGATAGCCCAACAATACCGCCGCCAGAATGGTTTAAGTTTTACTTATTTGCCAGTATTCTGATCACCAGCTATGGTTTCGGTAAGGCGGCTGTTTACGTTCTGCGATCAACCTTCAATAGAGCTTAATTTTGATCGCAGAATTTTAATGAGCCCACTGCACTTACGTTTGGTAAGTAACGGTACATATTTATGGCTGGCCCTGATAGGGCTGGCCATAGCCATATGGAATCCCAAAGTAGATTTACCCAGAGACTTTCGGCATTACATGTTTGTGGTGGATATCACGCAAAGCATGAATGTGGAAGACATGCAATTTAATAACGTATCTGTCAGCAGGTTAAATTACACCTTACAGCTCTTGAGGAGCACGATTAAAGACCTGTCATGCGGTACTAAAGTCAGTATCGCCTTATTTTCCAACGCAGAAATTGTACCGCTATATATCCCGATCGAAGTTTGTTCGAACTTTGACATTCTGGATGACACATTAAGTCACATCGAGTGGCGTATGGCTTGGCGGGGAAGTAGTCACCTGCGTTTGGCTTTGCTGAACGCGACAAGTGTACTGCTATTGATGCCGGAACCTACCCAGATTATTTTTTTTACCGATGGCGATGAGGCCGCCCCACTGAATGCGATTACCAAAGTTGATTTGACTCCCATGCAAGGAAGTAGCAGTTGGCTATTAGCGGGTGTAGGCTCAGATAAGCCTTCACCAGTGCCCAAATTTAACAGCAAAGATGAAGTAATAGGATACTGGTCGCATTATGCGATTAAGATAGAGCCCAGCCAGATAGTGAATGAAGACTCGGTTGGGAAACGTGATGACTCCATTGCCTCTGATCCTAATGAATATTACTTATCAGCTTTACGTGAAGGTTATTTAAAAGAGCTAGCCAATGAGATTGGCGCAAGCTATACAAGAGCAGATACGCAAAAAAATCTAACAACGAGTTTAGAGAAGTTGCCTCCTGCAGGTCATGGCAATGTGTCTGTTAATATTGGTTGGCTATTTGCGCTTCTAGCGATGTTTTGTATTCTTGCTGAATATATCATGACCTGTTCCCCAAAGCCGGTCAATGCTAATGAATAAAGTCAGGCAGAAGATAGTGAAGGCTGCCTGAACAGATAATTTAAAAATTCCTGAAAAATCATGGCTTTATTGTTGATCAAAAGTAATTATTTATTTAGTGTTGAAGTTCAGCCGCAATCATCTCAGCCTGTTTCAGCACAGTCTCCGTTGCCAGTATCTCCATATCAGGCGGATAGCCAAACTGCCGGAGTGTGCGCTTTACGATAACTTTTAGTTTCGCTTTTACGTTTTCCTTGATCGTCCAGTCGATGCTTGCATTTTCACGTACTTTTTGCAGCAACACCACAGCCAGTTCACGCAGCTTATCCTGCTGCATCAACTCCCTTGCGCTATTGTTATTGGCTACGGCGGTATAAAAAGCAAACTCCAGCGGGTTGAGTTTCAGGCGTTCAGCTTCAGTGTCGCCATGCACAATTTCTTTGCTGACTTTAATCAGCTCATCCATCAGTTCAGCGGCAGTGATGATTTTATTCTGATAACGCTTGATCGAGTTCTGCAGCATTTCCATCAGGCTGCGGCCTTGCACCACATTCAGCCGTTCGCGTATTTTGATTTCTTCATTGAGCAGTTTTTTTAGCACTTCCAACGCAATATTTTTATGCTCGTGGTTTTTAAGTTCAAGCAGAAACTCGTCACTCAAAATAGAGATATCCGGCTTTTTAATACCTGCGGCATCAAACACATCAATCACTTGTTCCGAAACCAGGGCTTTATCAATCACCTGACGAATCGTGGTTTCAATTTCTTCGTTGGTTTTGCCTTCGCCTGTGCTGTCAAATTTAGCCAGCCGCGCCTTCACCGCCTGGAAGAAAGCCACTTCATCTTTCACATCCATGGCTTGTTCATGGGGAATTGCAATGGCAAATGCTTGGGATAGCAAGGTGACTTCGTTAATGTAGCGTTTTTTGCCATCTTCAATATTCAGGATATGCTCTTCAGCCGCCAAGATCAGCGAGAGCTTTTTAGAGGTATCTGTCGTGAAGTAAGCCTTGTAATCAAAGCCATGAAACATATTGGCGACGACTTCCAGTTTCTCCAGCATCAGGTTCACGGCCTGTTCTTGCGTTTCGGCTGGGTCACCCTTGCCGCCGGCGTCGGAATAGAACGATAAGGCTTGCTTGAGATCGGCAGCAATACCTAGATAATCCACCACCAAGCCACCGGGCTTGTCACCATAGACACGGTTCACACGAGCAATCGCCTGCATCAGATTATGGCCTTTCATAGGCTTGTCGATGTAGAGCGTATGCATGCTTGGCGCATCAAAACCGGTTAGCCACATATCACGCACAATTACCAGTTTTAGTTCGTCGTCCGGGTCTTTCATGCGCTCGGCAAGATTGCGGCGCTGCTGTTTGGTAGTGTGGTGCCTGGCAAGTTCCGGGCCATCGCTGGATGAAGCGGTCATCACCACTTTGATTACACCTTTGTTTAAGTCATCTGAATGCCACTCAGGTTTGATTTTAATGATTTCAGCATGCAGCGCAGCGGCAATGCGGCGCGACATGCTCACAATCATGCCTTTGCCGGTAAACACTTCCTGACGCTGCTCAAAGTGGGTGACGATATCCTGCGCGATATTCTGAATGCGCTTTTCACTGCCAATCAGTGCCTCAATTTGCGTCCAGCGATTTTTGGCCTTTTGTGTTTCGCTGAGCTCGTCCTGCTCCAGTTCTTCATCCAACTCCGCAACCAGTTTTTTGCCCTCTTCGGAAAGCTGCACTTTGGCCAAACGGCTTTCGTAATAGATGCGTACTGTTGCGCCATCTTCCACGGCTTGGGCAATATCGTAAATATCCACATAATTGCCAAATACCGCCGGCGTATTCACATCGGTGCTTTCAATTGGCGTGCCGGTAAAGCCCAGGTATGTAGCATTGGGCAGGGCATCGCGCATGTATTTGGCAAAACCATACACAATCTTTTGGCCGATGACTTCACCGGCTGCATTTTTATCCTCTACGGTTTTGGCCTTAAAGCCATATTGGGTGCGGTGCGCCTCATCGGCAATCACCACAATGTTACGACGCTCGGATAGCGTTTCATACACATTGCCTTCTTCTGGCTGAAATTTCTGTATGGTGGTAAAAATCACGCCACCAGAGGCCACTTTGAGCAGATCTTTTAACTGCTGGCGATCTTCCACCTGCTTGGGCTCCTGGCGCAGCAATTGGCTGGATGCGGCAAAGGTATCAAACAGCTGGTCATCCAGATCATTGCGGTCGGTAATCACCACCACGGTCGGGTTATTCAGGGCTAAAACGATCTTGCCCGTGTAGAACACCATGCTCAGCGACTTGCCGCTGCCTTGCGTATGCCATACCACACCGGCCTTGCGGTCGCCCTTGGGCTGGGTGCGCACATCTGGCAAACCATAGCTGGCAGGGTCTTGCGCCACGCCATTTGCTTCTGCGGATGCCCTCAAGGTGGAAATCACCGCCGCATTCACTGCGTAATATTGGTGATAGGCTGCCAGCTTTTTAACCGTACTGATGCTGATCTGCCCGGTTTTGGCGTCTTCTTTGGAGGATTTTTCAAACACGATAAAGTGGCGAATCAAATCCAGCAGCGTGACTTTGTTCAGCATACCGTTAATCAGTGTTTCCAGCTGGCTGATAAGGTGCGATGCTTCTGCTTTGCCATCGGCACTTTTCCAAGCCATATAACGGCTGAGGTCTGCCGATATGGTTCCGGCTCGCGCTTCCAAACCATCTGACACCACCACAAAACCATTGTAGGTAAATAAACCGGGGATACTGGTTTTATACGTGCGAATCTGCTCATAAGCAGTTTTAACCGTAGCGTTTTCATCCGCTGCGTTTTTAAGCTCAATCACCACCAGCGGCAAACCGTTTACAAACAGAATCAAATCCGGGCGTTTATTCTGGTTGTTTTCAATAATGGTGAACTGGTTCGCGACCATAAACTCATTATTGTCCGGGTTGGCAAAATCGATCAGCCAAACTAAATCACCACGTGTGTTGCCATCTTTTTGGTAGCTGACATTCACGCCCTCCGTGAGTAATCGGTGGAACGCCTCATTATTCGCCAGCAGCTCAGGTGAGTTGATGCGTTGTATGGTTTTAATAGCCTCATCTAAAGCGGCAGCGGGCAGGGTGGGGTTAATGCGGGTAATCGCTTTACGCAAACGCTCATCTAAAATTACATCGGTAAAATTCTCACGCTCTGGGTTTGCAGCATCGGGTGCAATGTCAGGGGCGTACACATAGCCATAGCCAAGGGCTTGCAATCGTTCAATTGCGAGGGTTTCTATAGCGGATTCTGTGAGCTTTTGCATGCCTAATCTACTTCTTGTCTTCTTTTGCCAATTGCGAAAGCTGGTTAAAGTAATCAGCCTCAGCTTGCTTTTCTTTCAAAGCCCGCCTTGTTTCAGCAAACTTCTCAAACTCTGCACCCGCTTTTGCGTCAGCCTGTTTTTTGCTCACACTGCCTGCATTATTAAGCACGGCTCTATCGTTAAACTTTAAGAAATCATCCAGCTTGTTTGCCCAATCTTTCATAAACACCTGCTTGCGTCTTGTGGCTTGGTCTTCAGCAAAATCCAGCCACATGGTCACAATACGGTTGAGTTCAGTCACTTCATTTTCAGCGAGATAGTTTTTGGCAATTACCACATCGGTTTTGCGTACCGCATCTTTTTGCCAAGTGCTTAAGCCCATATTGGGTTTTGCATGATCTGCACGGCTTGCAATTAGCTCAGCCGCGGTCATACCTGTAGCAGCGAAATGCAGCTTATTTTGAATCACGCTAAAAAATCTGGTAGTTTCAGCCAGCGTCGGCTCATAGTCTGCGGCTAATGCAAAAATTTCACGCACCCGCAAATACATACGCCGCTCACTTGCACGTATATCACGTACGCGCGCCAGCATCTCAGCAAAGTAATCAGGGGTAACGGACTTACCAACAGGTGGATTTTTAAGCCGCTCATCATCCATCACAAACCCTTTAATGATGAACTCTTTTAACTGCTGCGTTGCCCAGATTCTAAAGCGGGTCGCAATCACGCTTTTAACGCGATAACCAACGCTGATAATTGCATCCAAGTTATAGTGTTTGATATTACGTGAAACCTGCCGCTCACCCTCTAAACGAACTACCGAGAAATCCTCGGAAGTTGCCGTCTCAACCAGCTCGTTTTCCTCAAAGATGTTTTTAAGGTGCAATGAAATATTGTCGACGGAGCAACCAAACAACTCAGCCATTTGGCTTTGCGTCATCCATAGCGTTTCATTTTGTAGGCGAGTTTCTAGGCGTATGCGCCCATCATCGCTTTGGTAAATCACGATTTCACTATTTAATTTCATTAAATGCACTTAACTTTTTAAAGATTTTAACTTCATCACCAATTGATGCATCGCCGTATATGGATTAACCCCATCATACTCATTGTTCACTTGACTTAAGGCATTTGCCCTTGTTATTGCAACATCCAGAGATGATTGAGTCATTGCATAGTAGCCATCTCGCCCCTTTTCATAATCCGGAAGATAGGTACGTAGCCGCTCATAAACTTCATCTCTATGAATCGGTGCTTGAATGTCTTCAAAATGCAGCAACAGCCAGACCTCGAAACATGGCACGGAGGGTATCGCTATAAATTCAACCTTTTTTCTGTTGTCATTAAGATACTTACCATTGATTGCGCTTATTTTAGCCAAAGCATTGTGATAGCTGTCATGATCATCACGATCAAACACTACGCATACACACTCAAACGCTTTTGGCTCGATATGTTTTGATTCATGACCATGAATCAAAAGATGCTCTGCATACACAACCACCTGCAATGGCGATGTTCCATACGCACTTGGCTCAACCTGCACATTAGCTGTATGCAACTTATGTTCACGGCGTATCTCGCCTAAATAATTGGGCTCAGTTTTTGAACCTTCTGTAACAATCAGCACGCGGTCATAAGTGGCTCTTCGCCCTTTTTTACGTACCAACTGTGCAGCCTGACGTACTTTGGGTTGATTATCCTTACCCATATGGTCAACCCAACGCATTCGATGCCACATCAGGCACATCAAAAAACGGTACAGCACCATAGCGCCCGATTAAATATCCCTTTTCCCAAGCCTCGGTTTCACGTGGGCTAAAATCTAAAAGAGGATATAAACATGTCGCCTGATCACGGTTTTTTTCAGTAAACCAGATTTGATCCCTTCTAAACAGCGATTTATCCAGCAACGAAGTGTCATGCGTCGTAAACAAAAGCTGAGCGCCATTCGGGTTAGTCGCAAGGCTGTTAAACAGCCTAATTAGCTGACGAACTAACAAGGGATGCAAACTACTATCAAGTTCATCCACAATTAAAATCCGCCCATGCTCCAGCACATCCAGTATGGGGGCTGCGAGCGCATATAAACGTTGCGTACCCTCTGACTCTTCATGCAACTCAAAACTGGCAACGCCTTTATCTGTTTTATGCACAAACTGTGGAATCAGCAATTCTTTTTCTTCACGCGTCACCTGAGTGCCCTCAGGGCTAAACACAATATTTTGATGAAACCCCTGACGCGGTATAGTCAATATTTCAGCAATACTAATATCTGCCGCAATCAGAAAATCCCGCACAGCGCTCTTACCTGCTTCATTTTGTAAAAGTGCGGTCGTGTAATCCGGCAAAGGCACCAAACCCGCACCAAAATATACAGGCTGCTCAACCAGCCAGCGAAACACAGGTCCCAACAATTCACTATTTAATTGTGCCGCTGTTGATAAAAATAACGCATTAGGTCGCGTTGCCTCCTGCCAAAGCTTACGCGGCCCGGCCAGATGGCTACTGAAGTTGTATGTGTAATGCTGAGATTTATCGTCAAACACTCTGCGGAACCACTGCTGTGGCTTTGCTGTTTTATAAACCAGTAGCCACTCTTCAACAATACGTTCAGCCGTAATGGCAAACCCGTACTGATGACGAATGCCACCCAAAATAAAACTCAACTCAAATGTTGACGGCCGCTTGGCAAAATCTGCATCTAACTTAAAAGGTTGAACATTAAAAACCTGCCCCAACTGCATGGCAGTTGCCGATTCAGCCACCACCGCACGCATGTAGTTAAATGCGTACAACAACGTGGATTTACCGCTCGCATTCGGACCATAAATCGCAGCACTACGCACCGCACTTGGCAAACCTTTCAAACCGGTAACCATCACATGATTCGGCAATTTTTTATCGCTTGATGCCACAAAACTAAAAACCACCTCATCACGAATAGAGCGATAATTACCAACTCGGAATTCTAGCAACATAATAGGTGTTTAATTGAAAATAAAAGTTAATTATGAATAAAATGTACAAAAAAGCAAATAATTTTATAAGTTATTTATAATTTAATACTTAAATAGTTACCCGTACTTCACCGCTCATTAGCTTGGGGAGCAATGTATCACGGAGTTTTTCTAGGGTTTGGATTTGTTCAATATTCTTAAATTTTTTATTAAATAAATCTTTCGTAAGCTTTGTGTAGCTTTCAATTTTCTCTTTTGGAGGCATGGAAAATTCAAACGCTGGAATTGCTTGTTTGCTTAAATGTAGAACCGTTGATCCATTTGAATAACCTAAGCAATGCTCTTTAAACTCTCTGGTTCGCATCATCCGATATAAAAACTCGTTTGAAAGCCATTCATGTTTGGACTTAACTTTTACCAAGTCCATTGAAATAACCATAAGCTCATACCTTGCATTATTGACGACTAATACAGGGTTACCTATAACCTCTGCATCTTGAGTAATATCTGTATGTGCCACGACCAAATCACCTTGAGTAACAATATGTTGTTCTTTGAACTTGCCAGTGAATTCTTTAAACCCGTCTAATCTAAAGCCACCATTTCTATCAAAGCTCTTTAATGTAACCATTGCCACTTTTGATGGGTTAAGCTCTGAGCTTTTGTACGAAACGCCATTAAAACATTCTATATATTTTCCTAGTACTACAAATTCCCAGTCATCCTGTGCTTCTTCTACAAACCACTGTCTGAACAGCGTTTCGGCCATGCGTTCTATGGTGGTGTTTTGACGATGGAGCAGGTCGATTTTGTCATCCAAACTGCTGAGGATTGAGGCAATGGCTTTTTGTTCTTTTCCGCAGGGAACAAGCCAGCTTGTTGTTTTAAGGAAGTTCCAGTCGGCGCGTGGCATACGAGTGCCACCTTCACCGCTGTTTGCCGTGTCTACAAAATCCCAACAGGCTAAAAAATAAAATAAATAATCTTGTATGAATCCATTTTTTGCTCTGAAGACCCAAATGTCAGTAGAACAAATACCTGAGAATTTTGGTTTGTAGACTTTTCTGAAATATGGCCTTAATTTTCCAAAAAGCACATCATTAGCTTCAAACTTGAATTTATTACTTGTGACATCTGATGATGTGCCAACTCCAGTAAGTCTAAGAGTTTCTTGTTCAATATGCTCAAGTCCAATATAAGCCAGTTGTTCATCACCTTTTGGTAAGTAAGTGTTTTTAACTGGCTCAGTAATTTGACTGAGCGTTAGTTTCTGCCACTCACTCACAGCTTCACCCTCGTCAAATTCTCTGCAATCGCTTTATTGAGTTTTTCTTCCTCAAACAACTGCGCTTCAAATTCTGCTTTTAGGGCATTAAAGCGCTCAGCAAAGTTAAAGTCATCTTCATCATCTGGCAAGCCTACATAACGGCCTGGGGTGAGCACGTAATCCAGTTCTTTAACGCGTTCCAGACTAACGGAGGCACAGAAACCGGGGATGTCTTGGTAGGTGTGCGGTTGAGTTTCACTCAGCGCTTGATTGTTTTCGCTGGATTCCGCATCAAGTGCGGAATGACGGGGTAGGTTACGCCATGCGTGATAGGTATCTGCGATTTTGCGAATATCTTCGTGGCTCAGTTCTTTGGTGCGGCGGTTGATGAGGTGCCCTAAGTTGCGGGCATCAATAAACAGCATCTCGTTGCTGCGGTTTCTAAATTTGCCATTAGTACGGTTTCGGCTCATAAACCACAACGCAGCGGGGATTTGCGTATTGAGGAAAAGCTTGGCTGGCAGGTTGACGATGCAGTCAATCACGTTGCCTTGTTCAATTAGTGCTTTGCGTATTTCCCCTTCACCACTGGTTTTGCTGGTAAGTGCGCCTTTAGCCAGCACTACGCCTGCTTGACCTTGTGGTGAAAGATGATAAATAAAGTGTTGCAGCCATGCAAAATTGGCATTGCCTGCGGGCGGCACGCCATATTGCCAGCGGCCATCGTTACGCAGTAGTTCGCCTGACCAGTCGCTCACGTTGAAAGGCGGGTTGGCAATGATGTAATCGGCTTTCAGGTCTTTATGCGCATCGTTTAAAAAACTGCCTTCGTTGTTCCATTTCACCTGGCTGGCTTCAATGCCGCGAATGGCAAGGTTCATTTTAGCCAGGCGCCATGTGGTTTGGTTGCTCTCTTGCCCGTAGATGGCAATATCATTCACACGGCCCTGGTGGTCTGCCACAAACTTTTCGGATTGTACGAACATACCCCCAGAGCCGCAGCAGGGGTCGAACACGCGGCCGTTGTATGGCTCCAGCATTTCAACCAATAACTCAACCACTGAGCGCGGGGTGTAGAACTGCCCGCCTTGTTTGCCTTCTGCAAGCGCAAATTCACCTAGAAAATATTCAAACACATGGCCAAGTACATCTGCGCTGCGTGATTTGGCATCACCCAAAGCAATATTGCCGACTAAATCAATGAGTTGACCTAAGCTGGCTGGGTCTAAATTATCGCGTGCGAACACTTTGGGCAACACGCCTTTAAGTGAGGCGTTTTCGGCTTCAATGGCATCCATTGCGGCATCCACCAGTTTGCCGATATCTGGCTGCTTGGCCTGTGACTGCAAGTAGCTCCAACGAGCATCCTGTGGCACAAAGAACACGTTTTCAGCTGCGTATTCGTCTTTGTCTTCCGGATCTGCACCTGCGTATTCGCCTTTGCCTTCTGATAATTTGGCAAACTGCTGTTCGAAGGAGTCTGAAATATATTTAAGAAAAATTAAACCTAAAACGATGTGTTTGTATTCAGCCGCATCGATATTTTTGCGGAGTTTATCGGCTGCTTTCCAAAGTTGTTTCTCTAATGGTTCTGAAGTTGTTTGTTTTTTATTTCGTGCAGCCATTTATTTCCCTGAATTATTTTTTGTATATGTATTTTATTGCATCATAACTTCTAGGGAAGAATCTTGAATAGATAAATCCTGCTTTGTGTGAGTGACTTGTACAATATTTTAAGTGGCTGACTATTAAGCGCAGGATTAAATTCCTGCATCTTGGCATAATCCCAGGCTGGTTTCTGGCGGTTTCTAGTTGCTGATGATCTTCATCTCGACTTCTTCATCTTGCACCATGTCAACAACTTCCTCTGCGAATTTGGCAGAACACTCGCTGGTCCAGTTTGATTCAGGCTGCAGTTCCTTGGTAAACATAGGTAAAAAGCTCATGTACATATAGCGCCCATCCGCCAGGGTTAACACAGGAACACCATCCGGATGGTCTATCAGCGTCCATTCATCCGGAATATCCATATCCAGGTTGATTGTTACTTGCAGTCTTTTCATATTGGTTCTCCATTGTTATTTTAATGCGCTTGCTATTCAATGCACTCATTCATTCACTATAGGTTAAGCGTCAGCAGACAGCAAGAAACTTGAAGCCTGTCTGGAGGGCAAGCGTGCATGAATCCGTGGCAAAGCATCAGGTTTTGGGCGGGGGAGCAATCACGATGGCATGCGCATGCAGCATGATAGATTGCCTGCCTGGTTCTTTATTGCGGCATGAGGTTGCTGACCAGTTTACCTAGTGTTGCCAGGGAAGCCTCAATTCTCGCATCCCAGAGATGGCCGTAATTCAGCCTGATATAGTCGGTGAAGCTTCTCTGGGCAGAAAAAATCGGCCCAGGTGCAATGCTGATGCCTTGGGCCGCAGCCAGCTGGTGCAGCTTCAGCGCATCCACGCCGTCCGGAAGTTTGATCCACAGGAAATACCCGCCCTGTGGCGCTGTCAGGCAAGTGCCTTGAGGGAAATAGCGTTCGATGGCCTCAACGAACTTGATCTGGTTCACGAGCAATGTGTGACGGAGATTGCGCAGGTGTTTGTCATAACCGCCTTTTTGCAGATACCTGCCTAAAGTGATCTGGGCAGGCGCAGAAGCTGAGATTGTGGTGGTGAGTTTAAGCCGCTCCACTGACTGTGCATAGCGGCCGGGAGCTACCCAGCCCACACGGTAACCGGGCGCCAGGCATTTTGAAAATGAAGAGCAATGCATGACCAGGCCTTCTGTATCGAAAGCTTTGGCCGGCATCGGTCTTTTTTCACCAAAGTAGAGTTCGCTGTAAACATCGTCTTCTATCAGCGGCACTTGATGTTTGGTGATGAGGGCGACCAATGCTTGCTTCTTTTCAGCGGAAAGCAAGCTGCCTAGCGGGTTCTGAAAATTGGTCATTAGCCAGCATGCCTGCGGCCGGTGGCGTTCTATTGCCCTTTCCATCGCCTCAAGGTCTATGCCGTCTTTGGGGTGGCTCGGCACTTCTACTGCACGCAGGCCGATACGTTCTATGGATTGAAGGGCGGCGTAAAAGGTCGGGGATTCGATCAACACCGTGTCGCCGGGTCTGGTTACAGCCATCAGGCATAGATTCAAGGCCTCCAGCGCTCCATTGGTGACGATGATTTCGTCAGCGGCTATGTGCAAACCATCAATCATGTAGCGCAATGCAATCTGGCGCCGCAGATTGGCATCACCGGTACTCAGGGTATCCACACTGGACCAGGGATCCATAGTCTGTATGCTGGAAGCCATGGTTCTGGCCAGGCTGGCACGCGGGAATAAAAGCGGGCTGGGAAATGCAGAGCCTAACGGCACAATGTTTTTAACCCGGATCGATTGCAGCACCTGGAACACGAGTTCGCTGACATCAACCCGCGTTAATTCCGGGTCTGCCTGCATCGCAGGTTCCGGGGAGGAGGGGATGCTGATGCCGCCACTGGTTACAAAGTAGCCGGAGCGCTCGCGGGCAGTGATCAGCCCCCGTGCCTCCAGCAGGTAGTAGGCTTCCAGTACTGTCGATGTGCTTACCTTGCGGCTGAAGCTGGTGTGGCGAACTGAGGGCAATTTATCGCCCCGGCAGAGCGTGCCTTGTTGAATGGATTTGGCAATGGAATCGGCAAGCTGTTCGTAAAGTTTCATGATTGGCAGGTTTCAATCATTGGTGCCGTTTAGCCTGGCTCGGCTGCGAAACCTGCGTTGTCTATGGCTGACCGCAACTGTGCTGGCGAGGTTGCATGTTCGTCGTATTGCACAGAGGTTTCACCGGTTGCCAGTATCACTTTGACATCACTTACGCCAGCGACAGCTTTCAAGGCATTCGTTAAACTGTTAATACAGCCTCCGCAGGTTAAGCCTGTTACTTTTAAATGTTCAGTTTGCATGATGTTTTTCCTGTTTGAATGGTGTGATCACGGCTTGTCACACAAAGAATCGCTTCTTAAGCTACGATGTTACGCTGACTATATTCTAACGCTATATTTTTTGATGATATTATTTTGTGTTGAAAAATTTATATCATGCCGGAGAAATTGTCACGATGTCTAAAGCTATTCGAATTCATCAGGTTGGCGGCCCGGATGTGCTGCAATGGGAGGAGACTGATGTCGGCGCTCCCGGCCCTGGGCAGGCAAGGCTGAAACAAACAGCTGTCGGACTGAATTATATCGATGTTTACCACCGTACGGGACTATATCCGGTAGCGCTTCCTTTTACTCCGGGGATGGAAGCGGCGGGCATCGTTGACGCTGTTGGTGCAGGCGTGACCCACTTGAAAGTTGGCGACAGGGTGGCTTACGCCTCGGTGATGGGTGCTTATGCGGAAGAAAGGCTTATCGCCGCTGACCGTTTAATCAAACTGCCTGACACGATCAGCGATGTAACGGCAGCAGCAATGATGCTGCAAGGGATGACGGCGCGTTATCTGATCCGGGATATTTACAAGGTTGGCCCCGGCGATACTATTCTCGTGCATGCGGCCGCCGGCGGTGTCGGTTTGATTGTCTGCCAGTGGGCGGCAGCCCTGGGTGCAACGGTGATCGGCACAGTGTCTACAGATGAAAAGGCCGCATTGGCGAAAGCCAATGGCTGTCATTACCCGATTGTTTACGCGCGCGAGGATTTCCAGTCGCGGGTGCTGGAAATTACCGGCGGGCAGAAATTGGCTGTGGTCTATGACTCGGTAGGCAAAGATACTTTTATGAAGTCTCTGGATTGTTTGCGGCCGCGTGGGCTCATGGTGCTGTTCGGTGCGTCGTCTGGTGCGGTTCCGCCTGTGGATTTATCTGTTCTGGCGCAGAAGGGCTCGCTATTGATCACCCGGCCGATACTGGCTACCTTTATTGCCGACAGGCCTCAGCTTGAAGCAAATGCGAATGACCTGATACAGGTGGTGACTTCAGGCAAGGTAAAAGTTCATGTGAACCAGACCTACCCGCTTAAGGATGCCGCGATCGCGCATCGTGACCTTGAAGCGAGAAAAACAACCGGTGCCACTGTGCTGACTGTTTGATTTTTACTGCTGCCTGATTTGTATGGTAGTGTGATTTTATTGACTGTTTGATTATTACCGAATTTTTATGAAAAAACTTTTGTTAGCAGGCTTATTGCTCGCGTTGCCGGCTCATGCCGATGTGATTACCGGGCGCGTGGTCGCCGTGGCTGATGGCGACACCATTACGGTACGCGATGCTGCGCATAAGGACTACAAGGTCAGGCTTTCTGGCATCGATGCCCCTGAAAAGGCTCAACCATTTGGAGCCGCTGCAAAAAAATCTCTTTCCAGCCTGGTTTCCGGTAAAGAAGTGACGGTCGACCTGATCAGGCGTGATTATTACCCACACGTGGTGGGCAGGGTGCTTGTATATGGGCTTGATGTGAACCTAGTGCAGATCGAGCGCGGCATGGCCTGGTTTTTCAGGCATTACCAGAACGAACATCCAACCGAGGACTCTGAAAAATATATGCAGGCCCAGAATGTAGCCGAAAATAAGCGCATCGGCTTGTGGGCTGACAAGAACCCGACCCCGCCATGGGAATTCAGGAAACAAGGCAGGTTAAACCCGTAATCTTTCAGCAGCGCCCATCAGCTGCGTATCATTCACGTTTGCCATGCCGCCTGTCGCCAATGACGGGGCAGTGCTCTATGTATCGCTTTCTGTTTCTTGCCGTTATATCCATATAACATCATCATCATCCTGATGTATATCCTGTGTATTTCATTACTGCGCCACACTTTAAGTCCTCACGCTTTAAATGCCGCACTTAAGCTGTTTGTTCCAGTCACTGTCTAGCCGATACAAAACCCTTGACCGGCTTGATTTGAAAGCGATATTTGCCTGTTTTCCGAACAAAGTTTACTGAATTATTGCAATTGGATAAATTTTTGTTGACCAAACAAATGAGAATCATTATCATTTGTATTCATGAGTGGTAATTTGATAAAAAGCGAAATGGATAAAAGCCTGATGGAAGATAGCAAAGTGCTTAGCAGCAGGGCTGTCGATTCGTCCAATCCCTATGTTATTACCAGTGAAGTTTTATTTAACGGTGCGCGTGAGCTGCTGATCAAGCATGCGAATGAAAGTTACCGTTTGCGTATTACCAATCAGGGCAAACTCATTCTTACCAAGTAGGCAGGTCAGTGGGATTTCGTGAAGATGGAAAAAGTGATCCGGTGATGGTGACACTTAACGGAGCAGGAGAGAATTATGGTGGCTAATCTGAAGTTGGTGGCAAATTCAAGCTGGTTCCAGTCGGATGCGGCAATTGATGAACCCGGCGTACGTGACTTGCCGCTGGCATCCGCTTCGGCTGCAAGTGAAGCTGAAGACACAGCGCCGTCTTATAAGATGCTGGCAGCCGTGCTGTCGGTGCACATGCTGATCCTGGCCGGAATGTTAATCGCCAGTACCGATGTTGAGGTAAAGGAGCAGCTGATTACGCCGATGACAGTCAGCCTGGTCAACGCCCCATCTGCAGAAGAGCCGCAGGTAACGGAGCAGCCGCCTGAGGTGGTCACCGTACCTAAAAAACAGAAGTCGGAAGTAAAGCCAATACAAAAGCCGGTTGAGTTGCCTGCAAAAGAAGTGGAGTCTACATTGCCGGCCAGAAGTGAGCCATCTGCAATGCCGGCGGTGACTGAAGCTGCGTCTTCAGAAAGCCCGGTTAAGTCTGAAGAAGCTGCCCAGCCGGTAGAAGCGCCCGCCAAGGATAAAGCTGAGGCTGAGCCGGTGGTTGAGCCACCGCGGTTTGGTGCCGCTTATCTGAATAACCCAGCACCGGCGTATCCCTCTATTTCACGCAGGGCGGGTGAGCAGGGGCGCGTGCTGCTTAAGGTGCTGGTGTCGGAAAAAGGTTTGGCGGAAACGGTACAGCTTGATTCCAGCAGCGGCTATGAAAAGCTTGACCGGGCGGCAATCGAGGCTGTGAAAAAGTGGAGTTTTATTCCTGCTAAACGCAGTAATCAGCCTGTCAGTGCCTATGTGCTGGTGCCGGTGAAGTTTTCACTGAACAGCTAAGCTGACAGCTAATATCAATCAAGGAGTAAGTATGCAGAATGGTTATGAATTTAATGCCTGGGAGTTTATCGCCGCCGGTGGTGTGGTGTCTTTCCTGGTGGCGGCTACGTTGTTGATCATGTCAGTGGCAAGCTGGTATCTGATTATCACAAAAAGCATAGCGGCATGGCGTTTACGTGCAGCCTATAAAAGCTATAAACAGCAGTTCTGGAATGCGCCCAACTTGAATGCAGCATTAAAAATAGACCAGGAGACCGCTTTATCTGTGCTCGCAAAAGAAGCAGTGGCAGCGGCTGAGCATCATAAGCTGCATGCATCCAGAAATTCGGAGCAGGTCACGCAGGATGAATTTGTTGCACGTGCAATGAATCGCAGCATTGCAGAAGAGAGTGCGAAGATGGAAAGCGGGTTGACCGTGCTGGCCTCAGTCGGCAGCGTATCGCCGTTCGTGGGCTTGTTTGGCACGGTGTGGGGCATTTATCATGCGCTGGCAAGTATCAGTGCAAGCGGCCAGGCCACGCTGGATAAAGTCGCCGGGCCAGTCGGCGAAGCCTTGATCATGACTGCGCTGGGTCTGGCAGTGGCGATTCCTGCCGTATTGGCTTACAACGCATTGGTGCGCAGCAATCGTGCGCTTTCCGGCGAGCTGGAAAAGTTTGGCTACAGCCTGCATACACTGTTAACGACAGGTGCCGTGATTAAATCGGCGCATGATGAGGCGAAACTGGCTTCAGCCAAAGAACACATTCATATTGCAGAGGTGCCGGCATGATAGGTTCAGGGAGCGGTGCAGGTGTGACATCACATACCGCACCTATGTCAGAGATCAATACCACACCATTAGTGGATGTGATGCTGGTATTGCTGGTGATCTTTATCATCACTGCGCCATTGCTGACGCATGCGGTAAAAATCGACCTGCCGCAGGCAAGCAGCCAGCCTTTGCCCGAGAAGCCGGAAGTGATTTCGGTATCCATTGATGGCTCCGGCAAGATGTACTGGAATGACCAGGTGATCGTGCAGGGGGAATTAAAAACCAGGCTGCAGGAAATCGCCGTGAAGAAGCCACAGCCGGAATTGAATATACGCGCCGACAAAGAAACGCGCTATCAGGTTCTGGCCGAAGTGATGGCAGATGCACAGAACGTCGGTATCAGTAAATTAGGGTTTGTAAGCGAGCCCGCAAAAAAATAATTAACCGCGACGCAGGTCGCAATCAAAATTCAGCCAGCCAGTGAGTATTGTTGATACAACCTACTTAGTTAGCCAGCCAATGACATTAGGGCACCTTTATCCGTGCCTATCGGGAACTAGGACGCAATACTATGAAATTGTATCAACAAAAAAAATCTGCACAGAAATCGCTGTACCTGGCGGTGATCCTTGCGGTGCAGTCCATGACTGCAATCGCCGAGGAGAAAGTGGAAAAAGCTGCTGAACAGCAGGAGCTTGAGGAGGTGAATGTCAAGGCCAGCGCAATACCGGTTGCAGATGGCTATCAGGCAACCAAAACGCGTGTCGGCAAAGTGCTGCAGGATCCGCATGACATCCCGCAGGCGGTCACTACCGTGACGAACAGCCTGATGAAGGACCAGCAGCTTGCATCACTGAAAGAAGCGCTGTCAAATGTGGCTGGCTTGACATTCAATGCGGCTGAAGGCGGCCGTGCCGGCGACAACATGATGCTGCGCGGTTTTTATACATTCGGCGATATTTACCTTGATGGCGTGCGTGATACTGCGCAATACAACCGTGAGCTTTTCAACCTGGAGCAGGTGGATGTGTTACGTGGTTCAGCGGCCATGCTGTTTGGCCGTGGTCAGGCGGGCGGCGTCATCAACCAGGTGTCAAAAATGGCAAAGCTTACTGATGAAAACACGGTGAGCGGCTCATTGGGCAGCTACAACTATCATCAGTTTACCGGCGATTTCAATCAAAAACTGGGCGATACCACGGCAATCCGCCTCAACGTGATGGACCGTGCGGAAGAGAACTACCGTAAGAATCCAACCAATGGCGACAGGCCAAGGCTTGACCGTCAGGGTATCGCGCTTAGCTTTGGTACCGGTATCGGGACAGATAACGAGTTCTTCCTGAACCATGTCACGACCAAAACCGATGATGATCCGGATTTCGGCGTTTCGTTCTTCAACAAGCGGCCTGTCAATGTCAATACCGCAGGCGGAAAAATCGACGACTCCGTGTATTACGGCGGCAGCAAGAACTTTGATAGCAGCAACACGTCAATTACTACCGCCATCTTCACGCATAAGTTCAGTGAAGATACGCAATTGCGTACACAATTCAGGGATGCCGACTATGTGCGTGCCTATTGGGCACAGAAGCCAAGTTCAACCGTGCTGCCAACGGCAGATTTCAGCAGCACCGGTGCCGTTACGCGGCAAATGCATTACCAGACGCAGACCCTGCAGTCTGATTTCAGCACTAAATTTGAATTGGCCGGGTTAAAGCACCAGTTCCTGTCTGGGGTTGAATATCTCAAAGAGAAGAATTATCGCAGTACTTTGATTGATCTCGCGCCTGGTGCCGAGAAATACTACAATGCAGGTACCGAGGATACTGCCAATCCGACCAAGTTCGATGCGGATAACTATGCCGTGTACTTCCAGGATACGGTGACCATTGCGCCAAAATGGGATGTGCTGTTCGGCATGCGCCGCGATGAGCTGCGTGCGGATTACTCCAGCGCGACTTCACCCAAGTTAAGTTACGGTGAAAACAGCTATCGTACGGCTTTATCGTACCACCACACCCCGGAAGCGCATTACTACGTAAGTTACAGCGATTCTTTCAGCCCGACGGCTGACTTGTACCAGCTGACCGTGAAACCGCAGCCGCCTGAAAGAAGCAAAACCATCGAGCTGGGCAGTAAATGGCTGTTCCTTGATGGCGATCTGGCTTTCAGGGCTGCGCTGTATAGCACTGAAAAAGACTGGGAGCGCAACACAGACCTGGAATCAACCGCGGCGATCCTGACGAAAAAGCGTCGTACCAATGGCCTGGAGTTTGAGCTGGCCGGCCGTATTACAGAAAACTGGGAAGTGTTCAGCGGCCTGGCATTCATGGATGCCGAGATCGTGGAAGTGGCAGAAAACGTGAACGCGAATACCGGTGTGATCACAAAGTCTTACAGCGGTTACCAGGGACAGCGCCCAAGAAACACGCCGCCGGCTACTTTCAATATCTGGAGTACGTACAAGTTTGCCGAGAAATGGAAATTCGGCATGGGTCTGGAAGCCAAAGCTGAACGTCTTGGATACAGCCCACAGGGTGCGACCCCGGGAAATAACTTTACGGATGGCAAGTTTGACCCGAATAAACTGCCGGGTTATGCACGTGTAGACGCCATGTTAAGTTATGAAGAAAAGAAATGGGCAGTCAAGCTGAACGTCAAGAACCTGCTGGACAAAACCTATTACGACGCAATTTATGACAATGGCGGTTTCAGCGTTCCGGGCAATAGCCGTACCGCGATACTCACCACTGAGTTTAAATTCTAATCACGGTTAGCAATCACGATAAAGTCATGCTGTTTCAGCATGGCTTTATCGCATGTTGTGATTGCATGCTGCGACCAGGTTAAGCGTACCGCCCGGCAGAAGTTTTGATAGATAAAGAGGAGATGCGATGTTATTGCAGATACCACAGGTATTGAACAGGGAGGAGCTCGAGCAGGCGCAGGCCTTGCTGGCTGGCGCTGATTGGGTTGATGGCCGGGTGACGGCCGGGCTGCAGGCCGCTGCGGTCAAGAATAACCAGCAGTTGTCTGAACAAGCCGCGCAAATGGGCGCATTACGTAAGATCGTATTGACTGCATTGAACCGCAATCCCCTGTTTTTCTCTGCGGCACTACCGCTAAAGATACTGCCGCCGTTTTTTAACCGTTATGCAGGCGATGCCAATGCCTATGGCTTTCATGTGGATAATGCGATGCGCATGATGCCTGACGGCAGCGGCTATGTGCGTGCCGATGTTTCTGCAACCTTGTTCCTGTCTGAGCCGGACGAATATGACGGCGGTGAACTGGTGATTGATGATACGTTCGGTACCCATGGCATTAAATTGCCGGCGGGCAGTATCGTGGTTTATCCATCTTCTTCCGTTCACCAGGTAACGCCGGTAACGCGCGGCCAGCGCGTCGCCTGCTTCATGTTTATCCAGAGCATGGTGCGCGACCCGGTCAAGCGCCGCCTGCTGTACGACATGGACATGGCGCTGGTTGACCTGCGCGCGAACATTGGTGAAGTCGCGCCGGTGATTCAGCTGACGGGCAGCTATCATAATCTGTTGAGGCGCTGGACAGAATGATGCATCGCGCCTATTTAAAGTCGCCTGCTGCCGATATCCAGACCGCGATTGATTATTTACCCCATGCCGAAGAGCGCCTGCGCAAGGAAGTCTGGCAGTACCTGCAGTCCGGCTCCGGCCAGGGCCTGACTTCGGCCAGGAACCGCAAGGTGTTTGAAGATGTCAGCCTGATGCCGAGGCCTCTCGCGGATGTGAGGGGAGGCAATACCCGCGTTGAACTGTTCGGGCAGTCTTTCAGCCACCCGGTCATTCTGGCGCCGCTGGCTTACCAGCGCTTATTCCACCCTGACGGCGAGACGGCAAGCGCGATGGCCGGCGTAGCGCAAGGCGGGCAGATGGTGGTCAGCTCACTGGCAAGCCAGCTTTTGGAGACGATTATCGAGGCCGCAGGCCAGCCGCTGTGGTTTCAGCTGTATTGGCAGGCTGACCGCGAAACTACATTGCGGCTGGTGAAAAAGGCGTTAAGCGCCGGTTATAGTGCGGTCATGTTTACGGTAGATGCGCCGGTCAAGCAGGCTGCAATTGCCTTGCCTAAAGACGTGAGCGCCGTCAATCTTGAGGCGCCGATCGCCTTGGCCGATGCAACGGGCGCAAGCGTCGTCTTCGATGGTTGGATGAAACAGGCTCCGGGCTGGGATGACCTGATGTGGCTTAGGGACCAGATTACGGTGCCCTTGATCATTAAAGGCATCCTGCATCCTGCAGATGCGGAGCATGCGGTAAGCCTGGGCTGTGATGCCGTTGTGGTTTCCAACCATGGCGGCCGCGTGCTGGATGGCGTGCCGGGTAGCCTGCAATTGCTGCCGGACATAAGCCGCGCAATTTCCGGCAAGGCAAAAGTCCTGTTTGATAGCGGTGTCCGTAATGGCCAGGATGTGTTCAAGGCACTTGCACTGGGCGCCGATGCGGTCATGGTCGGGCGACCGTATATCTGGGGGCTTGCTTCAGGCGGGGCGCTTGGCGTTGCCCATGTAATACGGCTGATGCGCGATGAACTGGAGATGACGATGGCATTATCCGGCGCCAAAGACCTGACCGCGATCAGGAGCGGCACATATGTGTACCAGGCCTGACATTTATCAGGGCCAGGTGTTTACCGGCGCTAGGAATTGACTGCCCCGGTATTTAATGATTCTATTTTTGATTGATTTTTTGAAAGGCTATGAAATGAAATTATTATTCGCGTTATTTTCCCTGCTGCCATTGCAGGCGCTTGCCGGAGCTGATTGCCCGGTATACCCGAAATCGGAGTGGGCTTCTGAAGATACCTTAAAGCAAGCGTTGAATGAAGAGGGTTACACCATCAAGAAATTCAAGGTGGACGCTAACTGCTATGAGATTTACGGCCGCAACAAGCAGGGTAAAAAGGTAGAGATCTATTTTGACACCAAGACCCTAGCCATCATCAAAGCTGAAGTGGAAAAATAGGCTGGCAGCTTGCAAGTCATGAAAGCGAATCTTTCCCAATCCGCTGACAGTGCCTGGAGCCTGACCGTCAGGTTGACGCATTGGGCAGTGGCTACAGGCGTGATGGTGAATTTCTTCAATGACTCCGGCTACTGGCATCGCCTGCTGGGCTATGCCTGCATCGTATTTGTGCTGCTGCGCCTGGTTGATGGCTTCTGGCTGGCGCGTTCGGCTGCTTCAAGGTTTTTTGTGCCGAGATTTGTAGACATCAGGCTGCACCTGCACGGGATCAGAACCGGGCAGGTGGCTGACCACCACGGCCACAACCCGCTGGGTCAGCTGGCTGTTTATGTGATGTGGCTGTTGATCGTGCTGCTTGGCTTTACCGGCTGGATCAGCCGCACTGATTTATACTGGGGCGAGGATCTGCCGGTGCAGATCCATGAAATATTATCCAGCCTGCTGCAGGCCATGGTTGTCTTGCATCTGCTGGCGGTATTGCTGATGTCCAGGCTGCAGCGCAGGAACCTGATCAAGGCCATGATCAAGGGCTGATGCCGTGGCTTGGTAAACGCACGGATGCAGCAAAGACATTCATGCGAGGTGATCGTAAAAAAAGCGCCAGAGGCAGGAATTGCCACTGGCGCTTTTTCATTTAAAAGACTGCTGATTATTCTTTAATCGCTTCTACCGGAATCGTGATCGTGACTTCATCGCTCACGTAAGGAACGTATTTCGCCATATTGAAGTCCGAGCGTTTTACGATTGTGGTTGCATTGGCGCCGCAGGCTTCTTTTTTAACCATAGGATGCGGTTTGCACAGTGTCGATGTGACTGTCAGTGTTACCGGTTTGCTGATGCCTTTCAGTGTCAGCGTGCCATCGATGCTGGCAATTCTGTCGCCATCGAACTTCACGCTGTTTGAAGTGAATGTGGCTTTCGGGTATTTGGCCGTGTAGAGAAAATCTTCACCTTGGATATGCTCATTGAATAATGGGTAGCCGGTGTTGACGGATGTCGTGTCAATGGTGATGTCTACGGATCCGGTTTTCGCGGCGCGGTCGAGCGTGATCTTGCCTGTGGTTTTATCGAAGCGGCTCAACTGGGTTGAGTAGCCGTGGTGGTCGTAAGAGAAGCGCGGCAGGGTATGCGAGCCATCGATTACGTAGGTTTCAGGTGCGGCCAGTGCCGCCGTAGAAAATGTTGCTGCAATTGCTAATAATGTAAAACGTTTCATTCATGTCTCCTGTTAAATGATCAATAAAAATGCTGCTTATTTTCCTGCATTTGCGATAAAGTGAAATTTGATCTGGATTTCATTGGCGACAGTGCCGAAGTCAGACCATGATCCCTCGCCAATCGCGTAATCTGCGCGTTTCAGAACAAAGACCCCATCCACAAGGGCATTGTTGCCTTGCTGGTTCAGGGTAAACGGTGCCGTAACGGTTTGCGTGCGGCCTTTGATTGTCATTTTTCCGCTGACCTCATAGCGGTTGCCGCCCAATGCCTTGAAACCGGTGGACTCGAATCTTGCACGCGGAAAAGCTTTGGCATTAAACCACTCCTTGGCGGCTACCGCGTCGTTGGCTTCATCGGAGCCGGCGTCAATGCTGCTGACATCCAGATCCAGCGCCGCTTTTGCGGTGCTGATCTTTGCGGCATCAAAACTGAGCTGCGCGCTGAACTTTTTGAAACTCCCGTCAACGGGCACCCCCATCTGTTTGTATACAAAACCCAGCGTGCTTTTCTCTGCCTGGATGTGGTTGAACTCAATGGCTTGTGCCTGGGCGGCGAATGCCAGGCTGCCCGCCACGATTGCAGTAATCTTCTTCATTATCAATGTCTCTGTTTATTCAATTTCATGTTGAGTCGGTGTTAGCTTCTGCTGCGCGGCAACATACGCGTCAGCACATCATCTTTGTTGATTAGATGGTGCTTGATGGCCGCCGCAATGTGTCCGATGACAACTGCGGCAAGTATGAAATTCAGGACCTCATGCACTTCACGCAGCAGGTTGCCGAGTTCTTTGTTCTTAGCCAGCAAATCAGGGATCGGGATAATGCCGAAATACACGGTCTGAAACCCCTTGGCTGAACTCATTAGCCAGCCTGTCAATGGAATCGCGATCATCAGCACATAAAGCAGGGCGTGCCCGGCATGGGCTGCTAATTCCGCCGACCTGGACATATTGATCGGCAATGGCGGCGGGCGGTGCGTAAACCGCCAGGCCAGCCTTGCCAATACCAGTATGAATGCGGTTACACCTGCCCATTTATGCCAGGAGTAAACCTGCAGTTTCCAGGGGGATAATGGCAGTTCATGCATGTATATGCCAACGGCAAACAGTCCAAGCAATAGTACGGCCATGAACCAATGCAGGCTCATGGCAGTTCTGGTGTAACGGTTACTCAGGTCAAGTTGTTGCTGATATTGCATGCATGGGGCTCCGGTGTAATTGATTACTGAATGCAAATCCGGGTAATAGTTCCCCGGATTCGCCGCTTAAATATAGTGAAGGGTTAAATAAACGCCTCTTTGTTGGCATTTATATAGTCCTCAAGCCTGGTCAATGGCCTGCCAAGCAGCGCTTCACCATCAGGGGTGACCACTGCCGCCTGGTTGGATGCAAACACTTCAAACAGTTCAAGCAAGCCTTTGGCCTGCCACACTGGCCAGCCTGCGCTTGTCAGTGACTCATAGGTTGAGTTTTCATCCGGTGATACATAATCAACGGCATGGCCGGTGACGCGTGCAAATATCGCCGCAATATCATTGCCCGACAGTAGTTCCGGGCCTGTCAGGTTATATGCCTTGCCGGTGTGGCCGTCTGTGGTCAGGATCACAGATGCGGCTTCACCGATATCCTTAACATTCAACGGTGCGAGTTTGCCATCCCTGATGCCAAAATACAGTGTGCCGTTTTTAATGCCATCAGCCCAGCCGAAGAAGTTATCTTGGAACCAGATCGTGCGCAGGTGTGTCCAGGGCAGGCCTGAGGCTTCCAGGTATTTTTCCGCCTCACGGAACTGTTTCGCAAACAGGATGGCTTCCCACTCGGCGCCGACTACGGATAACAGCACCACTTGCCTGACGGTGCCTGCTGCAACTGCCGCATCGATTGCGTTCTTGGCATGCTGGGCGCGATTCTCGACGTTACCTGGGATGATATACACCTTGGACACGCCTGCAAAAGCGGCCTTCAGCGTCGCTGGCTCATCGAGGTTGAAAAGTACGGCCTCAATCGCGGGAAAGCGTGTTTTAAGCTGTGCCGCTTTATCTGCACTCCTGACACCTGCACGCACCTTGATATGGCTGCCGTTTCTATTCACAAGCGCCTCAATGGCCGCCGTGCCGTTATTGCCTGCTGCACCTACGATAAGTATTGTTTCCTGGTTCATTGCATGACTCCTGAGTCTAAAGATAATGAATTAAAAATTGATGAATAAGTTAATAAGGCAGATCGAACAGCAGCAACTCCGCATCCGCGGCGTTTTTAAAATCAATCAGGGTTTCTTCGCTGATCTTTAATGCATCCCCGCTGTTTAATTCAATGCCGTTCACTTCAGCATGGCCGCGTATCAGGTGCACATATGCTGTGCGTCCGGGTGCCAGGCCATATTTCACGTGATCACCAGCGCTCAATATGGATGCAAATATATGCGCGTCCTGGTGAATCAGTACGGAGCCATCACGGCCATCAGGCGAGGCAATCAGGCGCAGGCTTCCGGCTTTTGATGCCGTGTCAAAATACTTTTCTTCATAGCCCGGTTCAATGCCGGTGACATCAGGTTTGATCCATATCTGTAAAAAGTGCACCAGATCGGTACCGGAGTGGTTGAACTCACTGTGCTGCACACCGGTGCCGGCGCTCATCCTCTGTACATTGCCGTATCGGATCACGGAGCCGTTGCCCATGCTGTCTTTGTGCTCCAATGCGCCGCTCAGCACATAGCTGATGATCTCCATGTTGTCATGGCCATGCGTGCCGAAGCCACGTGACGGCTGCACGCGGTCTTCGTTAATCACCAGCAGCGGCCCGAACCCCATTTCATCCGGGTTGTAATAATGGCCGAATGAAAATGAATGGTTAGATTGCAGCCAGCCATGGTCTGCGGTGCCGCGCTGGCTGTTTCTTAGAACCTGTAACATGATTTATGACTCCTGTCTGCCGATCTATTTGTTTGAATCTTCATTAATCTATATGCGATAATTTGAAACACGATATTGTTTAAATATATCGCCACCCGTTAATGTGATGTGTATTATGAACTGCTCGTTCCCGTATGAAAAACGGAAAGATTATCAATCTATGATCGAAAATTTCGAATGTTTAGAATAAGCCTGGATTCACTGCTGATACTTGATGCCATTGACCGCTGCGGCACCTTTGCCGGCGCCGGAGTAGAGCTGCACAAAGTACCGTCGACAATTTCGTACACAGTCGGTAAGCTGGAACAGGATCTGGGCGTGCAGGTGTTTGAGCGGCAGGGTCCGAAAGTCACGCTGACCGGCGCCGGAAAAGAGTTGCTGAAAGAAGGGCGTTACCTGTTGAAGGCGGCAGAAGACCTTGAACACAGGGTGCGCAGGGTTGCCTGCGGCTGGGAGACGGAGCTCGCTATCGGCATGGATTCGATTTTTTCCCCGACAGCGCTGATAGCAGAAATAACGGAGTTTTACAAAGTAGCCAACCTGACACGGCTGAGATTCTCGGAGGAGGCGCTGTCCGGCAGCTGGGAGGCTTTGATGGATAGAAGGGTGGACCTGCTCGTGGCCGCAGCCGGGGCAGGGCCATCCGGCGGGGGATATAGCGCCGAGATCATCGGCGCCACCAAGTTTGTATTTGCGGTTTCGCCGCAGCATCCGCTCGCTGCGATCGACAAACCGCTTGGCAAGGCCGAGCTGTATCAATACAAGGCGATTGCAGTCAGTGATAGCGTACGTAAAATGCAGCCGCGTACCGTAGGCCTGATTTTTGGGCAGGATACGCTGACGCTGCCTGATATGCGTAATAAATACGAGTTCCAGCTGGCTGGCGTCGGGTTTGGCTTTCTGCCTGAACCGCTGGCACGCAATGCTATTGAAAAAGGCCTGCTGGTTGAAAAACAGGTGGAAGAGCCAAGGCAGCCGGAGCCGCTTTACCTGGCCTGGCGCAGCGGGGAAGTGGGCGCGGGTTTGAAATGGTGGATTGAAAAAATGAAAGCCCCCGATCTGATGGAAAGGCTCTGGCGCGACGTTATCAGGTAGCGCCGCTCATTTAATCCTCGAGCGGCTTTTGCTGCTGGCTTAAGATAAAGCGCTGCTTGTCGGCAACGAGCAGCACATCGGCAATAGCCCCGCCCATCACTTTTTTTGCAACACTGCCGGGCAGGATGTACTCTGTAATATGGGTGCTGTGCTTTCCCATCACCACGAGGTCGCTGGCGTTGTAGCGTGCCTGTTCCAGAATGATTTCTGCAGCATCACCATGCTCTATGACGACTGAGAACTCATGCGAATCCAATCCCGCCTTGTTTGCAAGCGCGCAGATCTGGCGTGTTGCGCGTTCCCTGGCCTCGATCCTGTGGCGGTAGATGAGTTCTTCTGCAACGCCTGCATGCCGCAGCATGCCCTCAAACGGCACGCCAAAAACATTCAACAGGACGATGTCTGCTTCCGGGGCTATTTCTCTTGCCATTCTGATGGATAACTCCGTAATGGGCGAAAAATCTACATAAATCAGCAGGTTCTGGTAGGCGCCTTTACAGGGGTTTTTTACGATCAGTAACGGCGCTTTTCTTTTACGCAGAATGTGCGTGGCCGTAACGCCGATAACCATGCGCTGCACAGGCGATGACCTGCGGAGCGCTATCACTATCATGTCGGCATCGGTGGAATCTGCAAACCTGGGAATGGCCGATAACGCCATGCCTTGTGCCAATTGAAGGCTGGATCCGTTGTCAGGATTTTTTGCAGGCAGGTCTGCAATGTTCCGTAGTGCCGTCATCTGTTCACATAACGCTTTGCGGGTCAGCTTATCGGTTCTATGGCCCAGGGCATGCCGTAACGAAAGCAGAAACATGTTCATCCCTGGTGTGTGGATAACGCTGAAATGTGCATTGCAGCCTTTTGCCAGGTCAAGCCCTCGCGATACGGCATGGCAGGGCTGGTCTGAGAGATCGACTGCGATCAGAATGTTTTTCATTAATTTCACGAGTTAACCCCTGCGTGCGATCGGTTTTTAACAGCGTTGCCGGTGGCGGTGCACACCGGGTGACGCCGTCGGCATCAGCCCGGCAATGCATGCAGGCCATGCATTGCCGCAAGCTGGTGAATACTTGCCTGTGCACTTGTAGTATCTGGAATGTGATTGGGTTTTAATAAGCGCAGGCAGACCCTGGCGTTCAAGTTTTTTTAAAATATGAACGCCAGGGATATGTGCCGGCGCTTGAGGTGCAAAGGCTTATGAGGCGCATGGCGCTTCCGTGCTGACGATGCTCCGTATCGCTTCATGCAGGCCATGCTGGCCAGTGGCCAATTTGAATGTCTTTTTAACGTGATTGAGCCATGCGGAGAACATGGTGTCATCGTCATTCTCCAATAGTAAATAAACAGGCGTGTGCATAGAAGCGTTTCTGATCACTGCACTCATTTCAGTAATAAGCCCGCTGAAACGCTTGCGGAAATGCTGGTCTATCACAAATATCACGCAACGGTAATCGATGGCCGATGAGGCCCCTTGCCAGATCATCAAATGCGTAGACATGCTTTCGACAAGCCAGTCACGGTCTGCGAACAGATTTTCAATGTGATCTGACAAAGACCCGTTCTCAGAAATGACCAGGGTCTTGTTCTTTAATTCGGTGTGTTTAAAATCAAGCATATCGTTAAGCCGTATGTATGACGCTTATGACCCTCAGCAGTCTTGATTGCTGGTTTGGGAATAGCCACTCGATCGTCTGGCCTACTTCCAGGCCTAACAGAGCGGAGCCTACTGGTGTCAGCACGGAAATCTTTCCGTTGCTGGAATCGGCTTCCTCCGGGTAGACCAGCTCGACTTCCCTGGTGGTGCCGTTGCTTTCGTCCAGGTAGGTGACGCGTGCGTTCATTTTTACGACATTGGGCGGTACCTGGTCGGAAGGCACTAATACAGCCCTGCTTAGCTCATCTTCCAGTATTTGGCTATCTCTGAGTTTGGATAAGCGCGCATAGTCCTGATCTGAAATGATTAACTTTTCTAATTCCATATTGATTCCATAACTTCAAAAAAAAATGCTCAGCATGCATGCTGGGCAGGCTTGAATGATAATGGGCTCATGCAAAATAAATAAGTACTCATAAATGCACATCACTGTTTCTTATCACGCTACAATAGGCGCATGTATGATTTGAATCTGATGATCATTTTTGCGCACGTCGTCAATGAGCAAAGCTTTTCTGGCGCGGCCAGAAAGCTTAATGTTTCCAGGTCTTCCGTCAGTAAATCTGTAGCTAAATTGGAGCAGGCTCTAGGCGCCAGCCTGCTCAACCGCAACACGCGGCATCTTAGCCTGACTGAGGTCGGGGCTGCTTTTTTTGATTACTGCACGCGTATCGGTTATGAGGCGGATGAAGCCCATAAGATGATTGATAACCTGAACACCCAGCCGCGCGGCGTACTCAAGATCGTTGCGAGCGTTGCTTTCGGAACGCTGCATATTGCCCCGGCCGTCGGTGATTTCCTGCGCCGTTATCCTGAGCTGGACATCGACATGACGATCACGGACAGGGTGGTTGACCTGGCTGAAGAGGGTTATGACGTTGCGATCTCGGTAACGAGCGACTTGCCGCAGGCGCTTGTAGCCAGGAAACTCGCGCCCATACGCCGCCGACTTTGTGCAACGCCGGCTTACTTTGAGGAGTTCGGTATCCCGCAATCTCCGGACGAACTGGTTAAGCATAACTGCCTGGATTATATCCATTCCGGTGAGCGCGGTTTATGGCGTTTTACCGGCCCTGCCGGCGAGGTTTCCGTATCGGTTTCGGGTAAGCTGAGGATTAACGATGACGAGGCGCTGTCGCAAGTGGTGCTGAGTGGGTTTGGTATCGCGCTGCTGCCTACGTTCATTATCGGTAAGGATCTGCAGGCCAAGCGCCTGAGATCGGTCCTGTCTGAATATATCCCGACAAAGCAGCAGGTTTATGCGCTGTATATGCCAAAACGCAACCTGCCGATCAAGATCCGCGCTTTTGTCGATTTCCTGGTAGAGCGCTTCGGTGCGGAGCCATACTGGGATCGAGAATAAATGTGCCGTGCCGCATGTCAGCTGACCCGTTAAACTCAGGCGGCGCTTTCTGGCCGGTATTTTAGTTGCTGCGGAATGGGGAGAGTGCGGGGCGCCATGTTAGAATTTAGCCATCATTCCAACATGTTCAGATTTTCAATATGGCGCGTTTTCACATTATCATCCCGGCCGCCGGTGCCGGTAACCGCATGGCTACCGCCATTCCCAAGCAATACCTGCCTTTGTGCGGCAAGCCCGTCGTTTCACATAGCATTCAGACATTTTTCGCATGCCCCCGCATTTCAAGTATCAACCTTGCCTTGAGCGCAGATGATTTTTTCTGGCGCAGCCTGACGCTGGACAGCCATAGCCGCCTGAACCTGCATTACACGGGCGGCGATACGCGTGCGCAGACGGTGCTGAATACGCTGGAGGCGATGCGGCCGAATGTAGCTGCGGATGACTGGATACTGGTGCATGATGCGGCGCGCCCCGGGTTGACGGTTGCATTATTGAACCAGTTGCTGGATGCGCTGGAGCATGATGATGTCGGCGGCCTGCTGGCATTACCGCTGGCGGATACCCTGAAGCAGTCTAATGCGGACTCGCGGGTAGAAAAGACCATCCCGAGAGACGGTTTATGGCAGGCGCAGACCCCGCAGATGTTCCGTTTCGATCTGCTTCATCAAGCTTTGGCCGGCTTTGATGGCGTGCCTACGGATGAAGCGCAGGCAGTAGAGGCTTTGGGTTTGCAGCCCAAACTGGTGGTAGGCTCCATGCGTAATATGAAAATCACTTACCCGCAGGACCTGGCTTTGATGGAAGTGCTGATGCAAAAGGAAATATCGTCATGAGAATAGGGCACGGTTTTGATGTGCACGCACTGGTTGCAGGACGTAAATGCATTATCGGCGGCGTGGAGATCCCGCATGAGAAGGGGCTGGATGGGCATTCGGATGCAGACGTGCTGCTGCATGCCATTTGCGATGCCCTGCTGGGCGCTGCGGCATTGGGGGATATCGGCAAGCACTTTCCGCCGAGTGACATGCGTTACAAAGGCATCGATTCGCGCCAGCTGTTGCGGCATGTGGTGACGCTGCTTAAAGAACGTCAGTTCGGCGTGGGCAATATCGATGCTACCGTCATCTGTGAGGCGCCTAAATTAAGCCCGCATACTGCGCAGATGTGCGCCAATATCGCCGCTGATTGTGAAATTGCGCTATCGCAGGTGAACGTTAAGGCCACCACTACAGAAAAGCTGGGTTTCACCGGGCGCGGCGAAGGTATTGCGGCTGAGGCGGTCTGTATTATTAAGCCATTTTGATCGGACATTATGTTTCGCTGGTTTGAAAATCTAGTCAATCCCTTTCCTAGCCAGTCCATCCAGGCTACCTCAAAGAGTTTTTGGCGGTTTGCCTGGGGCTGTACCGAGGGCATGCGTCCCTATATCCTGGTGATGACCCTGCTGACTGCCTTGATCGGGGCATTTGAGGCTTTGTTATTCGCCATGATGGGTAAAGTGGTGGACTGGCTCAGCAAAGTGCAGCCGGATCAGTTATGGGCGCAGGAAAAAAGCCATTTGCTACTACTGGCCGGCGTGCTGATATTCAGCACCGTATTCATCGGTTTGCAGTCATTGCTGAAACACCAGACGCTCGCGGGTAATTTCCCGATGCGCCTGCGCTGGAACTTCCATCGCCTGATGCTTAACCAGAGCATGAGTTTCTATCAGGATGAGTTTGCCGGCCGCGTTTCAGCCAAAGTCATGCAGACCGCGCTGGCGGTGCGTGATGTATGGTTTATCGTTGCGGATATCCTGGTATTCGTCATGATCTATTTTGCCACCATGGTGGCCGTTGTCGGCAGTTTCAATGTGCTGATCATCTGGCCGTTTCTGGGTTGGCTGGTACTCTATGCCAGTGCGCTGATTTACTTTATACCCAAATTAAGCAAGGTTTCCCAGCAGCAGGCGGATGCGCGTTCGCTCATGACCGGCCGCATTACCGATGCCTATACCAACATCAGTACCGTAAAACTGTTTTCCCATGCGGGACGCGAGGCCGGCTACGCACAGACTGCCATGCATGAGTTTCTGGGTACGGTGCACAAGCAGATGCGCATGGTGAGCAGCATCGAAACCATCAACCACCTATTGAACATGCTGCTGATTCTAAGCTGCGGCAGCGTGGCGCTCTGGCTCTGGAGCCAAGGGCAGGTAGGTGTCGGCGGCGTTGCAGCGGTCACTGCGATGGCATTAAGGCTCAACGGCATCTCACACTGGGTGATGTGGGAGATGACTTCGCTGTATGAGCAGGTAGGTACGGTGCAGGATGGCATCAATACGCTTTCATTGCCACACCGGGTAGTGGATATGCCTGATGCCCAGCCTTTGCAGGTCAGCAGCGGGCATGTGCATTTCAGCCAGATTGACTTTGCTTACAATAACCGCAGCCTGCTGCTGAATAAGTTTGAGCTTAATATCAGGCCGGGTGAAAAAGTCGGGCTGGTGGGGCGTTCCGGTGCCGGTAAATCCACGATTGTGAACCTGCTGCTGCGCTTTTATGAAATCGAGTCCGGGCGTATCCTGATCGACGGACAGGATATCAAATCCGTGACGCAGAATAGCCTGCGGGCGCATATCGGCATGGTGACGCAGGATACTTCCCTGCTGCACCGCAGCGTGCGAGACAATATTCTTTACGGCCGGCCGGATGCTACTGAAGCCGAGATGATTGCCGCCGCCAGGCGTGCCGAAGCACATGACTTCATTTTAAACCTGCGCGATGCAAAAGGGCGTACCGGCTATGATGCCCATGTGGGCGAACGCGGCGTGAAACTCTCCGGCGGCCAGCGCCAGCGTATTGCGATTGCACGCGTCATGCTTAAGGATGCGCCGATACTGGTGCTGGATGAAGCCACCAGCGCGCTGGATTCCGAGGTGGAAGCCGTCATCCAGAGCAGCCTGTACGAGCTGATGCAGGGCAAGACCGTGATTGCCATCGCGCACCGGTTGTCTACAATCGCCGCTATGGACAGGCTGGTGATACTCGACGAAGGCGTTATTATTGAAGAGGGCGACCATAACGCACTGCTGTCTAAAGGCGGTTTATATTCACAGTTCTGGAAACGCCAGAGCGGCGGCTTCCTGGTAGAAAACTAAAGCCCGGCCGGGTCTTGGGCCGGCTGACGAACCTGGTTTATTTGCACAAGGAGTTCATGATGAATGCTAGTACAGATGCACGGCCACCATTGCCGCCATTTACCCGTGAAACCGCAGAGCTTAAAGTGCGGCTGGCTGAAGATGGCTGGAACAGCCGTGACCCGCAGCGGGTCTCGCTGGTTTATACGCCTGATAGCCAGTGGCGCAATCGCGCGGAATTTCCGGCCGGCAGGGCGCAGATCGTTGAGTTTTTAACCCGCAAGTGGGCAAAAGAGCTGGATTACCGGCTGATTAAAGAGTTATGGGCATTTGACCTGAATCGTATTGCGGTCAGGTTCGCTTATGAATGGCATGATGATTCCGGCCAATGGTACCGCTCGTATGGCAATGAAAACTGGCAGTTCGATGCGAATGGCCTGATGGAGCTGCGTTATGCCAGTATCAACGACTTGCCGATCAAGGAATCGGAACGCAAATTCTTCTGGCCACTGGGGCGTCGGCCGGATGATCACGCCAGCCTGAGCGAGCTTGGCTTGTAGCGAAATGCTTACTGGGATTTGAGCAGCACGATCACGGCACCGCTGCCGCCATCGGTTTTTCGCGCCTGTGCGTAGGCAATCACCTCGTCACGCTGCATGAGCCAGCCGCGCAGCTTGTGCTTAAGTACAGGTTCCTTGTTGCGAGAGCCCAGGCCTTTGCCATGCACGATGCGCACGCAGCGCAGACCGCGTTTTTTACAGTCGTTGAGAAAGCTGGCGACATAAGCGCGCGCTTCGTCAGAGATCAGTCCATGCAGGTCTATGGCGGCCTGAACCACCCAGTGCCCGCGCCGCAGCTTGCTTAAAATATCCGGCGAATGTCCGTCACGCAGGTATAGCAGCTCTTCACCGGTTTCCAGTTCATGTGCCGGGATGTAGTGGTCGGATAATGAATCGGCCAGCGCCTGCCGCTCATCCAGGATGAACTGTTTGGGGATGGGTTTAGGTTTTTTGGGGGAATGATGCAGGCGGGCATGCTTTAATTCTTCAGGCAATGGGCGTGCATCTTTTACTGCCAGCTTGAACAGCTCTTCCGGTGCCAGCACCGGTTCAGTCACAGCAGCTGCAATTTTTACGGGTTCAGCTTGTTTGATTTGCGTTTTGACTTGCTTGATCTGTTCGCTGAGCGTTTTCATCACTTTAAGTCTTTATGTCTATTTGCCTTTCCGGGTATGAATGCCCGGAAAGGCAGCATGCATTTATTTCAGGTGATCTAAATAACGCTCGGCATCCAGTGCCGCCATGCAGCCGGTACCGGCGCTGGTGACTGCCTGGCGGTAGATATGGTCCTGCACGTCGCCTGCCGCAAACACCCCTGGTACACTGGTTGCCGTGGCATTGCCGGCGCGACCCATCTGCGTCACGATGTAGCCGCCTTCCATTTCCAGCTGGCCTTCAAAAATATCGGTGTTCGGTTTATGGCCAATCGCAATGAATACGCCTTGCAACGCGATGTCCTTGGTGCTGCCGTCATTGACGCTTTTGATGCGCATGCCGGTTACCCCGGTGTCATCGCCCAGCACTTCATCCAGGGTTGAGAAGGTTTCCAGTACGATTTTTCCCTCTGCAACGCGTGCCATGAGTTTGTCTACAAGAATCGCTTCGGCTTTGAACTTGTCACGGCGGTGTACCAGGGTCACCTTGCTGGCGATATTGGCCAGGTACAGCGCTTCTTCAACCGCGGTATTGCCGCCGCCGATCACTGCAACTTCCTGGTTGCGATAGAAGAAGCCGTCGCAGGTGGCGCAGGCTGAAACACCTTTGCCCGAGAATTTTTCTTCGGATGCCAGGCCCAGGTATTTTGCAGAGGCGCCGGTTGCGATAATCAGTGCATCACAGGTGTATTCGCCGCTGTCACCGACCAAGCGGATTGGCTTTTCAGTCAAGTGCGTGGTGTGGATATGGTCAAAGATCATTTCAGTGTTAAAGCGCTCAGCGTGCTTCTGGAAGCGTGCCATCAGTTCCGGGCCTTGCACACCGTCTGCATCGGCAGGCCAGTTATCGACTTCAGTCGTGGTCATGAGCTGGCCGCCTTGTGCGATGCCGGTAATCAGCACGGGTTTGAGGTTGGCGCGTGCTGCATATACTGCCGCAGAATAGCCTGCCGGGCCAGAGCCTAAAATAAGTAATTTGGCGTGACGTGTTGCCATAGTGTATTGCTTTCTAAAATTTTAACAAAAATATCAATAAGTCCGTCATTCCGGCATACGACTTTGCAAGTGCTTTAGCACTTGGCAGATCGGGGTGCCTGTGGTGCGGAGGCCGGAATCTAGGCAAGGTGGTGTATAGAGTGGTAATTTAAGTGATTAATAATCTCAAAATAACGAATAAAAAATTGTCTCCCGCATGCTCAGTTTTATGCAATTAAGTGATTTGTCTGGATTCCGGCCTCCGCCGGAATGACGTAAAACTAAAATCAGTATTATTTTTCAAGCAAGCTGCGCAGCATCCATGCCGTTTTTTCATGCACTTGCAGGCGCTGTGTGAGCAGGTCTGCAGTTGCTTCGTCGGATGCATTGTCAGCGCTCGGGAATACGCTGCGCGCTGTGCGGCACACCGCTTCGTGACCTGCCACCAGCTCCGCAATCATGTCCTGTGCTTTTGGTACGGACTCGGTTTCTTTGATGGAAGTCAGTCTGGCAAAATCGCGATAAGTGCCTGGAGCATAGACATCCAATGCACGGATGCGTTCAGCAACGAGGTCAACCGCAAGTGCAAGTTCGTTGTACTGTGTCTCAAACATCAAATGCAAGGTGTTGAACATGGGGCCTGTCACGTTCCAATGAAAATAATGTGTTTTAAGATAAAGTGTATAAGTGTCTGCCAGCAGGTGTGACAGACCCTGTGCGATGTTTTTTCTATCCTGTTCTTTTATACCGATATCCATTGCGTTACTCCATGATATTTACAGTTGAAATCAGTTTGATATTCTAATCGCTACGCACTGACTTTGATACTGCTATAATTAAATCCAACAGTAAATAAGCTAAGGTTTTGCTATCTTGTTTTTCAAAAAATCCAAACCGGTCAATGCCAGGCGCGAGGCTGAAGCCGCTAAATCAAGCGCACTGGCCAAAACGCTTATAAAAGAGGCCTGGTGGCTGGGTTTGGTGCTGGTTGGCCTTTACATTACGGTCATTCTTTTTACCTATCACCCGGATGATTCTTCCTGGTCACACATGGCCCCGGATAATGCGGTTATCAATAACAGCGGCGGCAGTGTCGGTGCCTGGCTGTCTGACCTGCTGCTGTATGTGTTCGGTTTTTCGGCGTGGTGGTGGGCGGTGCTGGCATTCTATGCCATGTGGTTTGTATACCTGGAGCTGGAGGCGGTGGACCAGGGCGAGAAGCCGTTCCTGCTGTTTAATTTTATCGGCTTCGCCTTGCTGTTGCTGGCTTCAAGCGCGCTTGAAGCAGGCCACCTGCTGACGCTGCCGGCGAGCCTGCCGCTTGCGCCTGGCGGCATGCTGGGTTCTGCGGTTGATGGCGGCCTGCGCAGCCTGTTTGGTTATGTCGGTTCCAGCATGTTCCTGCTGTTGATGTTCGTGGTGGGATTCAGCCTGTTCACGGGGTGGTCATGGATCATGATCATCGAAAAATTCGGTGCCGGCCTGATTGCCGGCTATGAGTTTATCAGGCTGAAATGGCAGGATTGGCAGGACAGGAAAGCCGGCGAGGTTGTCAAACAGGAACGCACTGAGTTCGTGCTGAACGAACGTGCGCGTACTGTAGACCGCGAACCTGTGCAGATCGAGACGCCTGTGCTGGAAATTCCGAAAAGCGTCCGCGTGCAGAAAGAAAAACAGGCACCATTATTCGAAGCGCACCCGGATTCCCCTTTGCCGCCTATACATCTGCTGGATGAGGCCATCAGCAATGTTGAATTGCCGTCTGCCGAAACGCTGGATTTCACTTCACGCCTGATCGAACGCAAACTGATGGATTTCGGCATCGAGGTGAAAGTGCTCACTGCGCAGCCAGGCCCGGTGATTACGCGCTATGAGCTGGAGCCTGCTCCCGGTGTCAAAGGCAGCCAGGTCACCAATCTGGTAAAAGACCTGGCGCGTGCTTTATCTGTGGTCAGTGTGCGCGTGGTCGAAACGATTCCCGGCAAGACCTGCATGGGGCTGGAAATCCCGAACCCGAAACGCCAGATCGTACACCTGTCGGAAATCATGGGCAGCCAGGCTTATGCCGATGTGCATTCCCCGCTTGCGATCTCACTGGGTAAGGATATTTCAGGCAAACCAGCCGTGGCTGATCTTGCCAAGATGCCGCATGTGCTGGTTGCCGGTACCACCGGTTCCGGTAAGTCGGTAGCGGTGAATGCGCTGATTTTAAGCATGCTTTACAAATCTGACGCCAGCCAGGTGCGCATGATCCTGATCGACCCGAAAATGCTTGAGCTTTCGGTGTATGAAGGCATTCCGCATCTGCTGGCACCTGTGGTGACTGACATGCGCCAGGCCGGCAACGCCCTGAACTGGTGTGTGGCCGAAATGGAGCGCCGTTATAAACTGATGTCCATGCTGGGCGTGCGTAATCTGGCCGGTTATAACCAGAAGATCAAGGAAGCGAAAAAAGAAGGCAACCCGATTCCGCATCCATTCAGCCTGACGCCGGATGAACCCGAGCCATTGGATGAAATGCCATTGATCGTGGTGGTAATCGATGAGTTTGCCGACCTGATGATGGTGGTCGGTAAAAAGGTGGAAGAACTGATTGCGCGACTGGCACAAAAAGCGCGTGCATCCGGCATTCACCTGGTGCTGGCAACGCAGCGGCCATCAGTGGATGTGATTACCGGCCTGATCAAAGCCAATATCCCAACGCGCATTGCGTTTCAGGTATCCAGCAAGATCGACTCACGCACCATACTGGATCAGATGGGTGCCGAGGCGCTGTTAGGGCAGGGGGATATGCTGTACCTGCCGCCGGGAACAGGCTATCCGGTGCGTATCCATGGCGCTTTTGTGTCAGACCAGGAAGTACATAAGGTCGTTAACTATCTTAAAGCACAGGGTGAACCAAATTACATCGAAGGTATTCTGACGAATGAGGCAGAAGAGGGTGGCGCTGATTTTGCCGGCGGCAGCGCAAGTGATGGCGGTGCTGAAGTGGATCCGCTTTATGATGAAGCCGTCGGTATCGTGCTGAAAACGCGCCGGGCCAGTATTTCATCTGTGCAGCGACAGCTGCGCATCGGTTATAACCGTGCAGCGCGGCTGATCGAAGACATGGAGCGCGCGGGTCTGGTGTCAGCCATGCAAAGCAACGGCAATCGAGAGGTGCTCGCACCTCATCATGAAGCTTGATGCGTCTGTGAAGACTGAATAGATTTTTAGGAATTAAATGATACGTATTAAAAACATAATGCCTTTTAAAAGTATAGTGCCTTTGCTATTGCTGCCGCTGCTGCTGGCAGCGCAAACGGCATCTGCCGATGGCATGGCGAGCGTCAAGGCATTTTATGAACAGACCAGGTCCGTGCGTGCCAATTTTCATCAGGTGGTGACAGATAAGCAAGGACGCAAGGTGCAGGAAGTTGACGGCGAGATGCAGCTGCTGCGGCCTAATAAATTCAGGTGGGATTACCACAAGCCTTATGAGCAGCAGATCATCAGCGACGGTAATCAGGTCTGGCTGTATGATACTGAGCTGGCGCAGGTGACGGTGCGGTCCCTGGATAAATCCATCGGTTCCAGCCCGGCTGCGTTATTGGCGGGCGGTGCGGCAATCGACAAAACTTTCAGGTTGGCGAACGCACCTCGTAAAGACAACCTGGAATGGGTAAGTGCAACGCCAAATGATAAAGAGTCCGGTTTTGACAAGATACTGATGGGTTTCAGCGGTAATAAAATCCAGGAAATGTCTTTGATCGACAGTTTTGGACACACGACGAAGATTGTATTTACCGGGGTTGAGGTGAATGCCGCACTTGAAGAGAAAAACTTTCTTTTCAAAACACCTAAAGGGGTGGATGTCGTCGGCGACTAAATGGTTGCTGAACGCTGAAGCGCTGCAAGGACACATGCGGGAGTGACGGTTGCACTACAGAACACCGAATATAAGAACAGCGGGCTTTATAGAGCGCTGAATGTTATAGAACGCTGAATTTTAATGAAATGTATCGCATATTTTGAATAGCCTGTTTGCTCCCAACACGCCGGAAGCGCCTCTTGCTGAACGGTTACGCCCGAAAACGCTGGATGAAGTAGTCGGACAATCGCACCTGCTTGGTGCCGGCAAGCCATTGCGCCTGGCGTTTCAATCCGGCAAGCTGCCCTCGATGATACTGTGGGGGCCGCCTGGCGTGGGTAAAACCACGCTGGCGCGGTTGATTGCCAATACGGCGGATGCTGAATTCATCCCGCTCTCAGCGGTGCTGTCCGGCATTAAGGATATCCGCGAAGCTGTGGAGCGTGCAGAACTTACCTTGCAGCAGCACGGTCGCAAGACCATTCTGTTCGTGGATGAAGTTCACCGTTTCAATAAAGGCCAGCAGGATGCTTTTCTGCCGTTTGTTGAAAGCGGCCTGATTACCTTTATCGGAGCGACTACCGAGAATCCGTCGTTTGAAGTGAACAGCGCGCTGTTGAGCCGGGCGCAGGTGTTCGTGCTTAGCGCGCTGTCTGAGGCTGAACTGTCTTTATTGCTTGATCGTGCCCAGCAACTGGTTGCCAGCCAGGTGACGCTGACCGACGCCGTGCGTGAACAAGTGCTGGCGTATGCGGATGGCGATGCCAGGCGCCTGCTTAATTTTGCCGAAGGCTTGTTCAATGCGGCGCAGGGCGCAGGCGTTACCGAGATAGACGAAGCCTTTCTGCAGACCACGATGGCAAGCAAACTGCGCCGCTTTGACAAAGGCGGTGAAGCGTTTTACGACCAGATTTCCGCCTTGCATAAATCCGTGCGCGGCTCCAATCCCGATGCAGCTTTGTACTGGTTTTTACGCATGATCGATGGCGGCGCCGACCCGTTATACCTAGGGCGCCGCATCGTGCGTATGGCGGTTGAGGATATCGGCATTGCCGACCCGCGTGCACAGACCATGGCGCTTGAGGCCTGCCAGATCTATGAACGGCTGGGTTCGCCGGAGGGCGAGCTGGCACTGTCGAATGCCGTCATTTACCTGGCAGTGGCTGCCAAGAGCAATGCGGCCTATATGGCATATAACCAGGCCAAGGCCTTTGTGGCGCAGGACAAGTCGCGGCCGGTGCCGCTGCACTTGCGTAACGCCCCGACCAAGCTGATGAAGGCATTGGATTACGGCAAAGAATACCGTTATGCACATAACGAACCGGAAGCCTATGCTGCCGGTGAGAGCTACTTCCCGGATGAATTACCGCCGCCGCAGTTTTATGTGCCCACACCGCGTGGCTTAGAAGGTAAAATAGCGGAAAAATTGGCGCATTTGCGTGAGTTGGATAAAAAAGCGAAAAAATAAATTAACACTCAATCGCTATAAGCAGATGCAGAAATCTTTGCAACCGCCGATAAACGCCGATGAACGCCGATAACCCAACATGTGAAGTTTTTATAAATTGTGGGGGAGTAGTTTCCGATCAATTTGTTACAGTTTTCAATTACCAAAAAATCACTCAGGTTTTATCGGCGTTCATCGGCGTTTATCGGCGGTTTAATAAATATTTTGGGAATAAGAATGTTAGATATTCAAGCACTAAGAAACGATTTAGATGGCGTAGTTGCCCAGTTAAAAAGAAGGGGCTTTGAGTTTGACTCAGCCCGGTTCACAGCGCTGGAACAAGAGCGCAAAACCGTGCAGACACGCACCCAGGATTTGCAAGCCAAGCGCAATAATGCTTCCAAGCAGATTGGCATGGCTAAGGCCAAAGGCGAAGATGTTTCTGCAATCATGGCCGAAGTGGCAGGTCTCGGTGACCAGCTGAAGGCGGATGAAGCCCGCCTGGCTGAGTTGCAGGCTGAGTTGCAGAATCTGTTGCTGAATGTGCCTAACCTGCCACATGAAAGCGTGCCGCAGGGAAAATCAGAAGAAGACAACGTCGAAGTACGCCGTATCGGCACACCGCGTGTATTTGACTTTGAGATCAAAGACCATGCGGATGTCGGTGCGCCGCTAGGCCTCGATTTTGATACCGGTGCCAAGTTATCAGGCGCGCGTTTTACGCTGATGCGCGGCCAGATCGCAAAGCTGCACCGCGCGCTGGCACAGTTCATGCTGGATACGCAGACCGACCATCACGGCTACACCGAGTGCTATACGCCTTATATGGTGAATGCCGAGAGCCTGGTCGGTACCGGGCAATTGCCTAAATTTGAAGAAGACCTGTTCTCGCTCAGGCATAATGACAGCAAGCTTTACCTGATTCCAACTTCGGAAGTGACGCTTACCAATACCGTGCGCGACGAAATCGTGCCGCTGGAATCGTTGCCGATCAGGCTGACGGCACATACGCCGTGTTTCCGTTCCGAAGCCGGTTCCTACGGCAGGGATACCAAAGGCATGATACGCCAGCACCAGTTCGATAAAGTGGAAATGGTGCAGATCGTGCATCCATCAACCAGTTATGAAGCCCTGGAGCAGATGGTAGGCCACGCCGAGAATATATTAAAGGCGCTGGAGTTGCCTTACCGCGTGGTGTCGCTGTGCACCGGCGACATGGGTTTTGGCGCGACCAAGACTTATGACCTGGAAGTGTGGCTGCCGGCACAGAACACCTACCGTGAAATTTCATCGGTTTCCAACTGTGAGGCGTTTCAGGCGCGCCGTCTGCAGGCAAGATTCAGGAACGAGAATGGTAAACCTGAACTGGTGCATACTTTGAATGGCTCCGGCCTTGCGGTCGGCCGCACGCTGGTTGCCGTGCTGGAAAACTACCAGCAGGCCGACGGCAGCGTGAAAGTGCCACAGGTTCTGCGCGCCTATATGAATAACCTGGAATATATAAAAGCCTGATTTTAAGATTTACATACTAGCCATTATGCTTTGGAGCGTGTCATGACTACTGCATCAAAAACTTTACGTGAAATTGTCGGTTTGGGCTTGGCACCTGCGCCGTTACAAGAGTCTGCCCTGGTAATGATCGATTGCCAGAATACCTACAGAAAAGGCCTGATGCAGCTGACAGATGTTGAAGCCGCCATCCTGGAGGCGCGCAAGCTGCTGGCCAAAGCCCGCGAGTATAAAATACCCGTTATCCATATCCGGCATGATGCCGGCGTTGGCTCACCTTATGATGTTTCTGCGGAAATCGGCGCCATCTGCGATGAGGTAGCACCTGTTGCCGGAGAAACGGTGATTACGAAAAACTACCCGAATTCGTTCGTGGCTACTGACCTTGATCAGCAGTTGAAGGCATTGGGTATCAAAAATATTGTGCTGGCGGGTTTCATGACGCACATGTGCATTAATTCAACGGCACATGGCGGCTTCAACCTTGGATATTCCGTGACGATTGTTGCAGCTGCCACCGCGACGCGCCCGCTGCAGGCGGCCAACGGTAAAGTTTTGTCTGCGCAGGAAGTGCAGGATGGCGCGATTGCATCTACCCGTGATTTATACGCGGCGATTGTCGATACTGTTGATGACTTGAACTAGCCTGGATTTAAAATTCTGAATTGAAACTTTTAAATCCAACCCCTGTTTAAACCAGACTGCGGTTTAAACAGGATGATGGTTTAAGCAAAGCAGTGGTTTATTCAGCCTTATTGCAATGGCTGATTCAGCACTGGATAAGCCTCCCAGCCGTTATAGTCAAAGTGCCACCATTCATTGCGGTATACCGTAAACCCTTCGGCTTCCATTGCCGATCTCAGCAGGTCCCTCAATTTTCTTTGTTCGGGCGTGCCTCCCTTGTAATCCGGGTGGGCACGCTCGGTGAATTCATCATAAGTGCTGGGCATGGTGACTTCTTTACCTGTTTTCAGATCATATAGCGTGAGGTCTATTGCGCAGCCGCGGTTATGGCGTGAACCTTTGAGCGGGTCTGACAGGTACGGCCGGTCCATCGGGTGTTGATCCCACATCTCACGCGTCACCTGCCATGGCCGGTAAGCATCAAACACGATCAGGCCGTAGCCGGCAGCGTGCAGCCTGTCATGGGCTTTGCGCAGGGCCTCGGCAGCAGGGCGCTGCAGCATTGCGCGGGCGACTGGGTATAAAGGTTTTGCCATAAAGTTATTGGCCGTGGCGTAGCGGATGTCCAGTTGCAGGCGTTTATCGAATGCAGCCAGGTCAACCAGGTCGACGCTGGCTGTTGCATCAGGGGTTGCCGGTGGCGTGGTCGGAGCATTCGTGATTTCAGTGTAGTCAGCGTGATCGGCTCCCAGGAATGCAACAAAGAATTGCGCCGGGCTTGAGCCCAGGTTTGCGCCTATATGTGATACGGAGATTGCTTCCATCAGCGCCTGCCCCTGTTTTAACTGGACCCGCCTGCCATCAGCGTACTCCGTTTCCAGTTCACCGGCTAACATATAGGCTACGAGCGGCACCTTGTGCTTATGCCAGCCGGTAGACTTTCCGGGCGGGATGGTAATGATGGCAGAGGTCACTTTTGCCTGTCCTGGCGGGTATGCAAGCGGCTCTCCGGCAATGGTCTGTCCTGTTTCCAGCAGTATCTGCATGTGCGGGTAATCATCAGCGATGGCGCTGACTGGGTGCAGCATCGCGCCCGTCGTTAAAAACGCCGCTGTCAGAAAAGCTGCCGTGGCCATGGCACGAGAAAAGCGCAGAGGGAGGATGTCTGGTGGCATGGCTGGAACGCGCTTTCTATTGAAAATGGTTAATTGCGAGCAATCCTGAGCTTATATATATCGGTGTTATGCTCGGGCTGGTATTTTTCTAAAATACGCTGATAGCTGCGCACGGACTCGACAAAAACCACAGGTGCGCCGCCGCTGGCATAGCCATATTTGAGCGTAGTGAAGTAGTCCGGGTTCTTGAGCAGTACCAGTGTTTTCTTGACGTCTGCCCAGCTGTCGGGATTCAGGCCCAGCCGTTTTGCCAGCACGCGCGCATCTTCAACATGCGCATAGCCGATATTGTAGGCTGCCAGCGCCATATAAGTTCTGTCAGGTTCCGCAATGCGCTCCGGAACCGTGTCCTTGAGCTTCATGATGTACTTAGCGCCAGCCGGGATGCTCTGCTTGGGGTCCAGCCGGTCGGTGACCCCCATCAGGTCTGCCGTGCTTTCTGTCAGCATCATCAAACCTCGCACATTGGTCGGCGAGGTGTTGTAAGTATCCCAGTGAGACTCCCTGTAGCTGACTGCGGCCAGCAGGCGCCAGTCCAGTCCGGTGATGTCCTGTGCCTGCTTGAACAGGTGAATGTATTTTGGCAGCAGGGTGTTGCTGCGATTGAGGAACGTGGTGACATCCAGCGTGTTCAGGCGCTCGTTATGCCCATAGTAGCGATCAAGCAGATTGCGCAGCGTGCCATCTTTTTTGATTTTGCTGAAAAAAGCATTGACGTTCTTAACCAGTAGCGGGTCTGCGTTTTTGGACATGCCCCAGGCGATCTTGTCGGCAGGGCCTATCGGCAGGGCGACATCCAGATTGGGGTAGTAGTTCTGCATCAGGGCTGCGATGTAGTTATCGGCAACGGTGAAATCAAGTACACCGTCTGCCACTTCCTCCAACAGCGATTCTGTGTTGGTATGTTTTTCGGTATGCCAATGCAGCGTGGGCTGCTTTTTCTGCAGCTCTGCTAGCCGCTCTGCGTAGCTGGTGCCTTCCGGCACCACAATTTTTCTGTCTTTGAGGTCTGCCAGGCTTTTGGGCTTTTTATTCACCTCACTGTTAAAAATCAACTGCTGCTGTGTTTCCTGGTATGGTGTGGAAAATAACACCAGATGTTCACGCAGGTGCGTGACGGTCAGGTTGGCGGCGGCGATATGCGCTTTGTTCTTCAGCAGGCTGGGGATTACATCGCTGATGCTGTTGACCAGTGTAAAGCGGGTTTCATAGCCAGGGTAATATTCATCTACGAATAGTTTTGCCAGATCGTACTCAATTCCCGCCGGCTGGTTATCGCTGTTTAAATAATAGGTAGTTGGGCCGTTATGCGAGACGAAGACAATTTCTTTTTTAGCCGGATTTACTGGAGGCAGGCTGCTGATAGGGTCGGCAGGCTTGCAGCCTGCCAGCACTGTCAGCGCCAGGATCAAAAACGGCTGAATAGAAAATAAACGTATCAACGGTTTATCTTGAATTGAAAAAATCAATGTTAGTGCTCGGTTGCCTGATATTCACTGACAATGCCGTTATCGGCAATCAGTACGGTATCGGCAAGTTTATAGAAAATGCCATGCTCAACAACGCCGGGTGTGTTGTTGATGAGAGTATTCAGGGTTGCTGCATCCAGGCTCCTGTCAAATTTCATATCCAGCACATAGCTGCCATGAGAGGTTATCCAGAAACCGTCCTTGGCTGCGTTCGGGCGCAGGTCGCCTTGTGCGCCAATATCTTCAAGGTTCTTCCTGGCGAGTTGCCAGGCAAACGGAATGACCTCGATAGGGATCACAAAGTTCTGCCCGATATAACTGACCAGTTTGCTGGAATCAGCCACGGCAATAAACTCCGTAGCGGCTTTTGCCAGCAGTTTCTCTTTCACCAGGTCGCTGCCGCGGCCTTTAAGCAGGGTTTTATCCGGGGTGATCTCATCTGCACCGTCAACGTACAGATCGATCTGGCGTATATGTTCGAGTGCAACAATCGGCAGGTTCAGCGATTGCGCCCGCTGGGCGCTGATGGTGGAGCTTGCGACAGTGGTCACTTTCAGGCCATCTTCACGGGATAGACGCGCCAGTTCGTCGATGAAGTAATTGGCTGTCGAGCCTGTGCCCAGGCCTACCACCATATCATTCTTAACGTATTTTGCTGCTTGTAGTGCAACCAGTTGTTTGTCGTTCATTGCTCTTCTCCTGGTGGTTTTTATTTTTGATATCACTATTCTTTTAAATAACCCGATGATTTGGCTCATCTTGCTTATTCGTACCCTAGAGTACCCTCACTTGCCACAAGGTGGCAATTCACCTTGTCATACCAGTGCAGGCTGGTATCCAGGCTACGTGAATATTAGCGTTGTTTCGATAAACAACTATTCGTGACCACTACCTTGACTAGATTCCCGCCTGCGCGGGAATGACAGATTAATTGGTGGAACAATACTATCTTAACGCCATTTTGATTTTATGAGGCATAAAAAAAGGGAGCTGTTTGCTCCCTTTTTTGAGTTTTTACCTGACTGCAGCGGGTAAAAATGCGATCAGGCTTATTTCATTACGCGGTTTTTGTATTCGCCGGTACGGGTGTCGATCTCGATTTTGTCGCCTTGGCTCACAAATAAAGGCACCGCTACTTCAAAACCAGTGGCGATCTTCGCTGGTTTCAGCACTTTGCCTGAAGTGTCGCCTTTAACTGCTGGTTCTGTGTAAGTGATTTCACGCACGACTGAGTTCGCGATTTCAACTGAGATCGCTTTATCGTTGTAAAAACGCAGGTCAGCAGCCAAACCGTCTTCCAGGAATGGCAGAACGTCAGCCATGTATTCGCCGTCAACGTCGTATTGGTTGTAGTCAGCATCCATGAATACATAAGCCGGGTCAGCGAAGTATGAGTAAGTCACTTCTTTTTTATCCAGGATCACAACTTCAAACTTGTCGCCAGCGTTGTACACGTTCTCGCTAGGGGTTTCAGTGAGCAGGTTTTTGAATTTCATTTTAACTACGGCAGAGTTACGGCCAGATTTGTTGTACTCTGTTTTCACAACAACGAGCGGATCGTTGCCTACCATAATCACGTTACCAACGCGGAGTTCTTGTGCTGTTTTCATAGGTTGCCTTACAAATTAAAGGGGACATGCGTAAAACCGGGCATTATATATTATTGTGATGTAATTTTTCAATATAAATCACCAAGTTAGTTGCCAGGTCCGGCTGCAGGGCCAGCCTGTCGGCCTGCTGTGCTGCAAATATTCCAAGTGTGTCGATATTGCCCAGGTAATCCTGCCAGCCTGATACGCTGAGTTGTTCCGACGCCCATGCGCGATGCAGGTTAATGGCGGCCTGCCTGGCGTTCTCCGCGCAGCCTGTATAAAACACATCGAGAAAAGCGTTGAGTTTAACCATGTGCGTGTCTTCGGCTTGCCGGTAAGGCTGCCAGATAAAAGGCCTGCCAGCCCAGATCGCGCGTATCCAGCTATCTTCACCGCGCACGAAGTTGATATCGCAGATCGTCAGCAGGCTGTCGTAATCGGCCTGGCTCAGGAATGGCAGTACTTGCAGGCTTAGGTTTTTATGGGTGAGACGCTCTCCCGCCGTGATAAATGCTTTGCCGAAAAAGTCTGCGATCTTGGGCAGGATGCTGGTTGCGGGAACATAACAGACAATGCGCCGGCTGCTTTCTGCCATTGCGTTCAATAACTCATGAATAGGCGCATGCGGGTAGCTGAATAACGAAACTTTCAATTCGGTGCTGTTTTCTGCAGGCGGCGTTACTTCAAGCCGTCGAAAAAAATCATGTTGCAGCAGCCGGCTGGCAGCGATTTTCTGATTATTTTCAATCATGCCATGCTCACGCAGCAGGCCGCCGGTAGCCTGGGTAAAGCCAGGAAAGAAGAAATGGCGTGTCAGATTGCCGCGCTTTGAATGTTGGGCATGAAATCCTTCGACCCATGGCTCCGCTGACAGGTATTCCAGATTGATCCAGATATTGCCAGCTTGCATAAGCGCCAGATAGTCCGATGGCAATTCGCAGCCAAAGGCTTCAATCACTACAGGGGATGCCTGTTCGAATCTGGTGTTTGCATCCCATGCCGCGATGGTGATGCCCTCAATGGTTTGAATTCTTTCTGTGACATCCAATGCCGGAATAAGCTGTTGGGCAACATTTAATGCATCAATCCATAAGCGGATATTAATACCATGTTCTGCCCGAAGTTGTCTTGCCAGGCGCCAGCACACGCCGATGTCGCCGAAGTTGTCGACGACCTTGCAGAAAATGTCATAACTTTTCATGCTATGGGGGCGGGTTCCTTGTAGCTGACATCAACCACCTCAAACTCTTCTTCACCTTTTGGGGTTGTCAGGCGCACGGTGTCGCCGATGGTTCTGCCGAGCATGGCTTTGCCCAGGGGTGATACCCAGCTGATATAACCTTTTGAAGGTGCCAGCTCATCTTTGCCGACGATGCGATAGGTGTGTTCAGATTCGTCATCCAGGTTGTATAGCGTGACCCAGGCGCCAAAGAAGATTTTTTCCAGATGCTGCTGCTGGCTTGAGTCCACGATTTCGGCCAGATCCATGCGTCGCATCAGGTGTCGGCAGCGGCTGTCGATCTGGCGCAGGCGCCTTTTACCGTAAATATAATCGCCGTTTTCACTGCGGTCGCCGTTGCTGGCGGCCCAGGCAACCGTGCGTACGACTTCCGGGCGTTCTATTTTATAGAGTTGATGGAATTCTTCCTTAAGTGCGGCAAAGCCTTCAGGCGTGATGTAGTTTTTTTCGTCGGTTGCGGCCATTATTCTTGTTGGCTTATTGTTGATGATCTAGTGGCTGCACATCGGTGACAAAGTAAGCCGTGTCACCAAAGCAGGTGGTTGGCAGGCCTTTATGTTCCTCATAGATCAGGCGTACCCGCTGGCCTACAGTTTCATTGATTTTCACAGCGACAGCTTTATCCCTGACCGTAAAAAAGAACTTCTCCGCCTGCGTGCCCGGCATGGAGACCAATATCAATTCGCCCTCATAGGTTTTGCATACCCAGCCTTTCTCCGACAGCTTCTGCACATAACCGGCACGCTCGCCGGAAGAATATGTCCAGCTCAGCGCAGCCCATAAATAAAGAACAAATAGCCCGATTGGAATCAATAAAATAATGGTGGAGTATTGAATGATCTTTTTAACCTGCATGCTGCGCCTCTGAGCTTAACGTGTCTGAATGATTGTATTTTATTTGCCTAATGTTAATTATCCAATAGAATTGTGTGATGACAGTCAATTCAATCACTTTATGCCCTTCAGCGCGTCTGGCGCGCAGTGTTCAGAACGACATTACGCATCAGCAGATAGCAGCAGGAAAAACACAGTGGCATAGCCCGGATGTGCAGACTTTAGCACAATGGCTGGAAAGCATCATGGCGGAAGGCTTGCTTACCGGAGTGATAGATGGGCAATCACCGTCTTATGTGTTAAGTACTTTCAATGAGCAGCTGCTGTGGGAAGAGGTGATTGCGCAGTCGCTGAAAAAAAATGCGTTTGGCGACCTGTTTGATATTTCCGGCCTGGCCAGCGCGGCAATAGAGGCTAACCGCTACATGATTGCATGGAAGCTGCATGTGGCACCGGAATATCAGGCTGAAGAAACGCGGCAGTTTTTGCGCTGGCAGCGCGCGTTCCAGCAACGCTGCCATGAACTGAATGCGCTGGAAAGTGTGCGTTACCTAGATTGGCAATTGTCGAAGCTGCCGCAGCTGGCAGCGTATTTGCCGGCGGAGATACAGTTTGCCGGTTTTGACCAGGCCGCACCGCAGGAGCAGCAACTGCGCGACATCCTGTCGGGCCTGGGCGTGCAGCTAAGCGATTATGCCACTACGGCTGCACAAGCGGCACGCACCCGACATGCCCAGCTGGAGGATGAAGATGCCGAGCTGCGTGCCGCTGTCGCCTGGGCACAGGCGCAGCTGGCTGAAAATCCTGCCGCAAGACTGGCGATCGTGACGCCGCGCCTGAGTGAGGTAAGAAGCCGGCTGGCAGATTTATTGGATGACGTCTTTTATCCGCTGAGTATCCGCCCTGGCCTGGCCGACACGCCGCGCCACTATAATTTCTCACTGGGTACTCCGTTAGCGCAGCAGCCGGTCATTCAGGCCGGTTTGAATCTGCTGCGCCTGCTGACCGCGCATCAGTTGCAGCAATCCGATGTTTCCATGCTGCTGCGTTCGCCATTCTGGTCTGCGGGCAGGCAGGAAGCTGATGCGCGCGCGCTGCTGGATGCCGGCATGCGTGAAAAACTGCCCATGCAGTTCAGTCTTGCACGTTTTACGGAATTCATCCGGAAGCAGCAGGCGGAAGGCCTGCGGCTGGAAGCGCTGCTGGAAAATATCCAGGCTGCACAGGCAATCCCAACCGGCAGGAAGTTGCCGGCAGTGCAATGGGCACAGACGCTGGATGCAATCCTTGAGGCACTGGGCTGGCCCGGGGAGCGCAATATCAACAGCCTTGAGTACCAGGCACTGAATGCATGGCAAAAAGCTTTGCAGCAGCTGGCCAGAATGGATGTGCTGGAGCAGAAACTTTCCGCAAGTGAAGCGGTGCATTACCTGCAACAGATATGTACCAGCCAGGTATTTCAGGCGGAAACCGAACTTGAACCTGCGATACAGATACTGGGTATCATGGAGGGCTTAAGCGCCCCGGTAGATGCCCTGTGGTGCATGCACATGAACGACCATATCTGGCCGCCGCCGGCACGGCCTAACCCTTTGCTGCCCGCATTCATACAGCGTGCGGCAGCGCTGCCGAATGCCGATAACAATGTGCAGTCGGTTTTTGCGGCCACGATCCAGCAGCGGCTCCTGCATTCGGCAAGAGATATTGTTTTTTCGAGCAGCGTCATGGATGGCGAGAGCCAGCTGCGACCCTCGCCATTAATGAAGGAAATCGCGCTTCGTGATGATGCCGTCCCTTTGGCGGAAACGCTGGCAGAGCAGCTAAACGCCGGCAGGCACGATGCGCTGGAGCATATTGATGACCATATGGCACCTGCGGTGAAGGCGGGTGAACATGTTTCCGGCGGCACCGGGCTGTTGAAAGCGCAGGCGGTTTGTCCGGCATGGGCGTTTTATCAGTATCGGCTGGGTGTGAAAGCGCTCAAGTCCCCTGCAGCCGGATTGGATAATATGGATCGCGGGTCACTGGTGCATGGCGTGCTTGAGGAGTTCTGGCGTAAACGCCACTTTGCCGATTTGCGCGACATGAGCGCCGATGCTTTCATGGATGCTTTGAACGGCGCCGTAAGCAATACGATACAGGCGTTTGCCGCCGATACGGGCATCGTCTCGCCTGCCGTGCTGGAGCTGGAAGCGGAGCGGCTATTACGGTTAGTGGGGGACTGGCTGGTGCATGAAAAAACGCGCGGGATCCCGTTCAGGATTGTAGATTGCGAAGTCGGCAGGAAAGTGGATATCTGCGGTATTGAGGTGACGCTGAAGATTGACCGGGTACAGCAGCTTGAAAGCGGCGGGCTGGAATTCATTGATTACAAAACCGGGCAGATGCCGAAAATCAAGAGTTGGGGTGAAGACCGCATCACAGAACCGCAATTGCCGATATACGCCACTTTCTATGCCGATCCCGGCGAGCAGGTCGCAGGGGTATATTTTGGCATGGTGAAGACTGCCGAGCATGGTTTTTCAGGCATATCAGCCGATCACTTTGCATCGGAACAGGGTAAACGTAAACCTGCATTCGCCAATGATTTCAGTGACTGGCAGCATCTGCTGAATCACTGGAGAACTGCGATTGAAGCGATTGCGGCTGAATTGCGCGAAGGCGAGGCGGCTGTTCGTTTCAGCGATGAGAACGAGCTGATGTACTGTGAAGTAAAGCCTTTGCTGCGCCTGCCTGAGCGCAAGCTGCAATTTGAAAGGCAGCAGGAGGCCGGCAAATGAACAATGGGCATACTTTCAACCTGGAAGCCGATGCGCAGAACCGCGAACGCGCATTGGCACTCAGCTCGTTCATCGTAGAAGCGCCGGCCGGTGCGGGCAAAACCGAGCTGCTCACGCAGCGTTACCTGAAACTGCTGCAAACCGTGAACGAACCTGAAGAAATCATCGCGATCACCTTTACCAATAAGGCCGCGGCTGAGATGCGCCTGCGCATCCTCGATAGCCTCATGAAAGCGGCCAGGCAGGAGAAGCCTGCCCAGGCACATAAGCAGATTACCTATGACCTGAGCCTGAAAGCGCTTGAACGCTCAGCAGTGCAGAATTGGCAGCTGGTCGAGAATCCTTCACGGCTGCGTATCTTCACGATTGATAGTTTGTGCGCGCACCTGGCAAGGCAAATGCCGCTGATGAGCCGTTTTGGCTCCCAGCCCAGGGTGGCTCTGGATGCGACAGCGCTCTATGAAACAGCGGCAGAACAGACGCTGGCACTGCTGGAAGACCAGTCGCACAGCGACATCATCAGGGCTGCACTGCGCTATGTCGATAATGATGCCGGCCAGCTCAGGAAGTTGCTGGTCAGGATGCTGGAGAAGCGTGATCAGTGGCTGCACCATGCCCAGTTCGAAGTGGATGCAGAAACGCTGCAGCAGACCTTGCGCTTCATGATCAAGCAGGAAATTCAAACAGCTGCCGCAGTGTTCAATACGCGCTTCCAGTCTGCGCTGATGCCGCTGGCCCGGTTTGCTGCCGGCCAGCTGCCGCCGGAGCATCCCATCGCCTTGCTGGCGGATTGGCATGAGCCTTTGCCCCTGGGTGCAGATGGCTTGCAGCAATGGCTGGCCGTGTGTGAACTGCTTTTGACCAAAGACAATACGATTCGCGCCAAGGTCGATAAAAACACAGGTTTCCCTGCCGATAAAAAAGATGAAAAAGCGGATTTCAGTGCCTTTCTGGCATCTGTCGGAGCCGATGCAGGCATCGCCCTTGCGTTAGCCAGGATGCGCGGGCTGCCGGAAATGAATGCCAATCCGGATGCATGGCAAATGATCGCTACGCTTTCCCGGCTGCTGAATCTGGCTGTGGCGCAGTTGTGGCTGGTATTCCAGCGTGCGGGTGAGGTCGATTTTGTTGAAATTGCGCAGTGTGCCACGCGTGCCCTGGGGGATGATTCCGGCGAGCCGACAGAGCTGGCGCTGAAGCTCGATTACCGCATACAGCATCTGCTGGTGGATGAGTTCCAGGATACCAGCCCCAGCCAGGTCCGGCTGCTGGAGCAGCTCACCTCGGGCTGGCAGATGGATGACGGGCGCACCCTGTTTGCAGTGGGCGACCCGATGCAGTCCATTTACCGCTTCCGCAAGGCGAATGTCGGCCTGTTCATCGATGCGGCGGAGCATGGCATCGGCGATATATATCTGGAACGCTTGCAGCTATATCGCAACAACCGCTCATCGCCGGCAATCGTGGACTGGATCAACCATACTTTTGCGCCTGTTTTCCCTGGACATGATGAGATCGTGCAGGGGGCGATTCATTATCGCCCGTTTATCGCAACCAAAGATAATCTGCCGCAGGCCGGCGTGGCGGTGCATCCTGTCATCAAGCAGGCTGACGAAAGTGCAGAGCTGGCGCAGCAGCGCGAAGCTGAAGCGATAGTGCGCGTGATCCAGGCAGAGCGACTTGCCAACCCGGATGTGAAGATTGCGGTGCTGGTGCGTTCCAAAAAGCACTTGTCACCATTGGTCAGCATGCTGCGGCGTGACCATCAGGACATTGCTTTCCAGGCCGTGGAAATCGAAGCGCTTGAGGGGCGGCAAGTGGTGCAGGATCTGTTGGCGCTTACCCATGCACTGCACCATCGGGCAGATCGCGTACATTGGCTGGCAATATTGCGGGCACCCTGGTGCGGCCTGACTTTGTATGACATGCATGCGCTTGCCGGGCATGACCATGATAGAACCATCTGGGCGCTCATGAACGATGACGAGGCCGTCGCCCGGCTGTTGCCCGATGGACAGGCACGGCTGCTGCATGTGCGCGGCATATTGCAGGAAGCCTATGCAAGCCAGGGGCGCATGAGTGCAGGGCGCTGGATACGCGGGATATGGCTCATGCTGAATGGCACTTCCTGCCTGTGGTCGCCGGGCGATGTGGTCGATGTGCAGGCATTTTTTGGCTGCCTGGATGCATTGGACCGCAGCAACCAGTTTTCACCGGAGCGTGTCGAGCTTGAAATCACCAAGTTGTTTGCCGCCCCGGATATCCGCGGCGAGAACCTGCAAATGATGACGATACATAAATCCAAAGGGCTGGAATTCGATACGGTCATCCTGCCTGGCCTGGGTGCGGCGACCGGCGGCAATAACAGCGACAAACCGCTGGTGCTGTGGGAAGAAGTCCAGCTTGGCTATCAGCAGGAATTGCTGGCTGCGCCATACATTCCCAAAGGTGCGCGCGACAAGGATAAAGTCAGCCCGTATGATTATCTGGAAGCGCGTGAAAAAGAACGTGACGCAAATGAATCGGCGCGTGTGCTGTATGTGGCTGCAACCCGTGTAGAGCGCAAATTGCATCTGGTGGGCATTGCCAGCCAGAATGCGAAAGGGGAGATCAGCGCTGCCAGGAATACCTATCTTGATCTGCTCTGGGATGTGGTTGGGCCGCAGTTCGAATCTGCGGCGCTGGCTGGAATAGCCGCCGGTAAAGCGGACGATATTGCCGGTTTTACGCCTCGCCTGGTGCGGTTGAAGCAGCCGCATGTGCCATTGGTACTGCAAACGGATAAGCCGGTGGTGATTGCCGGCAAGCCAAACAGCAAACCCGGCAGCAGCAGTGCCGGCATTGATGCTGACATTGGTTCCCTGGCCCATCGCTATATGGAGATGATTGCGCAGCAGGGTTCAACTGCCTGGCCAGTGTCGCGCGTGAATGCCTTGCAGCCTGCAATGCATCGCTGGCTACGGCAGCAGGGGCATGCCGAAGACCTGGCGAATGAAGCGGCCGCGTGCGTAGTGCAGCTGCTGGCGGCAACATTGAACAGCTCGGAAGGGCAGTGGGTGTTGCAGGCAAGGCCAGGAGCCGCAGTTGAACTGGCATTGATGAAAGCGAGCGGCGATGAAGTTAAAAAGCATATTGTTGACCGCACATTCATTGATGGAGGCACACGTTGGATAATCGACTATAAAACTACAGAATTGGCTGCCGATGCGCCAGACCAGGTCTTGCAATTGGCAGCGGAGAAGCACCGCGGGCAATTGGATGGTTATGCCGCATTATTCGAGCACGAAGGTTTGCCCGTGAAATGCGCGGTATTCTTTATGCATATCGGCAGGCTTGTTCCGCTGTAATCATGATGAAAGAAAGTAATCATGGTGAAATGGCTGACTGCAGATTTAATTCTGTGAGGCACGAACTTTAGGTGATCCGCGAAAATCATACGGACATATTGAAACAGGCAGAATGGATAATATAAAAATGCGAACGATCTATATTTTGGCTGCGGTGGCGCTGTTGGCGGGCTGTGCAACAAACCCGCAGGCAGAGCAGCAGAAAGCAACCAGGCAGATGGAGTACAAGATGCAGGTGTACGGACCGGCGTGCGAGAAACTCGGTTTTGCAAAAGATACGGACGCCTGGCGTATGTGCATACAGCGCGAGTATGAGCAGACGATCATGCGCCAGCAGAACAACTGGGATTATCCGTACTGGAGCCCATATTACGGACGTCCGTACTACCGCCGCTAGCCGACATTTGGCTGGCTGTGGTTTTGATGCGGGTTTTGCATGCAGGCTGCCCGTGATGCGGGCATGGCCGGATGCAGCGGCCTTTAATGCACGCCTAGGGCTTTAAGTTTCCTGTACAGCGTGTTGCGGCTGATATTCAGCTGGCGGGCAACGGCAGAAACATTGCCTGAATGATTTTCCATGGCCTTTAGAATCGCATTCGCGGTGACGTCATCAAGATTCTGCTGCCCGGAAGCCGGTGTTTCATCCATGGTTCCGGCACGCCCGCTGCTTTCGATTTCATCAATAAAATCCTGGGTAAGGTGCAGCTCGCTGATCGGCGCGCCATCTGCGAGTGCCAGCGCGGTTCTCAGGACATTATGCAGCTGGCGTATGTTGCCGGGCCACGGGTGCTGGACAAATATATCCATCACATCCGGTGTGATTTCCACGCCATCCGCATGTTCAATCTGCAAGATGATGTTGATGAGCGCATTCAGGTCCGAGCGCTGCCTTAGCGGCGGCAGCGCCACACTCAGGCCGTTCAGGCGGTAATACAGGTCGCTGCGGAACTCGCCGCTTTCCACTTTTTCTTTAAGTTTAAGATTGGTGGCGCTGACGAGGGCAAAGCTGACCGGTATGGATTTCGTGCTGCCTAAGGGGGTTACGGTGCGCTCCTGCAAAACACGCAGCAGCCTGGCCTGCAAGGAAAGCGGCATATCCCCGATTTCATCCAGGAACAGGGTGCCACCGTTGGCCTGCTCGATCTTGCCCGGGCTGCCTTTGCGTTTGGCACCGGTAAATGCGCCTTCTTCATAGCCGAAAAGCTCGGCCTCAATCAGGCCTTCAGGCAGCGCCGCACAATTAACGGCAATCCATGGCCCCTTATGCTGTGCGCTGGCTTCATGAATGGCGCGTGCAAACAGTTCTTTGCCAACGCCGGTTTCCCCCTGGATCAGGATGGGGATATCACGCGTGAGCACTTGCTTGACTTGCGCAATCGCACGGTCAACTTTTGCATCACCGCTATTCAGCAGGTCCAGGTTAGCGGCGCTGGTTCTCCTGGTTGCCGGGGCTGTTCTGGCAACCTGCGCCCGTTTATGCAATAGCTCTACCTGTACATAGAGCCGGGCGCCATTGTTCAATTTCAATGGAATGACCAGCTTATCTGCACTGCCTGTCTGCCTCAGCAGGTTCTCAATCGAGAGGTCGAACAGCTGGCTAAAATTGATCTGCGGCTTTTCGTATGCTGACTCGGTGCGTGACGGCTGCATGTTCAGGCCAAGCTGGAACTGGCCGCTGCGATTGGTTGCCACCAGTTCGCCGTGATCGGTGAACATCGCCACACCTTCCCATAATGTGCCGATAAATTCAGGGCGGGCGTGGAAGTGCAGGATGATGTCGCTCTGGTAGCTGGCGAGGAACAGCCGGTTCTCGATCATCTGGGCAGACATTTTCACCAATGCCAGGGTGTGCTGCTGCGAGACGTTGTGGTCGTTTGATACATCAAGCGTGGCTATCAGCTGATTTTCCGCACCGAATATAGGTACGGCAGAGCAATTGAGCGAATGGTGATAGGCCATGAAGTGCTCTGCACCCTGCACGGTCAATGCCGACTGCTCGATGATGGCGGTACCGATAGCATTCGTGCCGCGCTGGTTCTCGTTCCATGAAGCGCCAGCGGATAATGCAATGCGCTGGTCATCCTGCAGCAGTTGCTGGCTGCCAAGGCTATGCAGAATCAGGCCTTCATCATCTGTCAGTATCACTACATTCTGCGTATGGGCAATCTGCTCGCTCAATGTTTCCATTTCCGGGCGGGCAAGCGCCAGCAGGCGGTGGTGCTGTTCGAGTTTATGCGCCAGCTCCTGTGCCGTAACGACTTCGATATTCGATGGCGAGATGGTGTTGATGCCGCCTGCAACGCAACGCCGCCAGGAGCGTTCAATCGCCTCTGCAACGGTTCCTTCCTGCACATGCCCGTTAGCCAGGAACTCGGTTCTGGCCTGCAGTATCTTGGGTGTGCTGTTTGATGAAGATGAACTCATTGGAGTGGCCTTGTCGCTTAAATTAGGTGAGCAATTGTCACGTGACAACTGTTCAGTTCTGACACAGTTCCAGAATCTGACCTGTCTGGTGTTAAATCGCTGTCAGTTCGCGGAAAATATTTTTATTAAAAAATAATATGTTGATTTTAAACGATTTTGTCAGTGAATTTTGCTCTGGGTTACAAAAAAATATGGCGCTGGCACATCGCTTGCAATACTAGCACTGCTACCAATGTCATTTCAACGGATGAAATTGAGATTAGTAATACAACAATTTAACAGATTTTATATTTTGGGGATGTAGAATGAGTCATCAATTTAAACGCAAATTCAGCCTGGCATTAGGTGCCGGCCTGATTACCGTATTAAGTAATACCGCTTTTGCTGCAGACGAGTTGTCAAAGCTCATGCAGGATGATAACCAGTGGGCTGCGCCGCGCAAAGACTACAGCAATACCGGCTATAGCAAACTTGGCCAGATCAATAAAGGCAACGTAAAGAACCTGAAGCTTGCCTGGACATTCTCTACCGGCGTCAACCGCGGCCATGAAGGCGCTCCGCTGGTGATTAACGATGTGATGTATGTGCATACTGCTTTCCCGAATAACATTTATGCACTTGACCTGAATGACAACCAGAAAATCCTGTGGTCATATTTTCCCAAGCAGGATCCGGCAATCCAGGCTTTGCTGTGCTGTGACAACGTGAACCGTGGCCTGGGCTATGGTGACGGCAAGATTTTCCTGCAGCAGAACGACGGCAAACTGGTAGCGCTTGATGCTAAAACCGGTAAAAAAATCTGGGATGTCCAAGTCACCGATACTAAAGTCGGCGAGTCCAACACCAATGCACCGCACGTCATCAAAGATAAAGTCATCACCGGCTGTTCAGGTGGCGAATACGGCGTGCGCTGCCACATCACTGCTTACAACATCAAGGACGGCGCCCTGGTATGGCGTGCTTACAGCACCGGTTCAGATAAGGATGTCCTGATCGGCGAAGACTTCAACAAAGCGAATCCGCACTACAGCGCACTGTCATTGTATGAAGACGTGAATGGCGGCAACAAGGTTGGCGGTTCATTCAAGGCGTTGCCTAAAGACAAATTGAAATTCCCTGAGAAAGACCTTGGTATCAGGACATGGCTCAAGCCGCAAGCCAGGAAAGACGGTTACCAGAACGGTGGCGGCGCGACCTGGGGCTGGTATTCATACGATACGAAACTTAACCTGATGTACTACGGTACGGGCAACCCAGGTGTATGGAACCCGGATGTACGTCCTGGCGACAACAAATGGTCCATGACAATATTTGCACGTGATGTCGATACCGGCGTAGCGAAATGGGGTTATCAGATGACGCCGCATGACGAGTGGGATTATGACGGCATGAATGAAACCATCCTGTGGGATGCCAAAGGCAAGAGCCTGGCAACGCACTTTGACCGTAACGGTTTCGCCTACACATTTGACCGCACGAATGGCAGCCTGATGGTTGCAGAGAAAATGCAGCCGTTTGTGAACTGGGCAAAAAGCATAGACCTGAAAACCGGTACGCCGATCAAAGATGCAGCTTACTCAACCCACCAGGATTACAACGCGCAGGGCGTATGTCCATCAGCGCTGGGCGTGAAAGATGAGCAGCCTGCTGCATTCTCACCTAAAACCGGACTTTTCTATGTGCCGATGAACCATGTCTGCATGACTTACGAGCCTGTTGAATCCAAGTACGTAGCGGGTCAGCCATGGGTGGGTGCAACACTCACGATGTTTGCAGGGCCGGATGGCGTCATGGGCGGCTTTATGGCCTGGGACGGCCTGAAAGGCAAACAAGCCTGGTACAACAAAGAGAAGTTCTCAGCATGGGGCGGTGCCCTGGTGACATCTTCCAACCTGGTGTTCTACGGCACATTGGATCGCTGGATGAAAGCGGTTGACGCCAACACAGGTAAAGAGCTCTGGAAATTCCAGGTAGGTTCAGGTGTAGTCGGTAACGCCATCACTTACGGCCATAAAGGCAAGCAGTATATCGGTGTGCTTTCCGGCATCGGCGGCTGGGCGGGTGTTGCAATGAACCTGGGCCTGACGAACGATACCGATGGCCTGGGTGCAGCTGGCGGCTATAAAGAGCTGGTTAAATACAATGCGGCACCTGGCGGCGGCGCAATGAACGTGTTTAGCCTGTAATTGCCTACCATAATTTAAAAAGGAAATAATGCATGAATACACTTTTTAAAAAAGCATGTTTATTCAGCGTGCTGATGTCCGGTTTTGGTTTTGCATACGCGGCGGATCCGGTAGAAGCGCTTGCGCAGAAAAGCGGATGCCTGATGTGCCACGGCTTGCAGAACGCAGTACTTGGGCCATCTTATAAGGATGTTGCACAGAAGTATAAAGATGATAAATCCGCAGAAGCAAGACTGGTGGAAAAAGTCAAAACGGGTGGCGGCGGTGTATGGGGCAAGATGCCTATGCCTGCCAACAGCCCCAAAGTAAAAGATGACGATATTAAAACCATAGTAAAGTGGGTTCTTACTAGAAGTTATTAACCTTCGTTGTTAATGGTGTAAACAAGAAGCCAACCGCAAGGTTGGCTATTTTGTTCTACGGCCACGCATGGCACTTGCATGGGCCAGAATGCCGAAATAAAAACTAATTCATCAGGCTGTGCCGGCATCAAGATTATAATCAGCACACGATGAGAAATAGTTCACTTTCTGAAAATAGTTCACCTGCGGAAAATAGCTCTTTTGCCCGCTTTCCCATTATCGACGCATTCAAGGCGGTCGCATCGCAGCTGATTGTGCTGCATCACCTTGCCGCTTACGGCCCTGTTTCTGACGCGGTGCAGCGAGCTGCGCCGGACATGATCAGCTGGCTGTATGATTATGCACGCATGGCGGTGCAGGTTTTTTTTGTCATCGGCGGCTATCTGGCGGCGCGCTCCATGCAGACCAGCAGCGCCGGCATGGCCTGGTTCACGGCCAATCTGGTGAACCGGTATTTAAGGCTGGTTGTTCCATTTTTCTTCGCTTTGGTTCTGGCTGTCGTGTGTGCGCTCGCTGCACGGCAGTTGCTGACCGATGATTTTATCCCGGATGTGCCTGAGTTATCGCAATTCCTGTCGCATGTATTCCTGTTGCACGGGGTTCTGGATTTTGATTCACTGACTGCCGGTGCGTGGTTCATTGCTGTCGATTTTCAGCTCTTTCTGATGATGCTTGGCATTGCCTGGCTGGGCGGCAAGTCAGTTGATTCCGCTAAGGTTATGCTTCTGGTTGTTACGCTGATGGCTGCTGCATCGCTGTTCTGGTTTAACCGTGACTCCGGTTATGATGACTGGGCTTTATACTTCTTCGGTGCATATGGCCTGGGCGCCATGGCTTACTGGGCCGGGCTGCGTGAACATCTTTCGGCATGGTTCTGGCTCAACGCAGCGATTACGCTGACGGCCCTGGTTGCTGATTTCAGGCTGCGCATCCTGATAGCGCTGGGTGTGGCATTGATGCTGTTTTTTACAAGAAATGTGCGGATTAAAAAGATGCCGGGGTTTGTGCATTACCTGAGCACGGTTTCCTATGCATTGTTCCTGGTGCACTTTTCGGTTGTGATGCTGGCGAATGCCGTGTTTGGCTGGCTGAAACTTTCCGGTTCACTTGCCGGCTTGTTGTTCATGATGTTTTCATGGCTGGCTAGTCTGGCGCTGGCGGACATTTTTTATCGCAAGGTTGAAAAGCCGGCCACAGCTGCTATAAAGTTACGTGTATAGCTTATGCCGCTGGCGGGCATGTCATGCTGATGCGGAAACGTGTGTCATTCTAGTAACACGCAGCTTTTATGCGGTAGCTGCCATTTGTTTTGTGATGTTTCGAGGTGATCAATGAATCGATTCTTTAACGCAGGCCTTCTCAGTGTCCTGATTGCGCTGATTACAGCCGGCTGTGCTACGACCAGCGGCACTTCTGTCCAGGAAAAGCGTCATGCGGTATTGGCCATGAAAGAAGATGTGCTAACCGAGCTGTACAAGTTATATCCCCAGGCCAGGCAGGAAATCGCCTCCGCCCCGGGGTATGCCGTGTTCAGTAATGCGAATGTCAATATCATTTTTGCCAGCTTTGGAGGAGGATACGGCGTGGTGCAGGAAAAAACGGGCAAGCAGACTTATATGAAAATGGGCGAGGCCGGTATAGGCCTGGGGCTCGGCGTAAAGGATTTCCGTGCAGTCTTTATTTTCAAGAACCATTCTACCATCGACAGATTCATTGAAAGCGGCTGGGAATTCGGCGGGCATGCGGATGCAGCGGCCAAGGCATCTGACCAGGGTTCGGCCGTAGGCGGTGAGGCCCTGATCGACCATATTGTCATCTACCAGATCACTAAAAGCGGCTTAGTGCTGCAAGCCTCGGTCAAAGGTACCAAATATTGGAAAGATGATGAATTGAATTAGCGTTTTTATGTGTTTACCTGCAATATGCAATTTCACTGAATCATTTATCAGGAGAATAAAAGCCATGCACTATAAAAAACTATTGATCAGCTGCAGCCTGTTTACGATGCTTTTTCCAATGGCGCCCGCCGTGTATGCCGACCCGCCGCCGTGGGCTCCTGCCCATGGCTGGCGCAAAAAGAATGATCCTTACTACACCGGATATGCCGGTCGGCAATGGTCTGATGACTACGGTATTTCCAGTGGCCGCTGCAACCGTGAAGCGGTGGGTACCGCATTAGGCGGCATCGTCGGCGGCGCAATCGGTTCAACGGTTGGCAAAGGCGATGGCAGAGCCGTGGCGATTATCCTGGGGACCGTGATCGGTGCTGTGGTCGGTAATAAAATCGGGCGTGACCTTGATAATGCAGATCGCGGCTGCCTGGGTCATACTTTGGAGCTTGGTGCGCAAAACAGGCCGGTTACCTGGGTTAACCCGGATAACCGCCTGAATTATACGGTGACCCCGCTGAGCGGTTTTAGTGCCAACGGTCAGAAATGCCGTAACTACAAACTCAACATGCGTGGCGACGGCATTAACGATACCAGGAGCGAGCGTGCCTGCCTGGCCACGGATGGTACGTGGAAACCTTATCGAGGCTGATGCGGCCGGCTTTGATCTGGCTGCTGTCTTGGCAATATGAAATCCAGCCGCCGCGGATCGCTGCTTGCAGTGTGTTGATGAAAGGCATAACGCACTGCAGGCGGTAGCGAATGCCCTTAAACAAACTCTTTCAGCAGGGATTTTACAAAGTCCGTACGCAGGCTGATGGCCTCAAAACCTACTGAAACCCGCAATTTATCCGGGCCGTTCATGCGGCATCTTCTGTCGCGTTGCAGCAGGTTGATGAGTTTCAACGGGTCGATATCAGCCTTGGGGTTGAATTGCAGCTGAATCGAATCTGCGCTGGCGTCAATCTTGATGACGCCTATGTTTTTTGCTGCAATACGCAAGCGGTGACAGGCCATGAGCGCTTCCCCTTGCTCCGGCAATAAACCGAAGCGGTCTATCAGTTCTTCCTGCAGGTTATCCAGCTCGTCATCATCGTTACAGTTGGCCAGGCGTTTATAGATGACCAGCCGCTCGTGTACATCCGGGCAATAGGCGTTGGTGAGCAGGGCAGGCGTGTGCAGGTTGATTTCCGTCGTCACGCCCAATGGTGCGTTCAGGTCCGGCTCTTTGCCGGCCTTAAGCTGTTTTACGGCGTGATTCAGCATGTCTGAATACAGGTGAAACCCGATTTCCTGCATTTCACCGCTCTGGCTGTCGCCCAGCAGTTCGCCGGCACCGCGGATTTCCAGGTCATGCATGGCCAGATGGAACCCCGCGCCCAGGTCTTCCATGAGCTGGATCGCATCCAGCCGCTTCTGCGCCTGCGGAGTGATCTTGCGGTCCGGGTCAGTCAGCAGGTAAGCGTAGGCCTGGTGGTGCGAACGGCCGACACGGCCGCGCAGCTGGTGCATCTGCGCCAGGCCGAACATATCAGCCTTGTTCATGATGATGGTGTTTGCGGTCGGTACATCGATACCGGTTTCAATAATCGTAGTGCATAGCAGCAGGTTGAAACGCTGGTGGTAAAAATCACGCATCACGTGTTCCAGCTCGCGCTCGCGCAGCTGGCCATGCGCCACCGCAATGCGCGCATCCGGCAGGATACGTTCCAGTTTTTCGCGCATGGAGTGTATGGTATCCACTTCGTTGTGCAGGAAATACACCTGGCCGCCACGCTTGAATTCGCGCATCACCGCCTCGCGGATGATGCCTTCGGAATACTCGGTGTGGAAAGTCTTGATGCTCAGGCGTTTCTGCGGCGGTGTGGTAATCACGCTGAATTCACGCAGGCCTTCCATTGCCATGCTCAGCGTGCGCGGAATCGGCGTAGCCGTCAGCGTCAGTACATCGACTTCCGCACGCAGGGCTTTAAGCTGCTCTTTCTGGCGCACGCCAAAGCGATGTTCTTCATCCAGGATCACCAGTCCAAGGTTCTTGAACTTCACATCTTTCTGAATCAAGCGATGGGTGCCGATAATGATATCGATATCGCCGTTTTCCAGGCCTTGCAGCGCGGCGGCTTGTTCCTTGGCGGTACGGAAGCGCGAGATCTCAGCGACCTTGATCGGCCATTCGGCGAAACGGTCGCTGAAATTGTTGAAATGCTGTTCTGCCAGCAGCGTTGTCGGCACCAGCACAGCCACCTGCCTGCCGCCCATCACCGCCACAAAGGCAGCGCGCAGGGCGACCTCGGTTTTGCCAAAGCCCACATCACCGCACACCAGCCTGTCCATCGGCCTGCCGGATTGCATGTCCTTGATGACGTTCTCAATCGCTTCCAGCTGGTCCGGTGTCTCTTCAAACGGGAAGCCCTCGCAGAACGCCTCGTAATCGTGCAGGCTCAAGGTAAAGGCATGGCCACGGCGCGCAGCGCGCTGTGCATATAAGTTGAGTAATTCAGCAGCTGTGTCGCGAATCTGCTTCAACGCCTTTTTCTTGGCTTTTTCCCAGTTGCCGCTACCTAATCGATGTAACGGCGCTGATTCCGGCGGGCCGCCGGAATAACGCGAAATCAGGAACAACTGCGAAACGGGCACGTAAAGCTTGTCGTCACCATAATATTCCAGCAGCAGGAATTCGGTTTCGCCTTCGCCAAAATCCAGATTCACCAAACCTTTATAGCGGCCTACGCCGTGCTGTTCATGCACTACCGGGTCACCCAGGCGCAGTTCGGACAAATCTTTAAGCATACCCTCGGTGCTGCGCGCTTTTTCTTTTTCGCGGCGGCGCTGCTGGCGGACGGTGGCGGCATACAGTTCTGCTTCTGTGATGATGGCGTACGATTGAGCTGCTTTAGCTGCCAATTGTACGGACATGCCCCCTGCGGGTATAGCAATATCACTCCCTCCCACTTTAAGGGGGAGGGTTGGGGTGGGGGTAATTCCAGTTAATTCTTTATTACGTTTACCCCCATCCCCACCTTCCCCCTGCGAGGGGGAAGGTGTTAATACGAAGCCAGCATGTAAGGGGGAAACCCCGAGCATCACCTTAGCTTTGTTGCCAAGAAAATCCTGCCAGGTTTCACAGACCGCAACTTCAAGCCCATGCTCCGCAAACAGCTGCGCCATGGTCTCACGACGGCCCAGGCTCTCGGCAACAATGAGCATATGGCCTTTGAACTGACTGATGAAATCTTTCAGCTTGTGCAGCGGCTGCTCGGCACGGCGCTCGATGTCTAATGACGGCAAACCATTGCAGGCTTTTTCGATGGTCAGCGCCAGTCTCGGAAATGTATGGGTGGAGGCGAAAAAATCTTCGGTCTTGATCAGCAGTGTTTCCGGCGTCAGCAGGGGGCGTTCTGCGTCATGTGCCAGCGTGCGATAGCGCGACTGTGCTTCACGCCAGAACTGCTGTGCGCTTTGGTCAAGGTCGCCATGCAGGCACAGCAGGCTGTCGCTTGGTAAATAATCCAGCAGGGTGGCAGTCTGTTCAAAAAAGAGCGGCAGGTACCATTCAATGCCGCCTGATGCGATTCCCTTGCTGACATCTTTGTAGATTTTGGCGCGCTGCGGATCGCCTTCAAAAGTCTCGCGGAACTGGCTTCTGAACATGGCAATACCGGCTTCATCCAGTGGAAACTCGCGTGCCGGCAGTAGCCGGATTTCCGGCACCGGGTACAGGCTGCGCTGCGTATCCACATCAAAGGTGCGGATGGTTTCAATCTCGTCATCAAACAGGTCAAGGCGGTAAGGCAGCGCAGAACCCATGGGGAACAGGTCGACGAGGCCGCCGCGCACACTGAATTCACCGTGCGCCACAACCTGCGTGACATGGTGGTAGCCAGCTTCTGCACATTGTTTGCGCAAGGCTTCCAGATCAAGTTTCTGGCCTTTTTTGAGCATAAAGGTATTGGCGCTCAGGTAGGCTTTGGGGCTCAGCCGGATTAGCGCCGTAGCCAGCGGCACAATAATCACGTCACAAGCGTTCTGCGTGATGTGGTAAAGCGTAGTCAGGCGCTCGGAAATCAGATCCGGGTGCGGCGAGAACTGGTCATAGGGTAGCGTTTCCCAGTCCGGCAGCAGATGCACGTTCAGTTCAGGTGCAAAGTAGGGGATTTCTTCCAGCAGCCGCTGCGCATCGAATGCACTTGCAGAGATGATCACCAGCGGGTGCGCATGCCTTTTTTGTTTTAATTCCGCCGCGAGGTTTGCAAGCGCGAAGCTGTCCTCACCTGTAGCGTTGATACTAAAGCGTGTTGCCTGACCCGGTTTAGGAATTGGCAGGGTAGTCTGCGTCATAAATGAGAGTTTGAAGCGATTCTTGAGGGCAAGATTATAACGGTTGTGGGGCGTTAAAACTTAAAAAGTTTTCTGCCGTGCATGCGATTAAACATACACGGTTCAGGTAGTTAGACTGACTTTGATGTACAACGTAGGGCGTATCCGTGTAAACGCAATACGCCGTACAGGTTGTTACTTATTGAACTGTAATTCCGCTGCGATCCAGTATTCCACCGGGCTGCCGGCAAAGCCATCTTTTTCCGCCAGGTAATAGGCGGCGACTTCTATCATTCTGTAACGTAATTCAGCGTTTACAGGGCTGGCTTTGGTTTTTCTTGCGGCAGGTTTGGCTGCGGCTTTTTTTACCGGGGCATCTTTTTTTACTGAGGTTTTTGGTTTAGCGGCGGCTTTGGGTTTTGCCTCAGCTTTAGCGGTAGTTGCTTTTTTAGGTTTAACTGCTTTCTTTTCTTCAGCCATTTTATTTCCTTTCAAAGTTTTACTTACTACGCCATTGAATTACTACTAAACCTTGATTGTGCATTTCTATGTGCCCGTGCCGCCCACAGTCAGTCCATCGATCCGGAGTGTAGGCTGTCCAACGCCTACCGGCACACTTTGCCCTTCCTTGCCGCAAGTGCCTACGCCGCTATCCAGCGACATGTCGTTGCCTATCATGGAAACACGCTTCAGCACTTCCGGCCCGTTGCCTATCAGTGTAGCGCCCTTGACCGGGTAAGTGATTTTACCGTCTTCAATCATATAGGCTTCGGCTGCGCTGAATACGAATTTACCGCTGGTGATGTCAACCTGGCCGCCGCCAAAATTGGCAGCATACAGGCCTTTTTTGACAGATTTAATAATCTCCTCCGGCGGAGTGGTGCCGTTGAGCATATAGGTGTTGGTCATGCGCGGCATGGGGATATGGGCATAGCTCTCGCGACGTGCGTTGCCGGTAAGCGGCATGTTCATCAGGCGCGCATTGAGCGTGTCCTGAATATAGCCGCGCAGGATACCGTCTTCGATCAGCACGGTTTTGCTGGTTGGGTTGCCTTCATCGTCCACACTCAGTGAGCCGCGACGGTCGGCAATGGTGCCGTCATCGACAATGGTGATGCCTTTGGCGGCGACCTGCTGGCCTATCATATTGCTGAATGCCGAGCTGCCTTTGCGGTTGAAGTCGCCTTCCAGGCCATGGCCGATGGCTTCGTGCAGCAAGATACCCGGCCAGCCGGCACCCAGTACTACCGTCATGCTGCCTGCCGGGGCAGGGCGCGCATCCAGATTCACAAGTGCCTGGTGTACGGCTTTGCGTGCGTAATCGTGCAGCACTTCGTCGGTAAAGTAACTGTAATCAAAGCGGCCGCCGCCACCTGCCGAGCCTTGCTCCCGGCGGCCGTTGCTCTCGGCAATGACATTAATGCCCACACGCACCAGTGGGCGCACATCGGCAGCCATCACCCCGTCATGGCGCGCCACCATCACGACTTCGTATTCCCCTGCGATTGAGGCCGTGACTTGGGTGATGCGCGGGTCGAGTTTTCTGGCGATGGATTCCAGGTGTTCCAGCAGCTTTACTTTTGCTTCAGCCGACAGCGAAGCGATCGGGTCATGGGGCAGGTAAAGCTGTGTCGCCTGTGTTGTGATAATGCCGTTGGCAGTCTGTTCGCTACCGACGGCGGCAATCGACTTGGTTGCGATTGCGGCTTTCTGCAATGCTTCCAGGCTTATATCATCTGAATAGGCAAAGGCGGTTTTCTCACCGCTCACGGCGCGCACACCAACCCCCTGGTCAATCGAGAAGTTGCCGGATTTTACCTGGCCTTCTTCCAGCCCCCAGCTTTCGCTGCGGCTGTATTGAAAATAAAGGTCTGCATAGTCGATCTGGTGCGACATCATGTCGCCAAGCACATTTTGCAGTTTTGCAATATCCAGGCTTGCTGGCGCGAGCAGGGCTTGCGTAGCCTCATCGAAATGAGAACCTTTGAGGAGGCTGGAACTGCCGGGGATTGCGTCTGATTTCATGACTTTGCTTCAATTCAATAAAATAATGATTATTTAGCGTTGACCACTTGAATGGTGCGATGTTGCAATGCCGGTAAGCTTTTTCTGAGGCTTTCCTGGTATTTGGGATTGATCGTTGCCATGACAACCCCGGAGCCGCGCGGCAGCCTGTCCAATACCACACCCCATGGGTCTACAATCATGCTGTTGCCATGTGTTTCCCGGCCTGAAATATGGTAGCCGCCTTGTGCCGGGGCAATGACGTAGCACAAGTTTTCAATAGCACGTGCGCGTACCAGTGATTCCCAGTGTGCCTTTCCGGTAGTGTCGGTGAATGCAGACGGCACGACGATCATGTTGACTTCCCCCATGGCACGGTAAAGTTCAGGAAAACGCAGGTCATAACAGATTGAAAGGCCGATTTTACCGAACGGCGTATCAACCACTTTGATAGCATCGCCCGGTTCGATGGTGTGCTCTTCATGATAGTGTTCATTGCCCAGGTCCAGCCCGAACAGGTGGATCTTGTCATAGCGCGCAACCTGTTTGCCTTTGTCGTCATAAACCAGGCAGCTGTTGCGTACCTTTCCTGCTGTTTTGGTTGCAAGCGGAACAGAGCCGCCGATGATCCAGACCTTGTGTTTTTTAGCGGTCTTGCTTAAAAAGTCCTGAATCTGGCCTTGTCCTTCTTCTTCGCGTACTTTGATCTTATCCGTGTCTTTCAGACCCATGATGGCAAAGTATTCGGGTAAAGCCACCAGCCTGGCGCCCTGGTTGACGGCAATCTCGATCAGCCTTTCTGCCTCGCTCAAGTTTGCGCTGACATAAGGGCCTGATGCCATCTGGATGGCAGCCACTTTGATGATGTCGTTAGCGTTCTGTTTGCTGAGTTTGGCTTTGGTTGTTTTTATGCGTGAGGTAATTGCCATATCTGATCCATTTGTCTGCTGTTATTTATTGGGTGAGATTAGGCTGCTGTCTTGCTGCCTGTTGCTGTTTTCTGCGGGTTTAACTTCTTGCGGATTATCCCAGGTGCCCGTAATTTCATATTCGGTAGAAATGATTTTATTAAGCGGGTCTTTCAGCACTTTCTGCGCCAGAAACGCCACGGCGCCAGCCAGCGGCCCGCCGGCAAGTGCAGCCAGCGAGAGACTGTCACTGATGCGCGGCAGTACCTTGACAAAAAGGTGCTGGGTTTCTTTCTGCAAATTAGTTTCACCTTTCATTTCCACATCGGCAGCCGGCCCGGTCATCACGAAGTTGTCGCTACGCATCACCCCCTGGTTGATTTTAACCGTTGCATTGATTTTGTCAAAAGCAAAGCCATTGCTGAACAGGTCCCTGAAGTCCAGAGTCAGCCTGCGCGGCAGGCTTTGCAGGCTCAATAGGCCCAATAGGCGGCCGACACCAGGCTGAGCCTGTAAAATCTGGCCATTATGTACTTCAAACTCAAGGTCACCATTCAGGCGCGTCGTATTGAACTGTGAGGGGCTTCCCGGCCAGTGCAATCTTCCTTTTAACTCACCGGCACCGCCTTTCACGGTGTCAGGATAGCCAAACCTTTTCAGGGTGTTTCCTAAATCCTTGATATCCCAGCTGATGTTCAGGAACGTGTTCGGGTTCCTGATCCAGTTGTTCCATTGACCTTCGGCGCTGATGACGCTGTCCTGGCTGCTGAATTTGATTTTCTGGATATCCCAGTTATCGTTCTGCGGATAGGCGATCAGTTCCAGTGCGCCGAAATTTTTCTTATTGAATTCAAAATTATCCGCAACGATGTCCAGTGCAGGATAGTCCTGTTCAAGCTTGATGAACTGCTGTGGCAGCGGGCTGCCGGAATCCTTGATCGCTGTCAGCCTGTCCGGTGCATTGCCGGGAATCGACAGGTTGCTCAGGCGTGCAATCAGTTTGCCGTTGTTCTGGCTGATCCATTGCAGGTCGCCGGTGATCTCGCGGCTTTGCACGTTGACATGCAGGCCTTCCTTATTGGGAACGTTGCGGATTTTCAGATTGTTGATGCGGCGGTCAAAAATGTCCAGAGCATTGATCGTCAGCGCGGTTTGCTGGAACGCAAACGGCGTTGCCTGTTTGCTGCCGTCGGTGATGTTTTTGAGGACATAGCGCCATGCGTCGGCATCGAGGTAATCCAGGCTGCCGTTTAATGAGATGCCGGCAAACCGGGTATCCTGGGCGGTCTCGGTATCGGCGGCAACAGGCGATGATTCGCTGTTGAAGCGGATGTCGGCACGCTGGAATTTAAGTTTGCCGTTATCGGCCGAGCGTATGATCCTGGCCATGACCTTGCTGCCAAGCGCCAGCCGGATCTGGTCGGTGTTTGCGTCCTGCCTGCTATCTATAAGCAGGTTAAGCGGCCTGTCAGCGGTTTTATCCAGCGGTGCCGGGAATTGGGAGCTGATCCCGAGCAGGTCGGAACGTATGATGATGTTGACGCGTGGCTTCTGGATCAGGATATTACCGGTCCATTCTGCGCTGCCGCTGATATAACTTGAAACTTTTTCAGCGTTCTGTTCTTTCAGGAACTGTTTCAGGCCATCCTCACTCATGCGGCCTTTGGCTGCCACGCGTATGGATTTGTCTTTGCCGGTGTTCAGGTTGAACGCCACGGGGGAACCAAAGGCATAGGCTTTGACATTTTTGGCTGAAAGGCTGTTTTCGGTGAACTCCAGCGCACCGTTGATCTGGCTGAGCGCAGGTATGCTGGCGTTTTCCATGCTGCCATTGATGATCTGGTAGAGCCCTTTGTATTTAGCGGCTTCAAGATTCTGCATGGGAATCATCAGTCCCAGGCTCAGCTTGCCGCTGCCGCTGGTTTTGAGGTCTTCGGTAAAGCCTTGCGTGACTTCCAGCACCGGGCTTTTATTGACAAAATTGATGCCTTCGCTGACCGGGCCGGTGACTTCAGAAGTGATGCTGAGGATAGGGTAGTCGGCATCAAGCTGGGCGATCGTCGTTTTGCTTTTAATGATCTTGTTGCCAAGTATGCTGCCGGTATGGGCGTTCAGCTCCATGCGCTTGCCTTCAAACAGCAGGTCCAGCCCCAGGTGGTTAATCACAGGCCAGTCGGTGCCGTATTCCAGGGTGGCGTCGCTCAGTTTTGCGGTAGCCCTGAATAGCCCCAGTTTCGGGTCCATGCGGTTTTTGCTGTCGACAAACGGGAAGTCTGCCAGGCGGCCCTTGATCGTAAGTTCAATATCTTCAGCACGGCCTGCCAGGATAGACGTATCCAGCCATTGCAGTGTGGTTTCACCGAGCATTATCGGGTAATAATAAAGTGCGTATTTGGCATCGCCTTTATCAAAATGCGCGCTCAGGTTCAGGTTGCCGCCTTTAATGCCATCCATCAGGTAGCTGGCATTGACGGTACCGGATAAGTGCTGGTTATTGATATTCAGCCTGCTGACATTGATTTGCGTGGCTTTGTCCTTGATGAGCCAGGACACTTCTCCGCTCAGGCTGTCCAGCGGGACAGGCCAGCGCAGGATGCCTTGCAGGTCGAGCTTGCTGTTGGTGGAGTCGAGCTGTAGCTGTCCGCCTTTATGGCTGGCTTTCAAGGCACCTGATAAATTGCTGAAGCCAGGGATGTGCTGCTGGGCATTGATGTTGAGATGGTCGAACGCCGAGTTGACGCGGTAGGCCGTAGTTTTGTTGTTCAGGGCTTCCCAGTGCAGTTCCAGGTTTTTAAGCGTGCCGTTGGGCGCAGCTGCTGTGATGTGCTGCTGCAGCGCGTCAGACAAAGGCAGGAACGCGAGGTATTCGTGCATGCCGGCCAGGTTGAATGTGGCGAGTTCAAGGTTGAAGGCTTGCTTGCCGCTGGTTGTTTCCGAGTAGTCGGCTTTGAGGTCTTCAAGGTTAAGGCCGTTATCTGCACTGGCAGACAATTGGCTGACATTGACTGAATAGCCGGATTTGGCCGGATTGGTGCCTATCAGCTGAAACTTGTTCAGGTTCTGCCATTCAAGGTTGCCGGTGAGTTTACGCAGTTTTACCGGCAGTACGCCGGATCTGGTCTGTATCTGCAGATCTTTGATATCGACAGTGCTGCTGACCGATTGCAGTTCATGGTTCCTGAATTTGACTTTCAAAGTGGTGGAGCCAACTCCGGAATGTATGTCCACCGGATAATCCACCCAGGTTTTAAAGGCTGCCAGGTCGGTATTTTTTGAAACCAGATTGATATAGCCATCCCATTCCCGGGTTTTGCTGATGTCGTTACCATAAAAACTGCCGTCAACCAGTATGGGGTTTCTTGTGCCTGCTGAAGGAATGGCACTCATGGTGAAACTATGGTTCTTCACCAGGCCTCTCCATAGCGGGCTATGCAGTTGCAAGTTGAAACTGCCGAGACTTAGCATCGGGGCACTGCGCTTTTCATCAAGCCACATGATCCTGGCCTGGTTGATTTCTACGGTATTTTGCCTCAACAGCCAGTTGGCCAGGTCGGGTTTTGATTCACCGCTCATGCTGATGCCGGCAACAAAGATTTCGCCGGATGCAACACGCCGGATAGTGAGCTCCGGAGAATGAATCACGAGCTCATTCAGCCGCGGTTCAAGCATCGGTATGCTTAGCCATGACAAGGAAACTTCGGTATTCTTTAGCTGTAGAGCCAGGCGGTTTTCGGTATCAAAAATATCGATATTGCTGATTGACAGGTGCGGATTGATGCCGCGCCAGCTCGCCTTGATGTCGCCGATAGCGACTTTCTGCCCGGCTGCATCGCTCGCAAACGCGGCAATATCATGTTTATACCGCCCGATATTCGGCATGACCCAGAATTGTATGGTCAATGCCGCAATCAGCATGATAGAGAGCATAACCCCGGTGAGCCATAGCGCTGAACGGCATAGCCAGAGTACGGATTTCTTTAGCATTGGTTTGATCAATATATTTGAATTATTTATTAAGCATGCATTTTACTGCAATATCAGTCAGCAGGTATGTTTTGCAAGGCCTTGCAGATGTAAATACTATGTAAAACCAGGTAAATGTGCGGCATATCCTGCGTCGCGAAAATGAAAGAATTATGAGAACTCCTGGCTGAATCATTTAGAATAGCGCCTTTGGCCAGAATCGCCTGGCCTTGACTTGAATGTAGCCTGCCATTTTTAAGAGCGTAATGACTTGATTCAATTTAAACAACTTACATTGACCCGCGGTACGAAAATCCTGATCGAGGGCGCATCCATGCAACTGCATCCCGGCCATAAAGTAGGTCTTACCGGGGCGAACGGTGCGGGTAAGTCATCGCTTTTTGCCATGCTGCGCGGTGAGCTTCACCCTGAAAAAGGTGATTTCGAGATGCCGGCAAGCTGGGTCGTGGCACATGTTGCACAGGAAACCCCGGCATTGCCGATGCCGGCCATTGAATTTGTGCTGGATGGCGACGTTGAGTTGCGTGAAATAGAGGCCGCTTTAGCCAAAGCCGAGGCGCATCACCAGGGTGAACTGATTGCCGAGCTGCACCATCGTTTAGCGGATGTGGATGGCTATAGCGCCAAAGCGCGCGCGGCAGAACTGTTAAGCGGGCTGGGTTTCAGCCAGGCAGCTCTGCAGCAGCCGGTTTCCACGTTTTCCGGCGGCTGGCGTGTGCGTCTGAACCTGGCGCGGGCACTGATGTGCCGTTCCGACCTATTGCTGCTGGATGAGCCTACCAACCATCTGGACCTGGATGCCGTCATCTGGCTGGAAAGCTGGCTGCAAAGCTATCGCGGCACTTTGTTCCTGATCTCGCATGACCGCGATTTCCTGGATGCGATTGTGAACCATATCGCCCATATCGAGCAGCAGACGCTGACCTTATACCGTGGTGGTTATTCGGATTTTGAACGCCAGCGTGCAGAGAAGCTGGCCTTGCAGCAAGCCATGTTTGAAAAGCAGCAGCGCAAGGTCGCCCACCTGCAAAGTTATATCGACCGTTTCCGCGTACAGGCGACCAAGGCACGCCAGGCGCAAAGCCGCATCAAGGCGCTGGAGCGCATGGAAATGATCTCAGCCGCACATGTTGATTCACAGTTCGGTTTTGAATTCAGGGCGCCGCTTGCCGCCCCTGATCCGCTGCTGGTATTGGATGGCATGAGTGTCGGTTACGGCAATCAGCCGCTGATCAGCAATATCGAGCTGGCAGTCAGGCCCGGTGAGCGTATCGGCCTGCTGGGCAAGAATGGTGCCGGCAAGACGACGCTGATCAAGCTGCTGGCACATGAACTGGAACCGATATCCGGTAAACGTGTGGAAGGCAAAGACCTGAACATCGGCTATTTTGCCCAGCACCAGCTGGAACAGCTGCGGCCTGACGAGTCTCCATTGCAGCACATGATGAAGCTGGATCCGCTGACACGCGAGCAGGAACACCTGAATTACCTGGGTGGTTTTGATTTCAAAGGCGATATGGCACGGGCACCCTGTGCTCATTTTTCAGGCGGTGAAAAATCAAGGCTGGCATTGGCGTTACTGATCTGGACCAGGCCAAACCTGCTGTTGCTGGATGAGCCGACCAACCATCTTGACCTGGAAATGCGGCATGCCTTGACGCTGGCATTGCAGGATTTTGAAGGCGGCGTGATACTGGTATCGCATGACAGGGCCTTATTGCGCGCCAGCTGTGATCAATTCATACTGGTGGCTGATGGCAAGGCGGAAGCGTTTGACGGCGACCTTGAGGATTACAGCCAGTGGTTGAACGAGCAGCGCCTCAAGGAAAAGCAAGCCGCACAACTACAGGTGGCGGATAAGCCCAATAAAAATGACAGGGCGCAGAACAAGGCCGAGCGCCAGGCGCGGATCGCCGAGCGGCGCCCGTTGCTGAAAGAGCTGGAGCAGATCGAACGTCATATGGCAAAAATGCAGGCTGATAAAAAAACCTGTGATGACCGCCTGAACGATACCGAACTTTACAGCGCAAGCGATAAAACAGAACTGCAGCAGTTGTTGAAAACGCAGGCAGAATTGGCCGCTAAACTGGAAACGGCTGAAGAGCGCTGGCTGGAACTGCATGAAATGCTGGAAGCTTTGCCTGTCATTGATTGATGATTTTTATTATCCGCCGATAAACGCCGATGAACGCCGATATTAAAAAGCAAGATTACTGACAATAAATCTCAGCAGAGCACTTAAATCAAGATCTAAGGTTTATGTTTTCATCGGCGTTCATCGGCGTTTATCGGCGGTTTAATAGTGTTTTAGATTTTAAAATTTGAATTGGAATATCGATTATGCAAACCACTTATTCACAACGCTTGAAACTGATGCATGCCCTGAGCCTGGCGGCTACATTACGAGATGACGAAACACCAAGCACCAATCTGGATGAATATGATGCGCTGAATGCTGCGGATTACCTGAGCTGTTATGTCACCTTTAAAGCCATTCAGGCAGCAGAGCGTTCACCTTTGGAAGAGCGTTCGGATAACTTTGACATGCTTAGCGTATACCAGGCTTTTGCCTTGCTGAGTTATGCCTTCTTCACGACGCCGCTGGCACAGGAGGATATCAACCCCGAGTTTTCAACAGCACAGATTACGATTGCCAAGACCTTGTTTGCAGGCCTGCCGGATGCAGAGCTGATTGAAATCATCGATTCAGGCTTTAACAAGTTCCAGCTGATTGCGGAAGCGCAAGCCGAGCATTGGGTAGAGTTCAGGGAAAACCTGGATAAGGTGGTGATTGCATTTGTGATTGCAGGCACCGATGATGACAGCCCGCACGATATTGAAGAAATATTACCGATTTTTGGCCAGCTGTTAAGCCAGTTCTGCGAAGCGTTCGAGAGCGCCTGATCCTGAAAAATCTTGATTGAACATGCGCAGCCCCTGTTGTACAGGGCTGCGCATGGCCGTAGCTGTGGCTAAATTCTATGGCTATATGCTACGGTAGGCCGGTGCATGGCTGGATCGTTTAAAACCGGCGGGGCGTTTGTTTTCGCCATCATCGGCTTGCGCGTCACGATCTGCAAAGTCATGCCTGAAGCCTTTGAATTCACGGGCTTTTTTACGCTGTTCCGGAGTCAGCAATGCAAAGATTTTTGCATCCTGCTGCGCAAACAGCAGTACTTTGCCTTTTTCCAGGCTGGCTGCCTTATCCGCTAGCTGCTGTATTTTTGCGCTATCGAATTTATCTGCCTGTGCGGTTGTGCGAATCTCGTGCATTAATTCATGCTGCTGCTTATGCTGTTTGCGCAGCTCAGGCATCTGGGCATGCATCAGCGTGAAAATCTGGTCTTCCTGTTCGTTGGTCAGTTTTATTCCATGCAGGTATGGCGGTACGCCGGCTTTTGCAAAACCCATGCCATGATGCGGTCTCGCGTCTCCTCTTTTGCAGGCTTTGCCATCCTGGCCGCCATGCTCGGCGTAAGCGGTCAAGGCCAATGGCAGTGAAATCGCAATGATCGACGCCGCCAATATCCTTTTCAATGACAATTGAGCCTTTAATGGATGTGTAGTATTCATAACATTCCTTTATCCTGATAAAAATAACTAAAAGTCTGTGAGTCGTTCAATGTGTCTTCGCCTCACATCCGCGCTTGTTTAAGACGATGCCATTGTGCATTCCGGCGCTGTTAATTTAAGTTAACCACATGTAAAACCGGGTAAAGGTAAAGCCTGCTTGTTGTAGCAAATGTTGGCGCTCTATATGATGACGCCATACATGACTTGATGAGGTCATATACGGCTGAAAGCTTTTTGTTAATTTCCGGGTTAAGTGCGTTATGCAAACGGTATTGTTGATTGATGATGATGTAGAACTGGCCGGGCTGCTCAAGGAGTATCTTGAGACGGAGGGATTTGACGTCCTGCTTGCGCATGATGGCGAAGCTGGCGCCGAATCAGCCTGCAGACAAACGGTTGATATTGTGGTGCTGGATGTGATGATGCCGAAGCTGAACGGGATAGAAACCCTGAAGGCGATACGTCAGCACAGCAATGTGCCGGTGATCATGCTGACGGCAAAAGGGGATAACACGGACCGTATCATCGGCCTGGAGCTGGGTGCCGATGATTATGTACCCAAGCCCAGCAGCCCGCGTGAGATCGTGGCGCGTATACGGGCAATTTTGCGCCGCGTAAAACCGGTGGCTGAGTCTGTGGCAGATGATGCTGATCCTGCAGATGTGCAGATCATTGTCGGTGCCTTGAATGTCAGGCCGGCGCTGCGGCAGGCCAGCTGGAATGGGCAGGTGCTCAGCCTGACCAGCACGGAATTTAATCTGCTCGAAGTGTTGGCCAGAAATGCAGGGAAAGTGGTGACCAAGCAGGAACTGTCCCAATCGGCATTGGGTCGCCCGCTGGCCAGGTTTGACCGCAGCATCGATGTGCACCTGAGCAGCATACGTCACAAATTGGGCTTGCTGCCGGACGGGCGGCACTGCATACAGACGGTGTTCCGCACCGGTTACCAGTTGCTGAAAAATTAAACCTCAATGGCAGGGATATAGGTCGATTCATGGGCAGGCTTTATTGGAAATTCTTCATTTTTTTCTTCCTCGCGCAATTAACCGCGGTGACTGCGGTTGCAATCTGGGTCGCGAACCAGAATCAGGATAGGTTGAATAGCCAGATTGAAACCAGCCCGCCTGCCAGGTCGCTGGTGGATGCGGCTGCTGCGACCTTGCAGTATGGCGGGGTGGAAGGCCTGCATGCGTTGATCACTCGATGGTCACGTCAGCCGATGCCGCAGGTGTTTGCAATTAGCGAAGAGGGGAGCGACCTGCTGGGGCGCCAGTTGCCAGCAGATGTGATCAGCAATGCACGTGCGCTTTTTGATCGGCAGACGACCGAGGTTCCGGCAGCAGGCAGGCATGGGCATTTTTCACCCAGGATGGCGCTGCAAAAGATCAAGGCCAATGACCGGCACGAATACTTATTGTTTGTGCCGGCCAACCGTCATGTGAGCGGCACGGCGCGGCCAAAGCCGCATGCCGGGCAGTTTGGCTTTCATGGCAGGCATTCCTATCCTGTGATGCCATTGCTGGCTGGTGCATTTGCCAGTTTTATTTTTGCAGCGATTCTGGCCTGGTATTTTTCCAAACCCATCCAGCAGCTCAGGAATGCTTTTGCCAGTGCCGCCGCCGGCAACCTGGATGTGCGCGTTGGCAAGTCCATGGGGTCGCGCCGTGATGAACTTGCCGATTTAGGCCATGCATTTGACTTGATGGCAAGCCGGCTGGGTGCCTTGCTGCAGAGCCAGACACGTTTGCTGCATCAGGTATCGCATGAGCTGCGTTCGCCGCTGGCCCGTTTGCAGATTGCCGTTGGCCTGGCGCGCCAGCAGCCGGACAAGCTGGCGACTTCACTGGCACGTATCGAAAGAGAATCGGAGCGGATGGATGATCTGGTCGGCGAATTGCTGGCGCTGTCGCGCCTGGAATCCGGCGTGATGGATATTTCAAAAGAGCCGGTCAATTTGAATGAGCTGCTGCTGACCGTGGCCGAAGATGCACGGTTTGAAGGTGAAACAAAAAAAATCATCATTGACTATGCTCCGGAGCGTGAAAATGCAGCGGAACCGATCATGCTGTCAGCACAGCCGGATTTGCTGCACCGTGCTATCGACAATGTGGTGCGTAACGCCGTGAAATATACGCCCGAGCAGTCACATGTCAGTATCCGTACCGCATGCAGCGATGCTTACGTGACGATAGTTGTGAGCGATCAGGGTGCCGGAGTACTGCCCGATGAGCTGGAGATGATATTTCAGCCGTTTTTCAGGGGCACGAACACCAGCCATGCGGATGGCCATGGCGTAGGGCTGGCGATCGCAAAGCAGATCATTGAGGCGCATGGCGGCACCATTGCCGCGCACAATGAGCCGGCGGCAGGCTTGAGCGTATTGATCCAGTTGCCCAGGGTGTAGTTTTTAGTGGGCAGAATCGTGGCTGGGAACGTGATTGGCTATTTTGTTTTCCAGCATCTGGTGAATCTGCTCCATCAGGAAGCTAGCGGATTCACGCCCGAGCTTGGATTCACGCATGGCCATATGCCAGCTTGAAATGCACTGCCGCAGCTTATCTTCATTATCACAGGCTTCAATCTTTGATTTGATGCCGCGGCCCATAATGCCTAGGTAGTCATCCGCCGCATCGATCAATACCGTTTTTACTGCAGACAGCTTCGCCGGACATATCGGTTGTGCGGTACCCGGCGTATCTAAAAACGAAAGCGTAACGGGAAATGCGTTCGTGTATTCTGCTTGCTGCTGGTTTCTTAGTTGCTGCTGCTCGATCGGCAGCTGAATATAGCCTTCAGATTCCAGCTTTTTAATCGTATCCAGCAGCAGGTCTTTTTTAAAGAATTTTTCCAGGTCGTCCAGTTTACGCACGCCGTTCACCAGCAGCAGCACCTGGCGTTCACGTACGCCTAGTGTGCGCTTGTCTGTAATGAACTCATTAAAACCAAGCGCAGATTTTTCATATACCATGATGGTCATCTCATGTGGGCTCAATTATTCTTTTGAATGAGGTCTGAGCGTTATGGGATGAATGTTAGTGAGGGAATATGAATTTCTTCTGAAAGTTTTGTTGCGAATTGATGATGGTTTTATGAATTGCTAGCTGTAATTGCCATCTACATAATACCAGCGGCCATCAATGCGTCTGAAGCGGCTGGTTTCGTGCAGCCTTTCAGCTTTTCCACCCAGGTTGCCGGCAGGCTTGTAGCGGGCTACAAATTCAACGATTGCATTCTCTGCATCAATATCCTGGTGGCGCTTGATCTGCAAGCCCAGCCATTTTGCTGCATTTTCACCGCTCAGGTCCAGGCTTTGCGGTCTTGTATCTTCGTGCCAGCTTCGCAGCAGGTAGTCGATCAATGCCGGATTCTGCCCGGCGAGTGCGTAAGCACTGTAACGTGAACGCATCAGCGCTTCAGCCGTTGGGGCAGGTGTGCCTAGATGGTAAACCTCACAGCATTTTCCGTAAGGTTTATCGCTTTCGCAGGGGCAAGTCGGCATGATATTTAGCTATCCGTCGGAATGACAGAACTAGGCAATTTCGCGGGTCTCTTTGAACTCAATATCCGGATAGCGCTCCTGCGCCATTTGCAGGTTGACGCGATTCGGCGCCAGGTATACATAATCATCGGCGCCATCCAGCGCCACGTTAAAGCCATATTTATCTGCGATGGCTTTTAAATCAGCATCTTTGCCATGCAGCCAGCGCGCGGTGTAGCAGTCATAGGGTTCAAACACCATGTCCACGCCGTATTCATGTTCCAGTCGGTGTGCGACTACGTCGAACTGCAGCATACCTACAGCGCCTAGAATCAGGTCGTTGGACAGCAGCGGACGGAACAGCTGCGCCGCGCCTTCTTCTGCCAGTTGTTTGAGGCCGATCTGCAGCTGCTTCATCTTCATCGGGTTCTTGATGCGCGCACGGCGGAAAAACTCCGGCGCGAATGAAGGGATACCGGTGAATTTGAGGTTTTCGCCTTCGGTGAAGGTGTCGCCAAGTTTTACCGTGCCGTGATTGGGAATGCCGATAATATCGCCGGAATAGGCTTCATCCATGGTGGTGCGGTCCTGCGCCATGAAGGTAATGGCATTGTTCACGCTCAGGGTCTTGCCGGAAGCGACCTGCTTCACTTTCATGCCGCGTTCAAAGCGGCCGGAACAGACGCGTAGAAATGCGATACGGTCGCGGTGTTTCGGGTCCATGTTGGCCTGTATCTTGAATACAAAGCCTGAAAATTTGCCTTCATCCGCTGCCACCGAACGGCTCGCCGTGTTGCGTGCCTGTGGCGGCGGCGATAGTTCTACTACGGCATCCAGCAGCGACTGCACGCCGAAGTTGTTGATGGCAGAGCCGAAGAATACCGGTGTCTGCTTGCCGCCCAAATAGCGCGCTTTGTCAAAAGTGTGCGATGCACCGCGCACCAGTTCAATGTCCAGGCGCAGGTCTTCCACCTGCTGGCCAAGCAATTCGTCCAGCCGCGGGTTGTCCAGGCCTTTGATCACTTCTGATGTGCCTTTTTCCGCGCGCGGGTCAAAAAATGAAATCTCGTCGTTGTACAAATGATAAACGCCACGGAAGGTCTTGCCCATGCCGATAGGCCAGGTAATCGGTGCGCATTCCATGCCCAGCGTGGTTTCAATCTCGTCCAGCAGTTCAATCGGCGCGCGGCTTTCGCGGTCCAGCTTGTTGATGAAGGTGATGATGGGCGTATCGCGCATGCGGCATACGTTCAGCAGCTTGATGGTCTGTGCCTCAACGCCGTTGACCGAGTCAATGACCATCACCGCGGAATCGACCGCAGTGAGTGTTCTATAGGTGTCTTCAGAGAAGTCATCATGCCCCGGCGTGTCGAGCAGGTTGATCATGTGTTCACGATAGGGAAACTGCATCACGGATGAGGTCACGGAAATGCCGCGCTGTTTCTCAAGCTCCATCCAGTCAGACGTGGCATGGCGCGCTGCCTTACGGCCACGCACCTCACCGGCGACCTGAATGGCACCGCCGAACCACAGCAGCTTTTCGGTCAGCGTGGTTTTACCCGCATCCGGGTGGGAAATGATGGCAAAGGTGCGGCGCTTGGAGATTTCTTCTTGCAAGGACATAAGGAATGGATATAGCTAAAAATACAAAGGTGGCATTTTACCGCAATTAATCTTAGGTTTTCTTAGTATTTCTATTTGCATTCACAATCAGAAGAGTGGTACATTGTTTGTGTGAAAAATTCCCATTTATTATGTATGGCGATAGGTCTTGTTTGCTAATGAATATAGTGATGTTTTGACAGATATGAACCGGGAGATTTTATATGCCACCATTATCAGATTATGAATTTACACAGGATTTATATCATAACAATTACGCAACTGCGCAACAGATAGCAACTGGTTTGGAGGGAGCTAAAACTGCTGGCGATGAAAGAAAGATCAAGTTTTATGAGGGATTGGCAATAAGGACAGCAACTGAAGAAGCGGAGGTTTTTCAAGCAGGTGTTGCAGCGGCGAATGGGGATGCGGGGAAATTTGTGAGGGACGTGCTTAAAACTTATCCAGATATCAAAGATTCGGCGCCATTTAAACTCAGATTGCAGGAAGCAGGGTTCACAATCACGGAACTTGGACTTGATGAGATGCACAAGGCACCGAAAGGCGGTGCGCCCAAATTAGTAATTGCGCAAGTTGCAGGGATAGCAACCGCGGCCATAGCTGACTATCAAGAAGCGTCACAGCATATCCATCAGTCAAGTTTTGGTTATTTAACCGAAGAGCAAAGAAGTGAATATCCGCATGTTTATGCAGCTGCAAAACTGCTGCAAAACTCAACATCTGGGCTTAATCCAGATTTTGAATATTCAATTTTTAGAAATTGGGCAACTAAAGTGCATCTGCACGAAGAAGATTTACTTAAGCTCGATCCAACCCCAGTCACGCAGAATAATATAAAGCATGGCTTACCAGCAGGCGGATTTATAAACCCGCAGCAGGATTGGGAAATTTAATATGCAATGTGCATGCTGCTGTTTTGGTTTTTTAGCAACAAACATCAACGCTGTGTGCACTGCTCCGTGCCGTAATTACCACCTTTGAACTCCGGTTCATAGTAGTACTTGCTGAAAGACCATTTACCGGTTTTATTCTTTTTAAAGCTGGCGATGCCTGTGCCATAGTCTTTCGTGTTTTGGTCGGCCAGGGTGAAGTGCATGGCGGCATGCGTGCTATTGGCGGCAGCCTGGCCGAGGTAGGCACCGTAGCCAGGGACTTCGAGTTTGAATTTATATGCGCCGTATTGGCCGGTGCTTTGTGAGGGCACAAGCTCCATGGTGACGGTACCGCTGTATTTGCCTTCGTGGCTGTCATCGCCTGTGCAGTCGTAGATGCCGCTGAGATCCTGGCCGGTGAATGCCGGTTTGGCGGAAGCGATTGGTGCCATGGCTAGCAGGCAAAGGCCTATGAGAATTTTATTCAATTGTCGGGTTTCCTGTTGTGACTAATCAATGATCAGCGCCTGATCGCCAGTAGCATGACGCCGGCTGCTACCATTGCAATGCCGGCCCACTCTCTCAGTGACGGGCGCTCGCCTAAAAATGTAAATGCGAAAACGGCAACGAGCACCAGACTGAGTTTGTCGACCGGAGCTACCTTGGAAGCATCCCCGACCTGCAAAGCACGGAAATAGCATATCCATGATGCGCCTGTCGCCAGTGCCGATAAGCCGAGAAATACCCATGTTTTAGCAGGCAGGGTGAACGGGTTGCTCCATTTTCCGGTAAACCATACAAAAAACACGAGAATGACGCTGATGATGAAAGTGCGAATCAGCGTGGCAAAGTCAGAATTGACACCTTGTATGCCGATTTTGGCAAATATGGCAGTCATTGCCGCAAAAACTGCCGACATGATTGCCCAGAAAAACCAGCTGTGAGGTGTCGTCATCGTTCGTATGGTTCACTTCTATTTCACGACTTCTTTCAGCTGCTCCAGAATCGCCGGGTTATCCAGCGTAGAGATGTCGGATGTGATTTCTTCGCCTTTTGCCAGAGTGCGTAACAGCCTGCGCATGATCTTGCCGGAGCGGGTTTTTGGCAGGTTGTCACCGAAGCGGATTTCATCCGGCTTGGCAATCGGGCCGATTTCATGGCCTACCCAGTCGCGCAGTTCGGCCACGATTTTCTTGGCGGCATCACCTTCCGGACGGGTGCCTTTAAGCACCACGTAAGCCACCACGGATTCGCCTTTTACGTCATGCGGTTTGCCCACTACGGCGGCTTCGGCCACCAGCGGGTTGGCGACCAGTGCCGATTCGATTTCCATGGTGCCCAGGCGGTGGCCGGATACGTTCAATACATCATCAATGCGACCCATGATCGTGAAGTTACCGGTTACTGCATCGCGTACCGCACCATCACCGGCGAGGTAAGTCTTGCCGCCCAGGTCTGCCGGATAGTAGCTGGCCTTGTAACGCTCCGGGTCGTTATAGATGGTGCGTATCATGGAAGGCCAGGGTTTTTTGATGACCAGCAAGCCGCCGGTGCCCCAGGGCACGTCTTTGCCTGTTTCATCCACAACGTCAATATCAATGCCGGGGAAGGGCAGCGTGCATGATCCCGGGATCAATGGCGTTACGCCCGGCAGCGGGGTAATCACGTGGCCGCCGGTTTCGGTCTGCCAGAAGGTGTCTGCAATCGGGCAGCGGTTGCCGCCTACGTTCTCAAAATACCACATCCATGCTTCCGGGTTGATCGGCTCGCCAACTGAACCCAGCAGGCGCAGGCTTGATAGGTCATAATTTTTTGGATGTACTTCAGGGTTGGTTTCCGAAGCTTTGATCAGTGAACGGATTGCCGTAGGCGCCGTATAAAAAATGGATACCTTGTGCTTCTGTATCATTTCCCAGAAGCGGCCGGCATTCGGGTAAGTCGGGATGCCTTCGAATACAACCTGTGTTGCACCCATCGCCAGCGGGCCATAGGCTACATAACTATGGCCGGTAATCCAGCCCACGTCCGCAGTACACCAGAATACGTCATTATCCTTGATATCGAAAGTCCAGCGCATGGTGTTCATGGCATGCAGCAGGTAACCGGCAGAGCTATGCTGTACGCCTTTTGGTTTTCCGGTAGAACCGGAAGTGTAGAGCAGGAACAATGGGTGTTCAGCATTCACCATGACAGGTTCGCAAGTGTCGGCCGCGCCAGCAATCAGGTCATGCCACCAGATGTTGTTGCCCTGCCATTCGATTTCCAGGCCGGTTTTTTTCAGCACGACCACTTTTTCAATGCTGTCACAGCCGCCCATGGCAATGCCTTCATCTACAGCGGCTTTGAGCGGCAGTGTTTTGCCGCCGCGGAACTGGCCATCAGAGGTGATGACGGCGCGTGCGCCGGCATCGATAATGCGTTCGTTCAGGCTTTTCGCTGAAAAACCGCCAAAGACTACGGAGTGGATCAGACCGATGCGCGCGCAGGCCTGCATGGCCACCACGGCTTCTATGCCCATCGGTAAATAGATAATGACACGGTCACCTGCATTCAAATTGAGCTTTTTAAGGCCATTCGCAAACTGGCAAACCTGATGATAAAGCTCTTTATAAGTGACGTTTCTGGTGCTGCCGTCGTCAGCTTCAAAGATGATGGCGACTTTGTTTGGGATCGTATTCAGGTGTTTATCCAGACAGTTGGCTGAAACGTTCAGCTCACCATCTTCAAACCATTTGTAAAATGGCGCATTATCCTGATTAAGCGTTTTTGTGAAAGGTTTGTGCCAAATCAATAATTCACGGGCCAGCCTGGCCCAGAATCCTTCATAGTCGGCAGAGGCTTCGGCACACAATGCGTTGTATGCCGCCATGCCGGAAACGTTGGCGGATTTTACAAAATCGGCGCTTGGTTCAAAAACCCGATTTTCATGAAGAACTGATTCAATTGACATGCTTAAAACCCCTTAAATCGCTGTTACACACTTATAATAAATGTTGCCGGTATTTGACCACATTGAACATGTTACATATTTGTAACGTACGTAATATTACCTGAAAAAAACTATGCTAACACACGATAATCCATTCTCTGACACCCGCATCCCATCTAATGATGAGGCTTATATCACCCATGCAATTTCCTGCAGCCCGTTTTTAGCAAGAATGTTGGGAGCGGATGCGACATTACTGCAGGATCTGTCAGAAAATTTGCATAAAAGCTATAAGATAGAAGACATGCAAAAATATTTGGCGGCACAGGATATTTTTGATGAGCCTGGCCTGAAACGGGCACTCAGGTTGTTACGCAGGCAGGTAATGGCTCGCATCATCGTGCGTGACCTGAATAAACTGGCAGACCTGCATGAGGTCATGCAGACCACCTCGCAGCTTGCGGAATGCGCGATCAACACGGCAATTCATTATCTCGGCAGCTGGCTGTCGCAGACATACGGCCAGCCGGTCAGCGCCGAAGGCGAGCCGCAGCACCTGATCGTGATCGGCATGGGCAAGCTGGGCGGTTATGAGCTCAATGTTTCGTCTGATATAGACCTGATTTTTGCGTATGAATCCGAAGGTGAGACGCAGTCGGAAAAACCGATGAGCAACCAGGATTACTTCACGCGCCTCGCTAAAAAGCTGATTGCCGCGATTGATGAAGTGACCGAGGATGGGTTCGTGTTCCGTGTCGATATGCGTTTGCGCCCGTTTGGCTCCGAAGGTGCGCTGGTCAGCAACCTGTACGCGCTGGAATGTTATTACCAGAATAATGGCCGTGAGTGGGAGCGCTACGCCTGGATTAAAGGCCGTGAAGTGACCGGCGGTGAAGCGGTTTCAAAATTGCTCAAGCCATTCGTGTTCCGCAAATATCTGGACTTTGGCGCGTTTGACAGCATGCGTGATCTGAAAGTGCAGATTCAGCGTGACGTGAACAGCAAAGGCATGCATGACAATATCAAGCTCGGACGCGGCGGTATCCGTGAAATTGAGTTCATTGCCCAGGTGTTTCAACTGACCCGGGGCGGCCGCGATGTCAGCCTGCAGATCAAGCCCACGCTGTCTGTGCTCGCCTTGCTGCGCAATATGGGCATATTGTCCGAGCAGGCATGCAGTGAACTGACTGAGGCTTATTATTTCCTGCGTAACCTTGAGCACCGGCTGATGTATGTGGAAGATGCACAGACGCATGAGCTGCCTAAAACCGATGAAGCGCGCGAACGTATTGCACTGGCCATGGATTTTCCCGACTGGCAGGCGCTGCTGGTGCAGCTGAATCTTTACCGCAGCCAGGTGCAGCAGCATTTTGATGCGACATTCAATGAAACCGGCGCCGGCAAAGACGCATTTGAATTGGAGAAATCCATCTGGAACGGCACCACCAGCCAGCCGGCGGCCATCTCGGCGCTGGAAAACATGGGGTTTGGCGACGCCGGGGAAACTTTGCGGCATCTGGAAGTATTGCAGCATAGCGCGCGCTACCTGCAATTGCCGGAACTTAGCCGCCAGCGGTTTGATGCCGTGATGCCGCACGTGATCGCACAGTCGGCCCGCATGAAAAATGCAGATGTCACCCTGACGCGCGTGATTGACCTCATAGAAAGCATATGCCGCCGCGCCAGCTACCTGGCGTTGCTGGCAGAACATACACAGGCGCTGCAACTGCTGGTGAAACTGTGCAGCAGCAGCCCCTGGCTGGCTGGTTATTTGGCACAGCATCCGATCCTGCTGGATGAGTTGCTGGATACGCGTACTTTATATGCCGCCCCTGATTTCAGCGGCATGCGCAAAGAACTGAAACACAGGCTGGCCCAGGCCGATGGCGATGTGGAGCGGCAGATGGATATCATGCGCCATTTCAAGCATGCCAACGTATTCCGCTTTGCGGTGCAGGATATCAACGGCGAACTGGCGCTGGAGACCTTATCCGATTACCTGAGCGACTTGGCCTGCCTGATTTTAGGTCTGGCGCTGGAAACGATCTGGCCTAACGTCCGCGGCAAACACCTTGATGTGCCTAAATTTGCAGTCATCGGTTACGGCAAGTTGGGCGGCAAGGAGCTTGGCTACGCATCCGACCTTGATATTATCTTTCTGTACGATGACGAAGCGGCGGATGCAGGTGAGGTGTACGCACGTTTCGCGCAGCGCATCAACAACTGGTTCAACAGCCTGACCTCTGCCGGGTTGCTGTATGAAACAGATTTACAGCTACGCCCTGACGGCAACAGCGGCCTGCTCGTCAGCAGTGTGGCGGCATTCAGGGAATACCAGCTGCATAAAGCCTGGGTATGGGAACACCAGGCAATCACGCGTGCACGTTTTGTTGCAGGCGATAGCGGTATCGGCGAAGCGTTTGACGCCATCCGCTTCGAGGTCATGACGCAGCGGCGCGACAGTGAACAGTTGAAAGCCGAGGTGCTGTCGATGCGCGAAAAAATGCGGAATGCACAGCATCTGCAAGCTGGCGTTTTTGACCTGAAACAAGGTGTGGGCGGTATTATTGATGTCGAGTTCCTGGTGCAATATCTGGTCTTGCTGCACGCGCCAGGCCATGCGGAGCTTACAGCCAACATCGGTAACATCGGTTTGCTAAGGCGGATGGGTGCGCTTGGTATTATTGATGCAGACCTGGCAGAGCGCGTAGCCGCCGCTTACCGTGAATATCGCCATACCCAGCACATGCTCAAATTGCAGGGCGCTGCCAGCATCAGTATGGAGCCGTCGGCAGCCATGCACCACGCACAGGATGTGATCGCCTTGTGGGAGCAGGTTTTTACGTCAGGCTGACCGCGCGCAGGCCGGCAGGGCAGGCGGAGACTGTCGGCAGCTTGCTCACCTTACTATGCCCGCCTTGCTGTGCTCTCCCTGCAATCGCTTGGTGAAGCCGCAATCCTTAACCAAGACTTAACTCGGGCAGTCCGTGGATGTTCCTTGCCTTGATGCAATCTTCGCTGCCGGCTTCAAACTCACGGCAGGTGCTGGAGCGTTGCCCGTAAATGCTGCAACTCACCTCTTGCCCCACTTTGCCAGTCAATGCTACGCAATGCACGAGTCTCTGTTCAGTGCCTTTCATGCAGACATGATGCGGGCTGATGGGGGTGGTTAATTCAACAGGTACCAGGCCCTGGTCATGCGCACTGGTTTCACCCCAGTAAAAGGAGACCCGGAAAGAAGCGCAGCAGGCTCCGCACTTTACACATTCTTGCGACATAAATAACGATTCAGAAAACGAGCGGTAATTGGAACTTGAGTACTGATTTGCGTACCCGGAAGGTGCTTGGAGATTTTGGCCTAAACACCCCACCTTAATGCCGGGGTATGCACCGGGCTATCCCAGTGCTTTTTGATTTCGTCATCAAGCAGACACAGGGTGATAGAGGCACCTGCCATGTCGAGCGCTGTCGTGTAATTGCCGACCAGTGAGCGGGTGATCTTGATGCCGTGTTCGCTGAACAGTCTGGCTGCCGTGTTGTAGATCAGGTAAAGCTCCATTAATGGCGTGGCGCCAAAGCCGTTGATCAGCAGCAGTGCTTCGCTGCCTGCCGCGGGTTTCAGCGCTTCCAGGATCGCATGCACGACATCGTTTACAATTGCATCGGCTTCGCGCATGGGCTCACGCCTGCGGCCAGGTTCGCCATGAATGCCTACGCCCATTTCCAGTTCCGTGTCGTCAATATCGAAAGTAGGGCGGCCGGCAGCCGGTACCGTGCAACTGGTGAGGGCGACACCCATGCTGGCGGTGCGGCTGTTCACTTTGTCGCCCAGCGCTTTGCAGGCCTGCAGGTCGGCGCCGGTTTCAGCCAGGCTGCCAACGCATTTCTCTACGATCACGGTGCCGGCAACGCCGCGGCGGCCTGTGGTGTAAGTGCTGTTGATGACGGCGCAGTCGTCGCTGGTGAGTACGGTAGCTGATTCAAATGGCAGCATTTCGGCTGCCATTTCAAAGTTCATGACATCACCGGCATAGTTTTTCACGATAAACAGAATGCCTTTGCCAGCGTGTACCGCCTCTGCCGCGGCCAGCATCTGATCCGGGGTGGGGGAGGTGAACACATGGCCAGGGCAGGCTGCGTCGAGCATGCCATCGCCGATGTAGCCTGCGTGCAGCGGCTCATGTCCGGAGCCGCCCCCTGAAATAATCGCCACTTTGCCAGAGGCTTTCTGCTTGCGGGTGAGGTAGTTGGGTTCCAGGTTAAGGCTCACCAGGTCACTGTGGGCAAGGGCAAAGCCGCTCAGGCTTTCGGCCAGAATATCGTCGGTTTTGTTGATGAATTTTTTCATGGTGAGCCTTTTTATTTTATTAACTTGCAAACCGCTTCTATCATGAGCTGGCAGCTTTTGGCACCCGGGTCGATATGCCCGATGGCGCGTTCACCCAGGCCGGCGGCGCGGCCTTTGGTGGCAATCAGGTCTTTAGTGGCAAGCATGCCTTGCTCGGCCGTGAGCACAAGTGCTGTGCAGATTTCTTCGCTGCTGGCGTTCTGGGCTGCCATTGCGGTAAATTGGGCGGCAACCGGAATCAGCACGTCCAGCATGGTTTTCTCACCGGCATCGGCTTTGCCGCGCTGACGGATTGAATCAACGCCTGCGGCAAATGCAACGGCAACGGTTGATGTGGATGTGTCGCCTTTTTCTTTGATAACTTTAGCCATCGCCATGAAGAAACTCGCAAACAGCGGGCCGGATGCACCGCCAACCGTGCTCAATAGTTTCATGCCGATCCTGTTGAGTGCGGCGTCCGGTGGCAGCGTCGCCAGCTCCTGCTGCAGATCGGCAATCACCTGTGCCCCGCGTTTCATGTTGATATAGTGGTCACCGTCGCCGATTGCACGGTCTAGCGATTCGAGTTCTGATTCGTGCAGCAGGATGGTGTTCTGGATGGCGATTGCGGCGTTTGGGATAAATGACGGATTCATATCATGAATAACACTATATTGATTATTGGTTAAAGTTGTTAAACTCTACACATGTCGAGATTTCATTTCAACTTATGAGTTTACGTTTTCGCTTAAATCTGCTGATCACATTGCTTTCACTGGCTTTTATACTGGTGGTCGGCACCATCCTGGTCAATGATACCCGCGTATCGATCCGCGAACGGGTGGAGGCTGCCAGCCGCGTGACGGTGCAGCTGCTCGATACCGTGATCGTGAGTTCGGCGTTAAACCCGGAAATGGGGCCTACGCATATCGTGCTGCAGAGTTTCCTCGGCTCGCTGGGATATGTGCGCAGCAGCCATATCGAGCTTTATGATTATTACGGCCGCGAGATTTACAGCTCGCCGGAATCCACTTTCAAAAGCGATGTAGTCCCGCCCGAGTGGTTTATCAAACTGGTACAGCCCAAGGTGGAAATCGTAGAGCGCAAGATACGCTACGGCACGCTTGTGATCAGTTCCAGTTCCGCCGGATCCATTCGTGAGGCCTGGTCCGGTTTTCGCCAGCTGATATGGGTCGGGCTGGCGTTTTTCCTGTTGATCAATATGATGGTGTACCTGCTGCTCAGTCATTCGCTCAGGCCGATCAACCGGATTCTGGCTGCGATCAGCAGTATTGAGCGGGGTGACCTGAGTACACGCCTGCCCAGGCTTGCGCTGCCGGAGTTCGACCGCATCGGTAACAGCCTCAATCGCATGGCGGATTCGCTTAAAGCCGAGCGCGAGCTGGAAGAAAATCGCCAGCTGACATTCCTGATCCAGAAGCATATCGAAGAAGAACGCAGAAGCCTGGCGCGTGAGCTGCATGATGAGCTTGGCCAATATGTGACGGCGATTAAAACCTTTGCCGTAGGCATTGCCAATAAGGCAAAAGCCAACAGCACAACTGCCGGCATGCCCGAAATCGCATCAAGCGCACAGGTGATCGTGTCTGCGGCGAACCAGATATACGACGGCATGCATAATATCGTCCGCCAGCTGCGTCCCGGCTCGCTCGATAACCTTGGCTTGGCAGAGACATTGAAAGATGCCGTGTCTAATTACCAGGCACAGCATCCTGACATCAGGATCCAGCTTTACCTGTCTGAGAACCTGGAGTCCGGAAACCTGCGGAGCCTGGGTGAGACCGTGAGCATCAATCTCTACCGGATCGTGCAGGAAGCGCTGAACAATGCATTCAAATATGCGCAGGCCACCAAAATAGACATCCGGCTGACTAAATCAGAAACGGGAGAGTTGCAATTGAGCATAGAAGATGATGGTGTCGGCATGAATGTGGAAGCGGTGGACCAGGTGACCCACTTTGGCCTGCTGGGCATGCGAGAACGCGTGCAGGCACTGAATGGAACTTTTAACATTATCGCTTCACCTAACCATGGCACCAGGATCAATATCACGGTGCCGGACAGTCAACCGAACCGGTAACACATTAGAGTTAACAAAAAAGAAAAGAGCAGGTAAAAATGAGCCAGATTAACGTGATGCTAGTGGATGACCATGCCGTGGTGCGCATGGGGTTCAAGATGCTGCTGGAGTCTGACGCCGATATGAAAGTGATCGCAGAGGCGGAAAGCGGTGAAATGGCGATCCAGCGCTATATGGAGCATAAACCGGATGTGGTGGTGATGGATATTACGATGCCCGGCATTGGCGGCTTGGAAGCCATCGAGCGCATTCTCGCGAAGGATAATGCGGCGAAAATCCTGGTATTGTCTGCGCATGAGGATTCCGTACATCCTAAACGTGTTTTAAATGCGGGGGCGATGGGTTATTTAACCAAGCGCAGTGCGGCTGAAGAACTGATCAAGGCTATTCGTACCGTAGCTTCAGGCAAAAAGTACCTGGAAGCCAGCGTTGCACAGCAGATGGCGATTCAGCAGCTTTCCGGTGACCAGAACCCTGTCGATGTGCTGTCGCCGCGCGAATTTGAAGTATTCATGGCGCTGGCAAAAGGCAAGACCACCAACGAGATCGCCGAAACGCTGTTCCTGAGCCCGCGTACAGTCGGGACGCATTTATACAATATCAAGCAGAAACTGAACGCCAATAATTCGGCTGAAATTGCGCTGATTGCAATGCGCAGCGGATTGCTGGATGCCTGATTTCCGCATGCGCCGCCTTTAATATCAGATGCGTAATCCCAACATTTAATCTCGATGTTGATCTTGGCGTCTGATACTGGCGGGTACCAGACGTTTCATCTGGGCACCTGCGATTCTTCTGAAAGCCGGGCTGTGCAGGCAGATGCCGCCCGCGAGGCCGGTCAGGCAGCCGAGCACCGTATCGAAGAACCTGGCCTGGATCAGCAGTGACACGCTGCCATGCGCCATGGTGGCGGCTTCTGCCAGCAATATCGTCAGCGGTGTGATGAAGATTGCGGCCAATGCATAGTGCCTGACCACGATGACCTCGATCATGAAAGTCAGCACCATGACGGTCAGGCAGATCATCCATTTGTCCATGGTCAGCGACAGCAGCCCCCAGGAAACAAGCAGGCCAATGCCGGTGCCGACAATGCGATGCAGCTGTTTATTCCAGATCGCACGCACCGATACTCCCTGGATCACTGCCAGGCAGCTGACCGGTACCCAGTAGGCTTTTTCCAGGTGCAGTGATTGTGCCAGCAGCAGTGAAATGCCTACAAATATGCCGATAATCACGGAGTCGAATACGACAAAGTCAAAAGTGGGGGCGGCCAGGGGCGGTGCGGCTTTTGCCGCATGCAGGCGCAGGCGGTACAGGCTGTAAAAGAAAGCGAGCAGGCAGGCCAGCAGGGCTCCCATGCTGACCAGGCCTACCATCAGCGGCACCTGCATTGGAGTCAACGGCGTATAAGCGCCGATGGCTGCAGCCATGATAAAGAACAGGCTGCCGGGCATGCCCAGCATGTAGAACCGGCACAGCATGGTGATCAGGATAGAGATGAATGTCAGCACCGGCACCATCAATACCGATGAAAAGTGGCTCATCACACCCAGGGCATAGCATGCGGTGATTGCAAATGCGCAGGCCATGATTGTGACCATGCGGTGATGCATGGGCGTGTTCGGCAGGTACAGGAACACCAGCCCGCCCAGTGAGGAAACCAGGCCGTAATCGAGGTGATTGAAGTATGCACCTACTGTCAGTGGCAAACCTATCGCCAGCGCGGCCGTGAACGGCATCTGCCATGGGCGGTCGCTAGGCGTTATTTTTGTTAAATGATCAAGCTCTGCGTGAATCAGCTTTTTTAATCGGGTTAGCCTGCTTTGCGTCATAGATGTCATGTTTCCTGCTGTAGGCAATCATGATATGGAATCATCAATCAAGTGAAACCGAAAATCAAGCCGGATTTTGTGTGCAGGCGGCCGTGCGGCCTAAGGCTGGCGCTAGTTCAGCGCATAGCGGGCAATGCTTAATTCACCGCTGTGAGGCAGTTCCACCAGTGCCCTGTTACCGCTGTGCATTTTTCCTAAATCAGGCGGGATCAGGAATATGATGGATTCCTGCCGGTTACCGGTTTTCATCTCGTCTGCGCCGCCTATCGCGACATGCCATGTCGGCCATTCCTCTTTGGGAGGAATTAGCTGGGAACCCTGTAAGCTGGCTTTTTCAAGCAGCTTTTGTTTTTCGTCGCCGATCAGCAGGCTCCATACTTCTACGCTTACCAGTTTGCTTGCCTGCAACTCCTGCACTGCCGGCTCCGCTTGTTCAGCAGCCTGCGGCAGCGTTTCTACCTGAGGTTGGATCACGTTAAAACCCGAGCGTAAAAATGCGATCTGGTATGTGTCCAATTCTTTGCTTTCAAGCACCATATGCTGGGCGGCAAGTTTTTCCTGGCGTTCGTGCGCATCAATGGCTGCCGCGGTCGCCTTGTCGGCGCCGTGCATGAATATGGAGCGCGCCAGCTGCTGCGCAACCGTACCGCCAAAGCAGCCCGTGAGCAGTAATACTGCAAATGCCGGTAACAGCAGGCGTTTCGGCCAGTGGTTGAGTCGCGCCAGTTTCATGATGTCAGTTTTATTGTGCCGGGATCCAGCTTCATTTTAAGGGCAGGGCGTTGTTAACGCGGGAGGGTTAGGTTACTGCCGAATAAAATAATTGTCCAGCGCTAATGTGCAGTAAGTCATTGAGCCGCATCATGGTTTTTTCCTGATGGTTACTGGCGGTCTTCCTGTGCCGGCTGGGCACTGCGGATACTGATCATGCCGCTCAGGATGATCAGGCCGATTGCGAGCCAGGCATCAGCGCTCAGGTGTTCACCCCACAGGAATATTCCCAGCAGGCTGGCTAACAGAATGGTCACATAGGCCAGGCTTGCAACGACCAGTGTGTCGCCGGTGCGGTATGCGCGTGTCATCGCCAGTTGCGCAATCGTGGCCGATAGCCCCAGCCCGCACAGGATCAGCAGGTCTTGCCAGGTGATTTTCTGGAAAGAATCGAACAGCATCCATAAGCCGGCGCCTATGGTGGAAACCAGCGTGAAGTAAAACACGGTGCGCCAGTCCGGTTCATTGACTTGCCCCAGCTGTTTCACATGTACATAAGCTAACGCTGCGCCGACGCCGGAGAGTAGTCCCATCAGCCCGGCGAACCAGCTATCCTGGTCAATGGTGGGTTTCAGCAGCAAGCTGACGCCGATGAAACCGATTGCCAGTGCCATCAGCAGGATTTTCCTGGGTTTTTCATGCAGGAAAAGCGGCATGAGTACGGCTAGAAATAGCGGCGATGTGTAGTTAAGTGTAATGGCTGTTGCCAGCGGCAAGTGTGCGATTGCGTAAAAAAACAGTACCAGTGCGGCAAAGCCCATCAATGCGCGTGTCATGTGTTTGCCCAGGTACGGCGTTGCCAGCGGCAGTTTCTGCATAAGGATGAATAGCCAGATGCTGACCAATCCGAACAGGGAGCGGTAAAACACCAGTTCGGCCGCACTGAATTTCTGCGCGCCGATTTTCACGAGTGCGCCCATGATGGCAAACCCGAGCGCCGCTACCAGCATCCACAGGCTGCCCAGGTTGGGCAGCCTGGATTGAGAGCGTTGGGAGCTGGAAGGTCTCACTGGGGCTATGGCCAGGCAGCAGGCGTTAACGCTGGCAAATGTGCTGCTGCATCTGCGTGCGGTACCATTTGTGGAAGTGTTCCATACCGGTTTCCATCGGATGCTGGTAAGGCCCGCGTTCATCAATGCCCTGGGCATGCAGGGCACGGCGGCCGTCATGCATGCGCTGGCAGATGTCGTTGTCTTCTACGGCTGTTTCATTATAGGCTGCCTGCTGTGCCGCGACGTATTCGCGTTCGAACAGGGTAATGTCTTCCGGGTAATAGAATTCAACCACGTTGGCGCAGGCGTCAACACCGCGCGGAATAATGTGAGTCACTACCAGCACGTTCGGGTACCACTCAATCATCAGGAATGGGTAATACACCATCCAGATTGCGCCATATTTTGGCAGTTTTCCATTCTGGTATCTTGCCACCTGTTCCTGCCATTGCTGGTAGACGGGTGAACCGGCACGGGTGAGTGACTGTTTGAAGCCGACAGTCTGCACGCTGTAATCAGCACCGAACTCCCAGTTCAGCGCTTCGCAGTCTACAAACTGGTTAAGCCCGGGGTGGAACGGGCCTACGTGATAATCTTCAAGATACACTTCTATGAAGGTTTTCCAGTTGAAGTTGTATTCTTCCACGGCAACGCGATCCAGCATGTAGCCGGTAAAATCAAAGTCCTGTTTGCAGCCCAGGCCGGCCAGTGTTTTTGCGATATCGCGCTTGCTGTCGAATAACAGGCCTTGCCAGTTCTGCAGCGGTTTTTTATCAAGATGCAGGCATGGGTTCTGTTCAAAATGCGGAGCGCCCAGCAGCTTGCCTTGCAGGTCATACGTCCAGCGATGCAGCGGACATACGATATTTTTAGTTTGTCCGTGGCCCTTAAGCATGACAGCCTGGCGATGGCGGCAGATATTGCTGATCACGTTAATGCCATCCTGCCCGTGCACCAGGGCTTTCGCTTCGCCAGACCAGTCAAGCACGCGGTAGTCACCCTCTTTGGGTACCATCAGTTCGTGACCAAGGTAATGAGGGGCTTGGGCAAACATATGCTGTTGCTCAAGTGCATAAATATCTGCATCAACATACCAGGCTACCGGCAGTTGTGTTTGCGTATCTTGTTGGGGGATCAAATTCAAAGATGCCATAAATAAAATGATTGGCAGTTAAAATTACGAGGATCGCGATTTTTGCCTAAATTGCTATTTTTATCAAGTGATTATTCAATAATAATCAGGCTGGATCCTGTTGTAAAACTTGCCAAGATTGAGGTTTTAAGCTACTCTCACGAGAGTTTCCATGCCCTTCAAATTATAACCATCAATTAGAATAATTCAATCATTAATAAGTCGTGATTGTTTAATCATTCTGCCGTGTTGTGTTTAAAGGCTGTCTTGTAAGCATTATCAAAAAATAATTGAGTATCGAGTAAAAAATGTCTGATCATTTGATGAATACCTATATGCGTCAACCGGTTACCTTTGCTAAAGGTGAGGGGGTGTGGCTATGGGATGATAAAGGTGAAAAATATCTGGATGCATTGGCCGGCGTGGCCGTCAATGGCTTAGGGCATGCCCATCCCAAGCTGGTGAAAGCGATCAGTGAGCAAGCTGCCAGACTGATCCATGTTTCCAACATTTACCAGGTTGCCGAGCAGGCAGCCCTTGCGGATAAGCTCTGTGAAATCGCAGGTATGGACAAGGTGTTTTTCTGCAATTCCGGCTGTGAGGCGAATGAGGCCGCAATCAAGCTGGCGCGTCTTTACGGGCATAACAAAGGCATTGAAAACCCTGAAATTATCGTGATGGAGCAATCGTTCCACGGTCGTACGCTGGCAACATTGTCCGCGACCGGTAATTACAAGGTGCAGGCAGGTTTTGAGCCGCTGGTGGGCGGTTTCATTCGTGTACCTTATGATGATGTGGATGCGGTCAAACATGTCGCCGAGCATCATCCCAATATCGTGGCGATCCTTGTGGAACCTGTACAGGGTGAGGGCGGCATCAATATCCCCAAAGAGGCGAGTGCGTACCTTGAGGCATTGCGCCAGATATGTGATGCCCATGACTGGCTGCTGATGCTGGACGAAGTGCAGACCGGCATCGGCCGTACCGGTACCTGGTTTGCCTTTCAGCATACCGGCATCAAGCCTGATGTCATGAGCCTGGCAAAAGGACTGGGTTCCGGCGTGCCTATCGGTGCATGTGTCGCCAGCGGTAAAGCTGCCGATGTGTTTACCTACGGTAAACATGGATCAACCTTTGGCGGCAACCCTCTGGCAACCGCTGCCGGCCTGGCCACACTGAACATTATCGAAGAGGAAGGCATCCGTGAGAATGCCGACAGGATCGGCAATCTGATCTGCGAGGGTTTTATGGCGGAATTCAAGGATACAGCCGGTGTTGTGACTGTACGTAACGCGGGCCTGATGGTAGGCATAGAGCTGGATCGTCCATGCGGCGACCTGGTGAAGATGGCATTGGCTGACAAGCTGCTGATTAACGTAACCGCCGACAAGGTGGTGCGCTTGCTACCGCCACTGGTCATGAATGAAGCTGAGGCGAAAGAACTGGTGAAACGCCTGTCTGCTTTGGTTAAGGCTTTTCTGGCAAAATAAGAACTTGAACAATATAAATAATATAAACAATCTTAAACGAGTTAATTAACTGAAGAAGCCCGTTTCAATAAAACTCTGGCTTCCAAACCATTATGGCAATAAAACATTTTCTGCAATTCAATGATTTAAATCGTGACGAGTTTGAGTACGTGTTTCAGCGTGCGCACTGGATTAAAAATCAATTCAAGGCCTATCAGCAATACTGGCCTTTACAGGATCGTACCTTGGTCATGATTTTTGAAAAGGCAAGCACGCGTACGCGACTTTCATTTGAAGCAGGCATGCAGCAGCTGGGTGGTTCAGCGATCTATCTCAACACCCGTGACTCACAGCTGGGGCGCGGTGAGCCGGTGGAAGATGCGGCACAGGTGATTTCGCGCATGAGCGACATTGTGATGATCCGTACCTTTGAGCAGGAAATCATCGAGCGTTTTGCCGCGAACTCACGCGTTCCGGTCATTAATGGCTTAACCAATGAATATCACCCTTGCCAGATCATGGCCGATATTTTTACCTACATTGAGCATCGCGGTTCAATCAAGGGCAAAACCGTGGCCTGGATCGGCGACAGCAACAATGTATGCAACACCTGGCTGCAGGCGGCTGAAGTACTGGATTTCAACGTGCATGTATCAACGCCTCCCGGTTACGAAGTGGAACCTGAGCGCGCAAATCTGTATGGCACTGATCACTTTGAAGTGTTTGCAGATCCGATGGATGCAGCCAAAGGCGCCGACCTGGTCACGACCGATGTGTGGACCAGCATGGGCTTTGAAGCGGAAAATGAAGAACGTATGCGTGACTTCGCCGATTGGCAGGTGGATGCAGACATGATGCGCGTTGCCGCCGCAGATGCATTGTTCATGCATTGTCTGCCGGCACATCGCGGTGAAGAGGTTTCTGCGGACGTCATTGATGGTAAGCAAAGCGTGGTGTGGGATGAAGCGGAGAATCGCTTGCATACACAAAAAGCATTGATGGAATATTTGTTATTAGGAAAGGTTTGAATTTAGCTACTGATGTACACAGATAGAACCATGATGAAAAATGTTTTTGATTTTGATCTTAATCCCTCTGTATCTGTGTTCATCTGTGGCTAATAAAAAAGGAAATTATGAGCAAAATTAATAAAGTAGTTTTAGCCTACTCAGGCGGCCTGGATACTTCAGTGATCCTGAAATGGCTGCAGGATGAGTATAAATGCGAGGTGGTGACCTATACCGCTGATCTGGGCCAGGGTGAAGAGCTTGAGCCGGCACGTGCAAAAGCACAGGCAGCCGGCGTTAAAGAGATTTTCATTGATGACGTGCGTGAAGAGTTCGTGCGTGACTTCGTGTTCCCGATGTTCCGTGCCAATACAGTGTATGAAGGTGAATACCTGCTGGGCACCTCTATCGCGCGTCCGCTGATCGCAAAGCGCCTGATTGAAGTGGCGCGCCAGACCAATGCCGATGCCATCTCACACGGCGCGACCGGCAAGGGCAACGACCAGGTGCGTTTCGAGCTGGGCGCTTACGCGCTGAATCCGAACATCCAGATCATCGCCCCATGGCGCGAGTGGGATCTGCTAAGCCGTGAAAAATTGATGGCTTACGCAGAAAAACATGGCATTCCGGTGGATATGAAACACAAGCAAGGCGGCAGCCCATACAGCATGGATGCCAATCTGCTGCATATTTCTTATGAAGGCCGCCATCTTGAAAACCCGGCTGCAGAAGCTGAAGAATCAATGTGGCGCTGGAGCGTGAGCCCGGAGAAAGCGCCGGATGCCCCTGAGTACCTGGATATCGAATATGTGAACGGTGACCCGGTCAGCCTGAACGGCGTGGCAATGAAACCGCACGAACTGCTGGCACACCTGAATGTGATTGGCGGCAAACATGGCATCGGTCGTCTGGACCTGGTTGAGAACCGTTACGTGGGCATGAAATCACGCGGTTGCTATGAAACCCCTGGTGGCACCATCATGCTGAAAGCGCACCGTGCCATTGAGTCCATAACACTGGATCGTGAAGTGGCGCATCTCAAAGATGATTTGATGCCGCGTTATGCAAGTATGATCTACAACGGTTACTGGTGGAGCCCTGAGCGCATGGCCTTGCAGGCCTTGATTGACCATACACAGGCTTCAGTGAATGGCTGGGTGCGCGTGAAACTGTATAAAGGCAATGTCATCGTCAGCGGGCGCGACAGCAAAACTAATTCGCTGTTTGATCCTAACATTGCTACCTTTGAAGATGATAAAGGCGCGTATGACCACAAGGACGCGGGCGGTTTCATTAAACTCAATGCCCTCAGGATGCGTATCGCTGCAAACCTGAGAAATAAAAAATAAGTGTTGATGGCCAGGCGCTCATATTCACTGGCGTGATTGACAGAAATGCATCTGGTATCCAGGTGCATTTTTTTTGAGTAGTACCTGCGGTGATCACTGATGTGTGCTTATCTGTACGACAAAGCCTTAAATTGGCGGCTGAATGTCTTATAATCGGGTCATTCAGAAAGTACAAATAGCGAGACCAGATCATTCATGACAAAAATAGATTCTAGCCGGCAGCGTACCGTCGAGATTTATGCAGATGGCGCCTGTAAAGGCAACCCTGGCCCTGGTGGTTGGGGCGCATGGATACACTATGACGGCCATGAAAAAGAGCTGTTCGGGGGCGAGATGGATACGACCAATAACCGTATGGAGCTTACTGCGGTAATCCGTGCACTGGAAGCGTTGAAAAGATCGTGTCATGCCCGTGTGTTTACCGACTCGGTTTATGTGCAGAAGGGCATGACCGAGTGGATCAGCGGCTGGAAAGCGCGCAACTGGCGTACCTCAGACAAAAAGCCGGTAAAGAACGACGACCTGTGGCGTTTGCTGGATGGTTTGGCACAACAGCATACAGTTGAGTGGGTGTGGGTCAAGGGGCATGCGGGTAATGCCGGCAACGAACGCGCCGATATGCTCGCAAACAAAGGGGTGGAGCAGCTTATGCAAGGAGGGGTGGCCTCATGAGGCAGATTTTTCTGGATACTGAAACTACCGGCTTGTACCCGGCACAGGGGCACCGTGTGATCGAGGTCGCGGCGGTTGAGGTCGTTAACCGCCGCCTGACCAAGAACCATTTTCACTTTTACCTGAATCCTGATCGTGAGATCGATCAGGGAGCACAGGAAGTGCATGGAATATCCCTGGAATTCTTGCAGGACAAACCGCGTTTTGCCGACATTGCCGATGACCTGATCGCATTTATTGCCGATTCTGAACTGATTATGCACAATGCACCGTTCGACGTGGGTTTTCTGAACAGTGAATTTGGCTTGCTGGGTTTGAAGACCGTAGAGGAAATTACGGCAAAAGTGACCGATACGTTGAAGATTGCCAAAGAGATGCGACCCGGGCAGCGTAATAACCTGGATGCATTGTGCCGGCATTTCGGTATTGACAACTCCAAACGGACTTTACACGGTGCGTTGCTGGATGCCGAACTTCTGGCCGATGTGTATATGGCGATGACACGCGGCCAGGAAAGCCTGATGATGGCATTGGATAAGCCGGAGCAGGCAGATGTGGATGTTGTGCCCGGCAGTCATGCACCTCTACTGGTTAAGCCTGCAAATGCGGATGAGCTGGCGGCTCATGAAGAATACCTGGCGGCACTTGCCAAATCGGGCAACTGTATCTGGAATGGCTAGGTTGGGAGCACTTGGGGTAGGAATGGCCGGATATGGAATGCCTGCTGTATTTTAAAGTTTAAGAAAGCGGAAAATGAACAAGACAATACTAGTGACTGGCGGTGCCGGTTTCATCGGCTCTAATTTTGTGCTGGCCTGGGTAAAACAGGGCTTGGGAAATGTCATCAACCTCGATAAGCTGACCTATGCCGGCAACCTCGATAACCTGGTGTCATTAGGCCGTGATGCGCGCCATGTATTTGTGCATGGCGACATCGGCGACCGTCATCTGCTCGATAAGCTTCTGGCGGAACACCAGCCATACGCTGTCGTGAATTTTGCCGCAGAAAGCCATGTGGACCGTTCGATTCACGGCCCTCAAGATTTTATCCAGACCAATGTTGTCGGTACCTTTCACCTGCTTGAGGCCGTGCGTGGATACTGGAACGGGCTTGATACGGAACACAAGAAAACCTTCCGTTTCCTGCATGTGTCAACGGATGAAGTCTACGGCTCCTTGGCAAAAGACGACCCAGCGTTCACCGAGACGACGCAGTATGCGCCCAACAGTCCGTATTCCGCTTCCAAAGCGGCATCAGACCATCTGGTGCGCGCCTATCACCACACCTATGGCTTGCCGACATTGACCACTAATTGCTCCAACAATTATGGGCCGCACCATTTTCCGGAAAAGCTGATCCCATTGGTCATTCACAACGCATTGAACGGCAAGCCATTGCCGATTTACGGTAACGGCCAGCAGATACGCGACTGGCTGTATGTCGAAGATCACTGTGCAGCGATCCGCCGCGTGCTGGAGGCTGGCAAGGCAGGCGAGGTTTACAACATAGGTGGCTGGAACGAAAAACCGAATATCGAAGTGGTACGCACACTTTGCAGGTTGCTGGACAGGAAAAAACCACGCGCAGATGGCCATTCTTATGCAGAACAGATCACGTTTGTCGAAGACCGGCTGGGGCATGACCAGCGCTATGCGATTGATGCCACCAAAATATCCAGAGAACTGGGTTGGAAACCTGTGGAGACTTTTGAAACCGGCATTGAAAAAACCGTGGATTGGTTCCTGCAGAATCAGGACTGGGTGAATAACGTCACCAGCGGCGAGTATCGTAACTGGGTGCAGACGCACTATACAGAGCGTGGCGAGGAGATGGCGTGAAAGGCATCATTCTGGCCGGCGGTTCCGGCACGCGCCTGCATCCGGTAACCCAGGTGGTTTCCAAGCAGTTGCTGCCGGTATACGATAAACCTATGATTTATTACCCGCTGACGACTTTGATGCTGGCGGGCATCCGTGAAATCCTGGTGATTTCTACCCCTGAAGACACGCCAAGGTTTCAGCAGTTGCTGGGTGATGGCAGCCAATGGGGGCTGTCCATCCAGTATGCGGTGCAGCCTTCGCCAGATGGCCTTGCGCAGGCATTCATTATCGGCAAAGACTTCATCGGGCAGGATAGCTGTGCGCTGGTACTGGGCGACAATATCTTTTATGGCCATGAGCTGGCGGTCATGACGCAGCAGGCCGCCAGACTGACGCAGGGCGCGACCGTATTTGCCTATCCAGTCAGCGACCCTGAGCGCTATGGCGTGGTTGAGTTCAATAGCCGGGGTCAGGCTGTGAGCCTGGAAGAAAAACCTAAAGTACCAAAATCCAGGTACGCAGTCACCGGTTTATATTTTTATGATAATCGGGTAGTCGATATTGCGGCACAGTTAAAACCTTCACCGCGCGGCGAGCTGGAAATCACGGATGTGAACTGGATCTACCTGCAAGCCGGGGATTTGCAGGTTGAAGTCATGGGGCGTGGTATCGCCTGGCTGGATACCGGTACGCATGACTCCCTGCTGGATGCCTCGATGTTTATTCAGACCATCGAGAAACGGCAGGGTCTCAAAATTGCATGTCCGGAAGAGGTTGCGTACCGCATGCATTACATTGATGCCGATGCCTTGGATGCATTGGCGGATAAATATATTAAAAATGGTTATGGCCAGTACCTGAAACTGGTATTAAGTGAGCAGGTGTATTGATGCAAGTTGTCCAGACAGCAATTCCGGAAGTGTTGATCATTGAACCCCAGGTTTACGGTGATGAACGCGGTTTCTTTTTCGAGAGTTTCAATCAGCAGAAATTCGAGGCGCTGACAGGGGTGAAAACTGATTTTGTGCAGGATAACCACTCCCGCTCAGCCGTGAACGTATTGCGCGGCCTGCATTACCAGATCCAGCAGCCGCAAGGCAAGCTGGTGCGGGTAGTGGCCGGCGAGGTATTTGATGTGGCGGTTGACCTGCGCCGCCAGTCTGCCACTTTCGGCAAATGGGTTGGGGTGGTGCTTTCTGCCGAAAATAAGCGTCAGCTCTGGGTTCCGCCCGGGTTTGCGCACGGCTTCCTGGTGTTGAAAGAAAGCACCGAGTTCTTATATAAAACGACAGACTACTATGCACCGCAGCATGAGCGCTGCATCCGCTGGAATGAGCCGGAGATCGGTATTGAATGGCCGCTGGCTAGTGAGCCGGTTTTGTCTGTTAAAGATCAGTCAGGTACAGGCCTTGCCGAAGCCGATGTTTTTGAAGCGTAAATACCGTGTATAAAAAAATCCTACTTACCGGCGTCAATGGGCAGGTTGGCCATGCCTTGCAGCAGACGCTGCTGAACCAGGGAGCTTTATCGGCTGACGTTGTCAGCCTTGACCGCAGCCAGCTGGATTTGGCAGACCAGGATGCAATCCGTCGCGTTGTGCAGGCCATCAAGCCGGACCTGATCGTTAATCCCGCAGCTTATACGGCGGTTGATAAAGCCGAGTCAGAACCTGAACTGGCTTATGCCATTAATGCGACGGCGCCGCAAATTCTCGCTGAAGAAGCCGCAAGAGCAGGTGCCAGGCTGATCCATTTTTCTACGGATTATGTCTATGCCGGCAGTAAAGCTGGCGCTTATGTTGAAGAAGACCCGACGCAGCCGTTGAGCGTATACGGCAAAAGCAAACTCACGGGCGAAGATGCCATCAGGGCAACCGGTCTGCCGCACCTTATTTTCCGCACCTCATGGGTTTATGGTGCTTACGGCAAGAACTTCCTGAAAACGATCCTGCGCCTGGCGGCAGAGCGGGATGCGCTACGCATCGTGGCTGATCAGGTTGGGGCGCCTACCAGCAGCCGCAGTATTGCAGATGCGCTATCTGCCGTCATGCATCAATGGCGGGGTGATGTTTCGGGTACTTATCATATGGTGAACGCCGGGCAGACGTCATGGCACGGTTTTGCCATGGCGATCGTAGAAGAATACAACCGGCTTCAGGTGTCCCGCGGTCTGCCGTTATTGAAAGCCAGCCTGGATCATATTCATGCAATCAGCACGCAGGAATACCCGACCCCTGCGGTGCGGCCTGCAAATTCATGCCTGGACTGCAGCAAGCTGGCCAGGGATTTTTCAGTGACATTGCCGGATTGGCGAAACGCCTTGATACCAGAGCTAGAAGCTTTGAGCCAGTAAAGAGTTCGACCGGCCAGCTTCAGTACCTGCCAGGCCTGTTTGCCTCGGCCTGGTCAATTTAGCCCAGTGCATCCGCCCAGCTGTTCGGCGTCTCGTACAGGCGTACTTTTTCCAGTTTCAGGTGGTTGCCATAAGTATCATGGTATTTCGACTTGAGTATCCGGAATGCTTCTAGCGCCATATTTTCAGCGGTAGGCACGGTAGGGAATACCACTGTTTTGTGATCCGGCAGGGAGTTGAGGAAATTCAGCACTTCCGTATCATTTTTGTATACCAGGAATGCGTGATCCCAGACGTTGACTACAGATTCTTTGGCAATCGCTTTCACATCGGAAAAATCCATGACCATGCCGTTTTCAGAGGCGTTTTCCTGCTTGATGATGTCGCCGGATAGTGTGATTTCCAGCACATAGCGGTGCCCATGCAGGTTTCTGCATTGGCTTTTATGGTTGGGAATACGGTGTCCGGAATCAAACTCAAGACGGGTGGTAATTTGCATGAGTGCAGTCGCTTCAGATACTAAAATTGGAATATGTGCATTATACGCTGAGTGGGCTGGCTTTTTTGTATAGAGTGAATATGAGTAGCGGCATCAGCTTAGAAGTGCCTCGACATGGCTGCAAACCGCACCGCCCAGAGTGCCGAGGTTATAGCCGCCTTCCAGTGATGAAATGACCCGGTCTTGCGCATGCCGCGCTGCAACTTGCCTGATGAATTGCGTCATCCAGCCATAGTCGGCATCTGTCAGTCCCATATCCGCCAGCGGGTCATCGGCATGTGCGTCAAAGCCGGCTGAAACGTAAATGATTTCCGGCTTGAACTGATCCAAAGCGGGCAGGAATTCCTGCTCAAAGGCCTGCTGGAATTCTCTGCGACCTGACTTTGCCGGCAGCGGGATATTCAGCATCCTGTCGCTGCGCGTTTCTGCGCCGCGATGCGGGTAAAACGGGTGCTGAAAGGTTGAGCACAGCATGACGCGCGGGTCGTTCCTGAAGATATCTTCCGTACCGTCGCCGTGATGTACGTCAAAATCAATGATCGCGGCACGCCTGATGCCGTATTTTTCAAATGCATGCGCCACCCCCGCTGCCACATGGTTGAAGATGCAGAATCCGGCGCTGTTGGCGCGGCCGGCATGGTGTCCGGGCGGCCTGGTGCAGCAAAAGGCATTGTCCGCCATATTGCGCATGACCAGGTCGGTCGCAAAGATGACGGCGCCGCTTGCGTGGGCCGCCGCCGACAGGCTCATCGGCCCCATTGCGGTGTCCGCATCCAGCCTTACCAGGCCTGCTCTGGGTGACAGGGTGCGTATTTTCTGGATATAGGCGCTGCTGTGTACGCGCTGCAGCTCCCTGTCCGTGGCAAGGGGGGCTTCGTAAATATCGAGTTTCTGGTAAATGCCGTTCCTGATCAGGGCATTTTTGATTGCATTGATCCTGGCGGGCGATTCGGGGTGGTTGCCATCCATCACATGCAGCAAGGTATCCGGGTGCGAGATGAATGCAGTTTTCATGATGGTTTAGCGGGAGATTTCTGTACGCAGCATTTTATAAATTGCCAGCCTCTCCGCTGAAATGTTGCCGGCGGCTGTGGCTGCGGTAATGGCGCAATCCGGCTCCTGCAAGTGTTTGCAGTTGTTGAAGCGGCATTTACCCAGAAATGGCCTGAATTCGATGAATGCATGTTCGAGCTCATCAGTGCTCAAATGGTGCAGGCCGAACTCCTGCAGGCCGGGCGAGTCGATCAGGATGCTTTCAGTATCAAGGCGGTACAGATGGGCGGCTGTCGTCGTATGTTTGCCGCTATCGAGCACCGTGCTGACTTCCTGCGTGCGCACGGACGCATGCGGCAGCAGCGCGTTGATCATGGTGGACTTGCCCATGCCGGACTGGCCTACCAGAATGCTGACCTCACCCTGCAGATATGGCCTGAGTGCAGAAATATCCTGCTTGGCCGATAGCGGTAATACCCGATAGCCCAGGCCTGTGTACAGCGCCAGCTTTTGTTTTGCATTATCGTTGTCGGCTAAATCACATTTATTCAGCACGATCAATGCTTTGATTCCGGCGGCTTCCGCCGCGATCAGGCAGCGGTTCAGCAGCGCTTCATAAAAACTGGGCTGTGTCGCGAGCACGATGATGATTTGCGTGACATTGGCTGCCAGCATTTTGCTTTTGAATGCGTTGCTGCGGTACAGCAGGGTCGTGCGCGGCACGATGTTTTCGATCACACCTTCATGCTTGTCAGTAAGCTTTACCGTCACGCAGTCGCCGCAGGCAACATCGGTTTTCTTGCCGCGGGTCACGCAGCTGATGCGCTGGCTGGTTTCGTTGAGTTCAACTTGGTAGCGTTTTCCGTAAGCTGCCACTACTGTGCCTTGCAAGTCGCTGTGCGCTTGCGTGTTGTCGGGAGATTGCACTGGTGAATTATTCGGTAAATTTGTAATAGGTCTGGTTGAGGTATTTGGCAACGTTCAGTTCTTCGTCTTCAAACCATTTCAAACCCAGCATGGTATTGCAGTTGCGGATCTGTGCCACCAGCCCTTTGGCAGTCTGCACCTTGTGGTAATCACGCGTGTAAATTGCCGAGCCATCGCCGCCATAGCTTGAAGCATGGCAGCTGATACAGTGTTTTTCAACCAGCGCTTTACCTGCGTTCGCATCGGCAGCCTTGAAGGGTTCTGCCTGGGCATAGCCATTTACGAGCAGCAAGCCAGTGATTAAGCATAGTGATTTCATATACAACGCCTTTTAAGCAGTAGTTCAGCTAGTATACGCCGCTAATTTTGAAATTCTAATACTCGCTGGCGGATGCGAGTCATAAAATGCAGAATGCAGCGGGTCCGGTGTCAATGTTGAGGCGTTATCACGGTAAAGTTTCACCAGTGCTTCAACCAGGCTCTTGGCACTTGCATGTTTTGCGGCGTAATCGTCAGCCTCAAACTCGTTTTTGCGCGAGTAGCTCGCCATGATCGGGCGCAGCAGGAACAGGAATACCGGTGATACGAGCAGGAACAGCAACAAAGCCATGTAGTTGCTTGCCTGTTCAATGCCCAGGCCGGCATAGAACCAATCCTGGTTCATGAGCCAGCCCAGCAGGGCCAGGCCGATGAAGCTTATAAAAAACATCAGCGCAATACGTTTGATGACATGGTGGTGCCGGAAGTGGCCAAGCTCGTGAGCGAGTACGGATTCAATTTCGTCGGCATTGAGCCTTTCCAGCAGCGTGTCAAAGAACACCACGCGCTTGGAGGCGCCAAACCCGGTGAAATAAGCATTGCCGTGGCTGCTGCGTGCGGAACCATCCATCACGAACAGGCCTTGTGATTTGAAACCGCATTTTGTAAGCAGGGTTTCAATTCTCTGTTTCAGCGCTGCATCTGCCAATGGCGTGAATTTGTTGAAGAAAGGGGCAATAAACGTCGGGTACACCGCGAGCATCAGGAGATTGAATACGCTCCACACCACCCACAGGTACAGCCACCAGTAGCTGCCTGCGCCCTGCATCAGCCATAAGGCGGCAAACAGGATAGGGGCGCCAAGCAGCACGCCTACGATCGTATGTTTAATGAGATCGCTGTAGAACATGCGGCGTGTCATTTTGTTAAAGCCGAATTTCTCATCCACGGTGAATGTTTTGTAGTAATCGAAAGGGATGTCAATCAGGCTGCTGACGATCATGGCACTGCAGATCACCAGCGCGCCGCGTGCAATTTCATGAGCCGGCAGCAGACTGCGCCAGATTTCATCGATCAGCTGCAGGCCACCGCCTACGGTAAGCAGTGCCAGCAGTGCTGCCTGGGCTGTGGCTTCGGTAATGACGAGTTTTGTTTTTGCATTGGAATAGTCAGCGGCTTTCTGATGTGCTTCGAGGGAAATGCTGCCGCTGAACGCAGCCGGCACTTCACTGCGGTGCGACTGCACATGTGCAATATGGCGATTGCCAAGCCAGACGCGAATGCCGGTTGTAAGCAGCAGCAGGGTGATAAAAGTGAAGGTAAGTGTATAAGCCATTGTTAATCTGGTTCTTTAAAATTCAGTTTGTGAAACCTTGGCATGGGCAGGTTGTGCAGTATTCACAGGCACGGACGTTCATGTAAAGGTTTCTTTTAAGTTAATATTATGTATTGTGAAGCATTTTGTAGATAATGGTTCACGCAGTTTGCTTTATAACGCTAATTTTAATGGAAATCATGATGACAGCATCAAACAATGGAACGAATCAGAATAATTTAATTTGGCTTGATATGGAAATGAGTGGTTTGCTACCTGATTCTGACCGTATTCTGGAGCTGGCGGCAGTGGTGACTGATGCCGAACTCAATGTGCTGGGCGAGTCGCCGGTTCTGGTCGTGCATCAAAGTGATGCTGTGCTTGACGGCATGGATGCCTGGAACAAAGGGGCGCATGGCCGCTCCGGCCTGATCGATAAAGTGAAGGCTTCCACATTGACTGAGGACGATGCATCGGCACAGATGATAGAGTTCCTGAAGCAGTACGTGCCAGCCGGCAAGTCACCGATGTGCGGCAATTCCATCTGCCAGGACAGGCGATTCATGGCGCGTTATATGCCGCAGCTGGAAAGTTATTTCCATTACCGGAACCTGGATGTAAGCGTGTTCAAAGAACTGGCGCGCCGCTGGAAACCTGAAATCTATTCCGGCTTCAAAAAAGCGAGTAAACATGAAGCGCTGGCTGATATCTATGAATCAATCGATGAGCTTAAATATTACCGTGAACACTTTATCGTTAAATAGCGAACACTGTTGATGCCGCTCCGAAGTGAGTGCCAAGACAAAAAAAGAGGGCGCCCATGTCAGTAGACGCCCGTAGGGAGAAAAGCAATAATTTTGGAGAAGCACGAGGCTCAGGTTTATTAAAGCATTAACCATGCCAAGCTGCATATTCCGGATATTGCGTATCTCCCGATTTTTTAACGATGAATCCTTTTGTGCCGCTTCAGGTCAGCTCACGGTACACGGCGAGGTATTCCTGAGCGCTTTTATCCCAGCTTAAATTCTGCGACATACCAGTTTTCTGGATCTGCAGCCAGGTGTCCTTGTCATGCCGGTACATCTCTACCGCACGCCTGATACAGGCGATCAGGCCGTCTGCGCTTGCCTCCACCATGACAAAGCCATTCGCAGTCCTGTTTGCAATATGGGTATGGCTGCTGTCGATAATCGAGTCAGCCAGTCCGCCGGTTGCATTGACGATAGGCGGTGTGCCGTAAGCCAGGCCGTAAAGCTGGTTAAGGCCGCATGGCTCAAAGCGCGAAGGCATGATGAACATATCACAGCCCGCCATGATCTGGTGTGACAGCGGTTCGTTGTAGCCTATGGTGACGCTGGCACGACCGGGGTTATGTGCGGCAATGTTCCTGAAAGACGCTTCCAGGCCCATTTCACCGCCGCCGAGCAGTACAAACTGGCAGCCCTGGTCTATTAATGACTGCAAATTCGGCACCAGCATGTCCAGGCCTTTCTGATGCGTCAGCCGGCTGACGACGCCCAGTAATGGTGCATGTGCATCGGCATCGAGCCCAAGGCTGTTCTGCAGTGCTGCCTTGACCTCCTGCTTGCCGGCTAAATGGTGGCTGCTGTAATTGCTGACCAGGTATTTATCATGTGCGGGATTCCATTCTTCGGTTTCAATCCCGTTGAGTATGCCCCTGATCTCATCGCTGCGTTTTGACAGCAGGCCTTCCAGGCCAAAGCCAAAAGCGGCGGTCTGTATTTCTTTTGCATAACGGGGGCTGACTGTGGTGATGGCATCAGCATAAAAAATGCCTGCTTTCAGGAATGAGAGCTGGCCATGATATTCAAATCCCTCGATCGAAAATCCGGCACTAGGCAAGCCCAGTGACGTTACCCAGTTAGGGGTGTAGCAGCCCTGGAAGGCCATGTTGTGCAGGCTGATAACGGATTTAGCCGTGCTATGCTCCGTCAGTTTCATGTAGGCGGGCGCCAGGCCTGTCTGCCAGTCGTTGCAATGCACGATATCGGGCTGCCAGCCTTGGATCGGGGAGTGCCCGCTGGCCAGTATCGAAGCGACTTTGGACAGCACGCCGAAACGCACCGGGTTGTCCTGCCATTCCAGCCCATTCTGGTCTGCATATGGCCCGCCATTGCGTTCGTACAGCGACTCTGACTTGATCACCATGACTTTGACGCCGGTATCCTGGATGGTGCCGAGCAGAAGCTCAACATGGTCAACGTGCGGTAAATGATGCAGAGCGCCAATGGTGTGCAGGTCGGCCAGCTGATTCAGGACGGGTGGGTAGCCAGGCATCAGTATGCGGACATCAACCCCTAACCTTTGCAGTGCATTCGGTAATGAACCGCTGACATCAGCCAGGCCTCCGGTTTTAATCAGGGGGAAAACTTCTGAGCTGACAAATAATACTTTCATTGGCATGATTTTCTCGTTAAAGTTCTGTGAATACTTGCAACGCCTGCTGGCGTCTGTAATTCTACTATACGAAACATAACGGTGCGGCCAGAAGATGAATCCAGTGATCAGTTTTACTAATATGTTGGCAATCGGTGCCGGTGCTGCCTTGGGGGCCTGGTCAAGATGGGGGTTGGGGCTAGCCCTGAATAATATATTGCCTGACCTGCCGTTGGGCACGCTCGCCGCAAATTTAATAGGGGGCCTGCTGATGGGCGTGGCGATGGGCTTGATCGGCGTCGGCAGCCTGGATGGCGCCAGCCTGCGGCTGTTTGTCACGACCGGGTTTCTGGGCGGGCTGACTACATTCTCGGCGTTTACCGGCGAGAGCCTGGCACTGCTGCACAAGCAGGAATATGCATTGGCGCTGCTGCATACCTGCGGCCATGTATTTGGCGCGTTGCTGATGGCAGCGGCAGGGGTCGCTTTTATTCAGTATTTAAAACATTAGGTGCTATGCACCGGAATTTTATTGCATATTTTCAGTCTAGTAGCTGTATGCAATGAAACTTGAGCGAATCAATATGAACCGATTTCAACATGTACTAAAGCACGGTCAGAAGATCGTGTTATCTACTCTCTTATTAACGGTGACACATATGGCAAATGCTGCGTGTACAGAACTCTATAACCATCAGTTTACAACTTTGCAGGGTGACAGAATCAACCTGTGTGATTACCAGGATAAACCGATCCTGGTCGTGAATACGGCAAGCAAATGCGGCTTTACGCCGCAGTTCGAGTCACTGGAAGGGTTATACGGCAAGTATAAGGATAGGGGCTTGCTGGTGGTGGGCTTTCCATCGAATGATTTCAGGCAGGAGCTGAGTGATGATAAACAGATCGGCGATTTCTGCAAACAGACCTATGCGGTTAAATTCCCCATGATCACCAAAACGGTTGTGAGCGGTGTTAATGCCAATCCTTTTTATAAGCAGCTCAAGGCGAGAACGGGCCAGGCGCCCAGCTGGAATTTCTTTAAATATGTGATTCTGCCCGGCGGTAAGGAGGTCTATGCTTACAGCAGTGACGTGAAACCCGATGCGCCCGAGATTGTAGGGAAGATCAAACCTGCATTGAAATAAGGCGGTTTCCCCGACTTTTGGTCATAAAGCTTTAATTATAAAAAAAGGAACTTGAATCCAAGTTCCTTTTTTTGTTTGCAGCATCGGTGTATTGGCCTGGCCGGAGGGCGCTTAGCCTGCCGCTTTTAATTTTTTCTCGGGGCGCCGGATTTTTTCGATAATAATTGCTGAAAGCTCTTCAACCGAACGGCTGGTGGAGTCTGCCCATGTGATGCCGGCATTGCGCATGAGGGTTTCTGCCGTGGCGATCTCTTTGCGGCAGTTATCCAGTGAAGCGTAAAAACTGCCGGACCTGCGTTCATTGCGCACGGCGTGCAGGCGTTCAGGCTTGATGGTCAAGCCGAATATTTTGTCTACGTGCTTGTTGAGTATTTCCGGCAGATGACCACGTTCAAAATCTTCAGGGATCAGCGGATAGTTGGCCGCTTTAACGCCGAATTGCATGGCCAGGTAAACGCTGGTCGGGGTTTTGCCGCAGCGTGAAACACCAATCAGAATGACCTCAGCCTGCTCCAGCCCGTTGTTGGTCATGCCATCGTCGTGGTTCAGCGTGAAATTCACGGCTTCCATACGGTCGTTATAACTGCTGCCCATGACGCTGTGCGCAATCCCGGCGCCTGTCAGCGGCGGCTGCTCAAGCTCTACGCCGAGCGGATCGATGAAGGTGGTGAACAGGTCGATAAAGTAGGCATTGGACTGCTTGATCATGTTGCGAAGGTTCAGGTCACCTAATGACATGATCACGACAGGGCGTCCACCGTCCGTCTGCTCAGCGCGCAGTATCGCATCCTGCGCCAGTTTGATTCTTTCCGGTGTATTGGTGAACGGCAGGCGCTCCTGGGTAAAGTGCGTATGCGGAAAATGTTCCAGCAACTTACCCAAAGAGCCTGCCGTAATGCCGGTACCGTCAGAAATAAAGAAAGCGGTGCGGTTTATCATGCTCTGTTATCCAATTCCTGAATTATCCGGGTGATGTGCAGCGAAAGCTTATTTTTTGGTCAGTCTCTGCCATGTGGCAACCACGGTGTCAGGGTTCAATGACACGGATTGAATGCCTTCAGCAACCAGCCATTCTGCAAAGTCAGGATGGTCTGATGGGCCCTGGCCGCAGATGCCGACATATTTGCCTAAACGGTTACAGGTGCTGATTGCCATTTTGAGCAGCACTTTCACGGCATCGTTACGCTCATCAAAGCCGTCAGCCAGAATACCTGAGTCACGGTCCATACCCAATGTCAGCTGTGTCAGGTCGTTGGAACCGATTGAGAAGCCATCGAAATATTCCAGGAACTGTTCAGCCAGCAATGCGTTAGATGGGATCTCGCACATCATGATCAGGCGCAAGCCATTGTCGCCGCGTTTGAGGCCGTTAGCAGCCATGATTTCGGTCACGGCCTTAGCTTCGTCCAATGTACGTACGAAAGGCAGCATCAACTCAACGTTAACCAGACCCATTTCATCGCGTACTTTTTTCATGGCTGCGCATTCCATGGCAAAGCACTCTTTAAAGTCTTCCGCCATGTAGCGCGCCGCACCGCGGAAACCGATCATCGGGTTTTCCTCGTCTGGCTCGTAGATTTCACCGCCAACCAGTTTTTTGTACTCGTTGGACTTGAAGTCTGAAGTACGGACGATCACTGGTTTCGGATAGAACGCAGCAGCAATGGTGGCAACGCCTTCAGCGACTTTGTCGATATAGAATTGTTTTGGTGAAGCATAGCCGCGCGCACGGTTTTTAACGATGGTCTGAACGGCAGCCGGCATCGCATCTACATTCAAAATCGCTTTCGGGTGAATGCCGACCATGTTGTTGATCACGAATTCCAGGCGAGCCAGGCCAACACCGTCATTTGGTGTCTGCGCAAAGCTGAACGCCATATCCGGGTTGCCGACGTTCATCATGATCTTGCAGGGTGGTTTAGTGAGCGCTGCGGTTGCCTGTGTCGATACCTCGTATTCGATCGCGCCGTGGTAGACAAAACCGGATTCGCCTTCAGCGCAGGATACGGTAACGATTTCGCCTTCACGCAACACATCGGTTGCATTGACTGCGCCTACAATCGCCGGGATACCCAATTCACGCGCGATAATCGCTGCATGGCAGGTACGGCCGCCGCGGTTGGTTACCAGGGCGCTGGCACGCTTCATGACCGGTTCCCAGTTCGGGTCGGTCATGTCTGCCACGAGCACATCGCCAGGCTGCACCAGGTGCATTTCAGCCGGATCCAGCACGATACGCACCGGGCCCACACCCACTTTCTGGGTGACGGCGCGACCCACCGCTAATGGTTTCTCGCTGTGTTTGTTGAGCTTGAATGTTTCAGTCACGTTGTTTGCAGCCTGTTGTGATTTGACTGTTTCCGGACGTGCCTGCAGGATGTAGAGCTTGTTGTCGATACCGTTTTTGCCCCACTCGATATCCATCGGACAGCCGTAATGGGCTTCGATCTGCGTGGCGTAACGTGCCAGTTCCAGCACGTCTTCGTCGGACAGTGAATAACGGTCGCTCTCGGCAGGGTCAACATCAACGGTATGCGTACTTTTGCCAGCGCGCGTGGCGTCGCTGAAAATCATTTTGATGAGTTTGGAACCCATGGTGCGGCGCACGATTGAAGGTTTGCCTTGCGCCAGTGTTGGTTTGTGAACGTAGAACTCATCCGGGTTTACCGCACCTTGCACCACGGTTTCACCTAAACCATATGATGATGTGATGAATACCACGTCTTTGAAGCCTGATTCCGTATCGATCGTGAACATCACGCCGGCACAGCCTATATCGCTGCGCACCATTTGCTGTACGCCTGCTGAAAGCGCTACATCCGCGTGTACAAAGCCCTTGTGTACACGGTATGAGATTGCGCGGTCGTTATAAAGTGAAGCGAATACTTCCTTGATGGCATGCAGGATGTTGTCCAAACCGTGAATGTTCAGGAAAGACTCCTGCTGGCCGGCAAATGAGGCGTCAGGCAAGTCTTCAGCGGTAGCGGATGAACGTACTGCAAATGTGGCGTCTTTGCCTGATTTTTCGATCAGTATCTCGTAGTTTTCCTTGATTGCTTTTTCAAGTGCAGCCGGAAACGGTGCTTCCATAATCCACTCGCGAACCTTTTTACCGCAGATAGCCAATGCTTGCGTGTCATCGATGTTCAGGTTATCCAGCTCGGCGTTGATTTTGTCATCAAGGTTATTCTGAGCCAGGAATTCACGATATGCGTCTGCTGTAGTCGCGAATCCGGTAGGGACGCGCACACCTTTTGCGGATAATTGTGAAATCATTTCGCCTAAGGAAGCATTTTTACCTCCGACAGAAGGTACATCTATATTGCGTAGATTTTCAAATGGAATAACGTGGGCTGACATGATAGTTCCTTAGATGTTCAAACGAGTAATTTGGTTAATTCTTTATAGTCCGCTTTTAAAACATATCGCAGAAAATCTGTGAAATTTGCGTTTGAAAAGGGTGATTAAATAGTAGTTTTTGTTGTATAGGTCTTATTTTGCCTAATTATGCCGATGTTGTCACCTGATAATGCTCAGATTGAATAAATCTTTTGCAAAGCAAATGGCTGGAATCGCTGAATCTGATTCATTTTGCGCTGACCGTTTGTGATATATGAAAATAAATGACTGTCAGCTAAAATGCAGGTGCATAACATGAAATAATACTAAATATAATGCAACATTTTAAATTACATAACACGCCTGTCCGGCACCGGTGGCAATTGGAAAAACGATGACTGTGAGAATGGGGATGCAGTTGACTGCGCGAATGAAGGTGCAGTGCAGCGGACGTCTGCACATGGGATTTTTTGACCTGCATGGCGGCATAGGCCGCAAGTTCGGCAGTATAGGCTTAAGCCTGGATGAACCGTCCCTGGCAATTGAGGCGGGTGCGGCCGAACGCCTGAATGTAACCGGCGCGCCGGCGGTGCCGGGAACCGTGCTTGCAAAAGCATCGGCAGTTGCGCAGCAGCTGCTTAACCGGCTTGACCTGGCCGGCAGTGTTGATCTGCATGTCAGCCAGCATATACCTGAGCACGCGGGCCTGGGTTCCGGGACGCAGATAGCGCTTGCCGTCGGGGCGGCGATCAGCCATTTATACCAGCTTGACCTGAATGCAAGGCAAATCGCAGCGCTTGCGGGGCGCGGCAGGCGCTCCGGTATCGGCATCGCCGCTTTCGATCATGGCGGATTGCTGATCGATGGTGGGCGCAGCCTTGCCCCAGACGCCAATCCTGTGCCACCTTTATTGGCAAGATACCTGTTCCCTGAAGACTGGACAATATTACTGGTCTTTGATGCGACACAGCCTGGTATCCATGGGGAGCAGGAAAAGCTTGGCTTCAACCAGCTGCCGGTTTTCCCCGAGAACCTGGCGGCACATCTATGCAGGCATGTGCTGATGCAGGCCATGCCGGCGATTGTCGAGCGTGACCTGGCCGCATTCGGCCATGCCATACAGGTATTACAGCAGCATGTGGGCGATTACTTCGCTCCGGTACAGGGTGGCCGCTACGCCAGCCCACTGGTGGCCGGCGTGCTGCATTACCTGCAGCAAGCCGGTGTGGCCTGTTTTGGCCAGAGCTCATGGGGGCCAACCGGTTTTGCCGTGTTTGAGAACAGCGCGACTGCTGAGGTGTTTGCGCAGCAGCTGCAGGCAAAGTTTACTGACCAGGCCTTGTCCTGGAAACTCTGTAAAGCCAATAACCGGGGAGCGGATTTGACGTTTCAGGTTTAAAAGGATTGGCTTCAATGGCCGGGCTTAATATTCAAGCGTTAAGCCGGGCAGGTGTTTAATTAACTCAATTTTAAGGTTGTTACCATGGAAAAACCCAGCATTTTGCATTTGTTCACGGCAGCTAAAAATGCCAGCCCATTTGATGTCAATATGGCCTTTGACGCTGGTTTTGACAAAATCATGCCCTATACCAGCGTTGAGCTGGCCGAAGTCGCCGGGCTGACACAGGATGCGATTTTCTCGCGCAGCCCGTCAGGTGTGAAACGTGAAGGTATTTTTATTGGCGGGCGGGACATCGATCTTGCCATGCAGATGCTGAAAGCAGCCAAAAACGCGATGTTTTCTCCGTTTGCCTGCTCGGTGTTTGCTGACCCATCCGGCGCATTCACAACTGCCGCAGCGATGATCGCCAAGGTTGAAACGCACCTGAAAGCCAAATTCGGCGAAGACCTGAGCGGTAAAACACTGAGCGTGTTCGGTGCCACTGGTCCGGTAGGCGGCTGTGCCGCCATCATAGCGGCGAAACAGGGCGCGAATGTGCAGCTGGTTGCGCATAACTCGGTCGCAAGAGTAGAAGCAAAAGCCCAGGCCTGGAACAGCGAATACCAGATCAGCCTGCAAGTGGTTGATGGCAGCAGCGATGAAAAGAAAGCCGGTATCGTGGCGCAGGCAGATATCGTAATCAGCGCGGCGGCGGCTGGAGTGCAGGTGCTTAGCCTGCAGCAGCTGACACAATCCAGGCGCCTTAAAATCGCGGCGGATGTGAACGCTGTGCCACCTAGCGGGGTGGAGGGCGTGGATGTGAGCCATGATGGTATCCAGCTTGCCGGTACCGGTATTTTCGGCATTGGCGCACTGGCGATCGGCCAGCTTAAATATGCAACACAGCATGCGTTATTAAAACAAATGCTGCCGCAGGATCAGACCCAGGAGAGGATCAAGTATCTTGAGTTCATGGCGGCATTCAACCTGGCACGAGAATTATCAAACAATCAGTCCTGATCATAGCGCTGTCAGCGCGTCCATTCGCAGAGGCTGCCGCAAGGTCTGGTTATGCCGTTACGGCAATTGACGCTTTTGCCGACATGCAGACTGCCGCACTGGCCGAAAAATCGGTAGCGGTTGCGTATGGCCGTCATGGTTTTGATGCCGAAGCGCTGATGGCGGCGGTTGATGGCCTGGATTTAAGCCGCTATATCGGTTTTGCCTACGGCAGTGGTTTTGAGGGGCAGCCGCAGCTGCTGGCAAGATTATCCGAAAAGCTGCCGCTGATCGGTAACTCGCCCGATGCGGTGGCCGCAGTCAAGCACCCGGCTACTTTTTTTGCGGCATTAAAGCGGCTCGGTATCCGGCACCCCGACGTGTGTCATTCACTGCCCGAACCGTGCCCGCATGATTACCTGATAAAGTCCGGCGGCGACTGTGGCGGCACGCACATCCGCGTTGTCAGCCGGTTGCGGCCTGTGCTGGCTGACAATGATTACTACCAGCGCAGGATTGACGGTCAATCGGTATCGCTATTGTTCTTAGCCAATCCGCATGGTGTGGAAATCATCGGTTTTAACGAGCAGTGGCTGAGCCCGGCAGTTCATGCCCCGTATCGTTACGGCGGCGCGGTCAGCAATCCGGTATTGGCGCCCGGTGTCCGGGAGCAGCTGATGCATGCTGCGGAGATGCTGGCGCGTGAATTTGGTTTAACAGGCCTCAACAGCCTTGATGCGATTGCGCCAACTGCCAACGTAGATGCTGCCGCAACGGCTGACAGCCCGGTGTTTGTACTCGAGATCAACCCCCGCTTAAGCGCAACCGTGGATTTATACAGCGCTGCTGCGAGCAGGCTGTTTGCGTGGCATGTGCAGGCATGCCTGAAAACGCATAGCCCGAACCTGCATGGTCGGCGTTCGTATGACCAGAATCCATATGACCAGCCCCAGATGCATCAGCCCCAGATGCATCAGCCCGCCCGGCAGCATAACGCGCATGCCATTGTGTATGCGGCGGCGGCGCTGGAGCTTGCTGCGCCGGTGTCATGGCCGGATTGGGTGACGGATATACCGGCATGCCATGAAAAACGCCTGTCCGTACCTGCCGGTGAGCCTGTATGTACGGTGCTTGCCAGTGCCGGCAGCGCTGATGCGGCGAAAAAATTAGTGCAGGCTAGGGTAGAAACGATGCAAAGTTTATTACAATCACTTAATGGAACTGCCGGTGCGAATGGTTTCAGGTGCACCTCAGCGCAAGGCCTTTAATTTAACGAATGTTTCTAAAATAATGATCTCTAAGACGGTTTTTTTTAAATCATATTTCTCAATCCAATCATTTGGCAGTAAAAAAGGATAAATCGTGCAGAACACACAGGCATCACCATCATCAATAAAACAGGCAAGCGTGAACCAGCTTGCCGTGCCTTTGGTTAACCGGTTATTGCAGCAGGCGGATACATTGCAGCTTGGCATTTCCAGGCATGAAACAGGCTGCACCATAGTGGATGCCGGTATTCAGCATGCAGGCAGCGCCGAAGCGGGCAGGCTGATCGCTGAAATATGCATGGGCGGCCTGGGTAGCGTGGCCTTGCAGGCAGACCATCGTTTTGCAGGCTGGAACGAAGCCATCGCCGTAACTTCGGCTGAGCCTGTGCTGGCCTGCCTTGCCAGCCAGTATGCCGGCTGGGCGCTTAGCCATGAAAAATTCTTTTCACTGGGCTCAGGGCCGGCGCGTGCCTTGGCGCAGCGCGAGGATCTGTTCAAAGAACTGGCTTATGCGGATAGCGCCGCCAGCACCTGTATCGTGCTCGAAACCGATAAAGTGCCGCCAGTGCAGGTGATTGAAAAGATCGTGCGCGACACCAAGGTCGCTGCTGAAAACCTGACCGTGATCTTAACGCCAACTACCAGTATTGCCGGTGTGGTCCAGATTGTCGGCCGTGTGCTGGAAGTCGCGTTGCATAAAGCGCATACCTTGCATTTCCCGCTGGAAAATATTGTCAGCGGCACCGGGCTGGCCGTCCTGCCGCCAGTCGCCAAAGATTTCATGACCGCGATGGGACGTACCAATGATGCGATCCTGTTCGGTGGGGATGTGCATCTGCAAGTGCGCGGCGATGATGTATCTGCGGCCAGGCTGGCAGCAGACCTGCCGAGCAGTGCTTCAAAAGATTACGGCAAGACTTTTGCCGAAGTGTTCAAGTTTTATGAAATGGATTTCTATAAAATTGACCCGATGCTGTTCAGCCCCGCTAAAGTGACCGTTACCAACATCGATACCGGCAATGCGTTTGAAGGCGGCTACCTGAATGCCGATTTGATTAACCTGTCGTTCTCTTGAGCTTTAAGCACAATTTTAGCCGCAGATGCACGCAGATAAACACAGATGATTTTGCTGAAATTCACAGGGGCAACCTTAATGTTTTTACCCGTGCATCTGCATTCATCTGCGGCTATCTGGTTTTAGGATCGATTGATTGAAAATCCCGATTTTTACCGATGAGCCCGGCTGGCAAGGTGCGCAGCTGAAGCAGGCGTTTGCCGGGCGTGGCATTGAAACCGTGTTTGTTTCATTGCAAGACTGCATCATTGACCTGTCGCAGCCTGTACCGCAAATTACTATCCCCGGCCTGGATACGCTGCCCAAGGCCGCTTTTGTGCGCGGCGTTGCGGGCGGTACCATGCAGCAGGTGATTACGCGCCTGAATGTGCTGCATATGCTGAGCAGGCTGGGCGTGCGCGTGTATAACCATCCACAGGCCATCGAGCGTACTGTGGATAAGGCGATGACCAGTTTCCTGCTGCGTATGCATGGCGTGGCAACCCCTGCTACCTGGGTGTGTGAATCCAGGGCGCAGATAGCTGCTGTCCGGCAGATGACGGGACAGCAGCCGCTGGTGCTCAAACCCTTGTTCGGCTCGCAGGGGCAGGGGGTGCGTAAACTGCTGGCTGATGAACCGCTGCCGGTTCCTATGCAGCAATATGTGGATGGCGTTTATTATCTGCAGCAATTCATAGAAACGACAGATAAGCCGCACGACTATCGCGTATTTGTAGTGGGCGGCAAGGCGATTGCCGCGATGAAGCGCCTGGGTGAAAGCTGGGTGAACAATGTGGCCTCCGGCGGGCGCTGCGAGTCGATACAGCCTGATCACCAGATGCAGGAGCTGGCTTTAAAAGCGGCACAGGCGCTGGATATCGATTACTGCGGCGTGGATGTCATCCAGGCCGCAGATGGCAGCTATCAAGTACTTGAAGTGAACAGTATCCCAGCCTGGCGTGGCTTGCAGGGTGTGACGGATTTCAATATTGCCGAAGTGCTTGCCGATGATTTTTTACATCAATCCGGCATTTACGGCAAGTAGATGCGTGTGGCAATAAGGAAGACTCGTGGAATCAGGAAAATTCACCCCATTACAATTAGCTGCCGCTTACAAAGCCGCCTGCATGGGGGAGCTGCAGGCGCTTAAACCCGGTAATGTCCATGCGTTTGCCGATGGACACGGCATGACGGTACAGGATTTTATCCTGAGTGCCGATGTGACGGCTGAAATTATCACGCGTGCCGGTTTGACCCCTGGTGAGCGTATATTTCTTGCGGCAGAAGCCACAAAAAAGGCGGTAGGCCAGAACACCAACCTGGGCGTGCTGCTGCTGTGTGCGCCGATCATCGAGGCAGCCATGCATGTATCCGCCAGCCAATCGCTGGCACAGTGCCTGAACCAGGCATTGTCTGCGCTGACGGTCAGCGATGCGGAATACGTGTCAAAAGCGATTGTGCTGGCCAGCCCGGCGGGGCTAGGTACGGCTGACCAGCATGATGTGCATGAAAAACCGCATGTCAGCCTGCTGGAAATGATGCGCTCTGCCCAGGATCGGGACCGTATTTCATGGCAATATGCCAACAGTTTTCAGGATATCATGGCGTTCGGCATAACACGTTATACCGATGCGCTGATCAAGTGGGGCAATCCGGCATGGTCGGCCACGGCTTTGTATCTGTCTTTTCTGGCGCATTACCCCGATACGCATGTCGTGCGTAAATACGGTGCCGCCTTTGCGGAAAGCCTGATGCAGGAAGCTTCGGTGTTTGAGCAGTTGCATCTTGCCGCTGAAAACCCTAAGCTGGTGCAGAAAAAACTGCTGGACTGGGATGCGTCGCTCAAACAGCGCGGCATTAATCCGGGTACCAGTGCCGACCTTACAGTCGCTACGCTTCTGGTAAGCGAGCTGCTTTAGCTATACTGGTATGGTAGGAACAATGGGCTTCAAAGCCAATAACGGTCTTGCATGATGCGTGGGAAAACCAGGTTAATTTTATAGGGGTATTGAATGCGTGTTTCTAACCGAAAAAGAGTGATGGTCACCGGGGGGGCTGGGTTTCTGGGCTCGCATCTGTGTGAGCGCCTGCTGAAAGAGGGTAACGATGTGCTCTGTGTCGACAACTTTTATAGCGGCACCAAAGACAACATAGTACACCTGCTCGGGAATCCGCATTTCGAGTTGATGCGCCATGATGTGACATTTCCGCTTTATATCGAGATAGACGAGATTTATAACCTGGCATGTCCGGCATCGCCGGTGCATTACCAGTGGGATCCGGTGCAGACGACTAAAACCAGCGTACTCGGGGCCATCAATATGCTTGGGCTCGCTAAGAGAACCAAGGCTAAAATCCTCCAGGCATCGACCAGCGAAGTTTATGGCGATCCTGAAGTGCATCCGCAGAAAGAGGATTACTGGGGGCATGTGAACCCGATAGGGATCCGCTCCTGCTATGATGAAGGCAAGCGCTGCGCCGAAACGCTGTTCTTTGATTACTACCGGCAGCATGACCTGGATATCAAAGTGGTGCGGATTTTTAATACCTATGGCCCGCGCATGCATCCGAATGATGGCCGCGTGGTCAGCAACTTTATCGTGCAGGCTTTGCGCGGTGAAGATATTACGATTTACGGCGATGGATCGCAGACCCGCAGTTTCTGTTATGTAGATGACCTGATTGAAGGCTTTTTGCGCATGATGGCGAGCGACCATGAAGTGACCGGGCCGATCAACATAGGCAACCCCAAGGAATTCACGATCAGGCAGCTTGCAGAAACCATACTGAAAATGGTCGGCGGACAGTCCAGCCTGATATTGAAACCATTGCCGCAGGATGACCCGAAACAGCGTCAGCCTGATATTACCGTTGCCAGGAATACCCTGGCCTGGGAGCCGCAAGTCGCGCTTGAGGAAGGCTTGCAGAAAACAATCGCTTATTTCAGGGAATGCCTGACACGATGAAACTGACCCGGCATAACCTGATAGTCGTGACGCCTGTTTATGAAGATGTTGAAGCCAGCAGCCGCTTGTTCAGGGAGCTGTCGGTTCAGTTCAAGGGCGATGTTTTCGTCGTGGCGGTGGATGATGGTTCGGTGAAGCAGCCTTTGGATATCGCCAGCCTCGAGCAGTCGGGTGTTGATGGCGTGGTGCTGAAACTGCGGCGTAATGTAGGCCACCAGCGCGCAATTGCGATCGGTCTCGGTTATGTTTCGGAGTATATACAGCCCGGGCAGCGTGTGGTGGTCATGGATTCGGATGGTGAAGACGTACCTGCCACCATCACCAGTTTGCTTGAGCAGCTTGAAGCCGATGACATTGACCTGGTGGTGGCGCAACGCAAAAGCCGCGTGGAAACTTTCCGTTTCAAAGCTTTTTATGCGGTGTATAAGGTGTTTTTCAGCATGATGACCGGCCGCGCCATCAGCTTCGGTAACTTTATGGCGCTTAAAGCCAGTTCCGTGAAGCGGCTGGTGGCGATGCAGGAACTGTCGATTCATATTGCAGGCGCCGTGCTGGCCTCAAAACTGCGTACCGCAGTTTGCCCGCTGGATCGCGGGGAGCGTTATGCCGGGCAATCGAAAATGAACTTTGTCGGCCTGGTGCTGCATGGATTCAAAGGCTTGATGGTGTTTGCGGAGGATGTGCTTGTGCGCGTGGGCATCGCCTGTGCCGTGATTGCCGCGTTTTCCGTGATTGGCGCTGTTGCTGCGATCATACTCAAACTGCTTGGGTTCTCAACACCGGGCTGGTTCTCAGTAGCCCTTGGCATACTGGTTTTAATGCTGCTGCAAACCGGCGCGCTGGCGCTGATGACATTGATGCTGACCGGTGTGATCCGCAGCGGCACCGTCACGACGGCGCTGGCCTATCAGGATTTTATTGCGAGCGTTACCGAAACAGATAATGGTGTGCATCAGGCATGAACAGTCACGCTAAAGAATTGATGCGTTATGCCATCAACGGCCTTGTCGCAACTGCGGTGCATTATGGCGCACTTTCGTATAACCTGCATGCGCTTGGCATGCAGTCTGCCGGCGCGGCCAACCTGGCTGCGGCAATGGTTGGCATTGCAGCGTCTTTTCTCGGCAGCCGTTATTTTGTCTTTAACCGCACCGATGAAGCCATGTTGCCCCAGGCATTGAAATTCAGCAGCCTGTATGCGGCAATCGCCCTCGTGCATGGGTCTGTGCTGCTGGTGTGGACAGACTGGCTGGGATTCGACTACCGGGCAGGGTTCCTGATTGCCACGGCCTTTCAGGTGTCGCTGAGCTATTTCGGCAACAAAAAACTGGTATTCAACGTATGAAACTGATACATGCCGCTATGGCAACGCTTGTGTTTATCACCTTGCTGCTGCTCATTTACTACGTACACATCCGCTATTTCAGTGTCGATGTCGTTTTCTATGCGGCAATCGCTGACGCCTTGCTGGCAGCGTTGCTTGCCGGCGTCATCCTGTTCACCGCCAGCGGTTTTCAGCGATTCAACCATTTTGAGAAAACGCAGCTGGTGATTATCTGGTTGCTTGCAGGTTACGCGTTTGCTATTTCGGTACCTACGGTCATTGACCGTTCGCTGTCGTTTTATATACTGGAGAAACTGCAGCAGCGGGGCGGCGGGATCAGGCTTGACAGCTTTGAGCAGGTTTTTACCAAAGAGTATGTCAAAGAGCACCGTCTGGTGGATGTGAGGCTGACTGAACAGTTGGCCTCGGGTACGATCCGGATCGAACATGGGTGCGTAACGCTGACTGAAAAAGGTAAAAAGATCGCATCGTTCAGCCGGGCATTCCGCCAGAACCTGCTGCCAAAGCAGCGCTTACTGATGGGGCAATATACGGATGACCTGACCAATCCATTTAAGAACAGCGTACCGGAAACTGATTACGCATGCCGATAGGCCGGCAGGCAGCAAGGTGGAGTCCAGGTTTTACAGGGGTTGCCCGGGCTTCATCAGCATGAACCCCGGATGAGCGAAATTCACGATATGAATCCACAATATGACCTATTGAAAAAGCATTGGAAGCATGCCGGCTAATCATGTGCAATTAATCAGGAAATCAGCCTTTTTCTGGGGTTTTTTTGCGCTTGCGTTCCTTGCCGTGCCTTACGCCGAGCTCGACCATATGCTGCTGATGCCGGGCGATATAGGCGATGGCCGGCTGAACAATTATTTCCTGGAAAATATTTACCGGTATATTCAGGGAAAATCGCCTTCACTGGTGCATTTAAGTTTCTTTTATCCTTTTCCCTATGTCCTGGGTTTCAGTGACAACCACTTCGGCTCCTCACCGGCCTACCTGCTTCCGCGGGCGATCACTGGCCAGGCAGATACAGCGTTCCAGATATGGTATCTGTTCGGCTATTTTGCTAACTACCTGGCTGCTTACTATGCGCTTCGCAAGCTGGACATAAGTGCATTTGCCGCTGCTGCCGGCGCTTTGATTTTTGCGTTTGCATTGCCGGTCACCGCGCACTCCGGCCATGCCCAGCTGCATTACAGGTTCGGTGTTCCGTTGGCGATTTCAGCGTTCATTCATTTCCTGGAAAGAAAAGACTGGCGATATTTTGCAGCTGCCGCCGCATGGCTGGTGTGGCAGTTTTATTGCACGATATATATCGGTTTTTTTCTATTGCTCATGCTGGCTGCCATGGCTTGTGTCTATGTATTCAGGTCATTAAAAGACAGCAGCGGCGGTATTAAAGCGATCAGCACTATGTTTGCGGATCGGTTCAGTAGACTGCCTGATGCCGAGCGAATCAGGCTGGCCGTAATTTTTGCAGCGCTGCTGTTTTTTACGGCAGTGCTGTTTTACCCATATCTGCGGGTCAGCCTGCTATATGACGCCAGGCGGCACTGGCATGAAATATCGAGCATGATGCCCAGGCTGCAAAGCTATTTCCTGGATGACTACTCTACACTATGGGCATCGCAATCCGGAATCTTTGCCAGCCTCCCCATGCGCCATGAGCACCAGATGTTTGTGGGCGCAGTGCCTATGCTGCTGGCGATCGGCGGCTACCTGCTGGGCCGCAGGCAAAACACTGGTTTGGCGTTTCCGCTGCTGAGCGGCTCGCTGGCTTTGCTGCTGGTGCTGACGCTCTCTATCGGCGGCGTGAGTTTATGGTATGTTTTCAGTAAGCTGCCGTTAGCCTCAGCCATTCGTGCCATGACGCGCATCATTCTGGTGTTCCTGTTTCCGGTGGCTTTCCTGGGAGCGGTTGCAATAGACAGGCTAAAAGCACGGTTAATAACAAAGCCGGTCTGGCGGCGCATGGCATTGTTTGTTATGGTGCCGCTGCTGGTGTTTGAGTTTGCAGCCACTGCGCCAGTCGTGTCTTCCAAAGCGGAGTGGCGTCACCGGCTGGAAGCCCGCGAACAAGCCATGCCGACTGGCTTGCCGCCAGGCGCCATATTGTTTTACGCACAGGCCGGCGATATTTTCTATGCGGATGAAATCGATGCGATGTGGGTGGCTTTGAATCATGGCTTGCCAACGCTGAATGGATATAGTGGTTTATATCCGCCCGGTTATTCTGTAGAGTTCGGTAATGACTGTGCTGAGTTGCCGCTGCGCATCCGGCAGTACCTGGGTTTTACCGGGCAGCTTGATAATAAAAAGGCGTATCAGGATTTAATGCATCGTATTGTGCCGGTCGGCTTTACCGGCTGCGATGCGGATTGGCTTGCGGATCGGCCTTATACGGTTGCCAGCCGTGCATACAGTGCGGATGAACTCAGCCGGCTGTCTTTGGAATATGCGAGGCGAGGTGCATCGGCAGGTAAACCTTATGTGCATGTCACGATTAAAAATAGCGGTCAACACAGCATATGTGCGGCTTCTGCAGTGAATAAGCCGGTACGTTTGTCATGGCGGGTGATTGGCGCCGATGGCAAGCCATTATCAGGCTGGGATACGCGTAAAAGCCTGCCTTATGACATACCCGCCAATGGCAGCGTCAATGTAAAGATACCGGTTCATGCAGAGCTGGCCGGGCGAGGGCGCAAGTTACAAATATCCGTAGTCCAGGAGTTCGTATTCTGGGGGCATGATATTGGCATACGCCCCCTGGAGCTTGATTGGGTGGCAGAATAGATATTCGGCATCTGTAGCCGTCAACAGCAGATATTCGAGTGGTATACAGTTCTTATTTTTAGTTGGGGGAAATTGGAAGTATGAAAATAGCGATAGCAGGAACCGGGTATGTCGGCATGTCTAATGGTGTATTGTTGTCACAGAACCATGAAGTGGTGGCGCTCGACATCATTCCTGAAAAAGTGGCCATGATCAATCGCAAGCAGTCGCCTATTGTTGATCCCGAGCTTGAAGACTACCTTAAAAACAAGCCGCTTAATTTCCGTGCCACCCTGGATAAGCAGGATGCTTACGCAGGGGCAGATTACGTGATTATCGCCACGCCGACTGATTACGACCCTGAAACCAATTATTTCAATACCCGCAGCATTGAGGCGGTCATTCGCGATGTGATGGCGATCAATCCTGATGCCGTCATGGTGATAAAGTCCACGGTTCCGGTTGGTTATACGCTGGCGACCAAACAGGCCCTTGGCTGTGACAAGCTGATCTTCTCGCCAGAGTTCCTGCGTGAGGGAAGGGCGCTTTATGATAATCTGCACCCTTCGCGTATCGTGATTGGCGAACGCTCCAGGCGTGCGGAAATCTTTGCCGAACTGCTCAGGGAAGGCGCAATCAAGCAGGATGTTGAGGTGCTTTTCACTGATCCGACAGAAGCCGAAGCCATTAAACTCTTCGCTAATACCTATCTTGCCATGCGGGTATCGTATTTCAATGAGCTCGATAGCTACGCACTTTCGCACGGGCTTGATACCAAGCAGATCATTAACGGTGTCTGCCTCGATCCCCGCATCGGCAGCCATTACAATAACCCGTCTTTTGGCTATGGCGGCTACTGCCTGCCTAAAGATACCAAGCAGCTGCTGGCTAATTACAGTAATGTGCCGCAGAACCTGATCCGCGCGATTGTGAGCTCCAATACCACGCGCAAGGATTTTATTGCCGAAGCCATCATCAAGCGCAAGCCGCAGGTTGTTGGTATCTACCGGCTTATCATGAAGGCGGGGTCTGATAATTTCCGCGCCTCCAGCATCCAGGGCATCATGAAACGCATCAAGGCAAAAGGCATAGAAGTGATCATCTACGAACCTGCGCTTGAGGAGAAAGAGTTTTTCCACTCAAAGGTGGTGAATGACCTGCATGAGTTCAAAGCCAAGGCTGACATCATTGTGACCAATCGCCTGTCAGAAGACCTTGCCGACGTGAGCGAAAAGGTATTCACGCGTGATCTGTTCGGCAGTGATTAAGGCAATATGCAGCCGTTATATTTTTATTGAAAGTCAGACATGCAGTGGTTAAAACAGGCATTCACGGGGATGCCGGCAGCATAATATGAAAGTGATTCTATCCGTCGACCCGGTGAAATATCCGCTTACAGGGATCGGCCGTTATACCTACGAGCTTGCCAGCAGGCTGCAGACCCGCGATGCGCTGGAACTGCTGCTTTTGTCCAATGACAGGTTTGTGTCTGAGTTGCCGTCGCATGCAGCTGCTGCTGCTGCCAATGCCACGCTGCATAGACCAACGCTGCCGGTGATGAAAAGCTGGCTCTACCAGCGTTTGCGCAAGAGTTATATTGCGGTAGAGGCCGCGAAGGCGATTAAAGATGCTATCAGCCGTCATGCGCTGAATAAACATAAAGATGCGGTATTTCATGGCCCTAATTTCTATTTAACCAGGTTCGACGGCCCCAGCGTGGCGACCTTCCATGATATTTCAGTATTTACTTTTGCCCAGTACCATCCACCGGAGCGTGTCAGGTTCATGCAGCGCCAGATGAAGCTGGCGATGGAACGCGCATCGATGTTGATTACGGTGTCCGCATCTGCCCGGGCGGAAATTGCATCATACTTTGCTTACCCGCTGGATAAGATCCGCGCCATTCCGCTTGCCTGTTCGGCTGATTTTCATCCCAGGAGTGAATTGGAAGCCAGTCCGGTACTGGAACGCCACGGCCTGAAATATGGCGGCTATACATTGTTTACAGGCACGGTGGAGCCGCGCAAGAATATTGACGGCCTGCTCGATGCCTATTCCGCATTGCCGCAAGCCATACGGCAGAGATGGCCGCTCGTGATCGCCGGTTTTCATGGGTGGCAGAGCGAAAAATTGCATGCGCGCATCAAGGCTGCGGCAGATGCCGGCTGGGTACATTACCTGGGCTATGTCACGAATGAGGAGCTGCCGTATCTGTATGCGGGTGCGCGATTGTTCGTGTTCCCCTCGCATTACGAGGGCTTCGGCTTGCCGGTGCTTGAGTCAATGGCGAGCGGCGTGCCGGTGGTCTGCTCGAACGTATCCTCACTGCCTGAAGTGGTGGGGGAGGCCGCGCTCACCTGTGATCATGACGATGTGGCGACGTTGCGGCAATTGATCGCCAGGGGCCTGGAAGATGAAGGCTGGAGAGCCGATGCCATCATCAAAGGCTTGCGGCGAGCGGCTGGATTCAGCTGGGATAGATGTGCAGATCAGACCATGCAGGTCTATCGCGAGCTTGCTGCAGGGAATCGGGCTTGATAAAAGTTCTGCATTTTTTCAAGACTTATTACCCCGACACCATGGGCGGTGTCGAGCAGTTCATTTTTCAACTGGCGCGTGGCTGCCATCGCAACGGCATAGAGAGTGTGGTGCTTTCCTTAAGCGAGCATGCGGATGATCATGTCATGCAGATGGACGGGCATCTGGCCTGTCGTGCCAAAACTGATTTTCAGCTTGCATCTACGCCGTTCTCGGTTTCCTGCTTCCGTAAATTTGCAGCGCTGGCTGCCGAGGCCGACATCATTCACTACCATTTTCCATGGCCGTTCATGGATCTGGTGCATTTTGCCAGTCGCGTCAAAAAACCAAGCGTGGTTTCATATCACTCGGATATCATTCGCCAGAAAAACCTGCTCAGGCTCTACAGGCCGCTGCAACGCAGATTTTTATCCAGCGTAGACCGTATCGTCGCTACTTCACCTAATTATTTTGCGACCAGTGATGTGCTGTCAGAATTCAGGCATAAAGTCAGCGTGATCCCGATAGGTCTTGATAAAGCCTCATACCCGCAGCCTTCAGCGGAGCGCCTGCAGTATTGGCAGACGCAGTTTACAGGCCGGTTTTACTTATTTGTCGGTGTATTACGCTATTACAAAGGGCTGCATATCCTGATCGAAGCGGCAAAAGGGAATGATTACCCGGTTGTGATTGTAGGTGCCGGGCCTATCGAGGCCGAGTTAAAGGCGCAGGCTGCCGGATTAGGGTTGAAGAATATGCATTTTCTTGGGCTGCTGCCTGACGAAGACAAGGTTGCCTTACTCGCATTGTGCTACGGCGTCCTTTTTCCTTCCCACCTGCGTTCCGAAGCTTTCGGCATTTCATTGCTGGAAGGCGCCATGTTCGGCAAGCCTATGATTTCAAGTGAAATTGGTACCGGTACCACCTATATCAATATTGCGGGTGAGACAGGCCTGGTTGTGCCGCCCAGCGACCCGGCGGCGCTCAGGCAAGCCATGCGGCATTTATGGGAGCACCCGCAGCAGGCGGCAGAGATGGGCGCCCAAGCCGAAGAACGCTACTGGCATTACTTTACGGCTGATAAGATGGCTGATGCTTATACCCGGCTTTATCAGGAGATGGTTTGAATGCCATCCGCAGCCAATGGCCGTAAAAGACAGGCCGATGGCTTTTAAGATCAGGGCTTTTTGCTGAAATACATCTCTGCAACCTGGCTTGCGTCGCCATCCATCAGGATTCTGCCATGTTCCAGCCAGATGATACGGTTGCAGACCTGCAGCAGCTGTTCTTTAGAGTGGCTTGCAATTACCAGAATGCTGGTTTTATCCACCAGTGCTTGCATGCGTGCCCTGGCTTTTTCCTTGAAACCCTCATCACCGACCGATAGCCATTCATCCATGAGCAGGATCTGCGGGTGGACGATGGTTGATACCGCGAATGCCAGGCGCAGATGCATGCCGGAGGAGTAGGTGCGTACCGGCATGTCTGCAAAGCCGCCCAGCTCGGAAAATTCGATGATCTCATCAATGTTTTTATTGATCACGGCTTTGCTCAGGCCAAGCAGGCTGCCGCGGATGTAGATGTTTTCCCTGCCGGTGGCTTCGTGGTCGATGCCGAGTGATATGTCGATCAATGAACCGATCTCACCGTTAATCCTCACGTTGCCTTCGGATGGAAAGTAAACGCCGGAAAGCAGGCGCAGCAGCGTGCTTTTACCCGCGCCATTGTGGCCGATAATGCCGACACGATCGCCATCCTGCAATGTGAACGTCAGGTTCTCAAGCGCCCGAACCAGCACGCGTCCCTGTTGGTCGGTATTCAGCTGGCCGCCGGTCGCCACTTTGATCAGGTGGTTCTTTAATGAACGGCTATTGGCGTTATAGATCGGGAAATCAACACTGACGTTATTAAACTCAATTCTGGCCACTATGTATCCTCTGAATCAAAGCCAATAGGGGATGCGGCGTCTGTAACTGCCGTAGAAGGCGAGTGCCAGCACCGAGCCTATGATGGCCATTGCAATTGAAACCAGCCAGTTGGTTGCGGTTGGCATGGTTCCCAGCAGCGGCGCACGCATAATCTCGATAAGATGGAAAACGGGGTTCAGGTCCAGCAAATAGCCGCTGACATGGGCGGAGATGGTTTTCGGCATCCAGATGATCGGTGTCAGGTAGAACGTGACCTGGATCAGGCTCGCCACCATTTGCGGCATGTCACGGTAGCGGGTGCAGATGGTGGCCAGTATCAGTGCGACCCAGGTCAGGTTGATCGTTGCCAGGATAAATCCCGGAATGCTCAACAACGCAACCTGCCCCAGCGGTTTGCCGACAATGATCAGCACGACAGGGAATATCACGATGTTGTGTGCCAGGATCAATACATTGCGCCAGACCATGCGCAATATATGCACAAACAATGGGATCGGCAGCTGCTTGATGATGTTTTCAGCTGCGATAAAGCCGGTGCAGCCTTCAATGATGATATTGGAGATAAACGTCCACAAGATGATGCCGATTGCAATGAACGGCAGGAAATCCTGCACAGGGGCTTTAAAAACCTGGCTGAACACAAGGCCGATGGCACCTATCATCACACTCATGCTCAATGTCAGCCAGAATGGACCCAATGCTGAACGCCTGTAGCGCTGGCGTATATCCTGCCAGGCCAGCAGGGTGATCAGCGCGTGCCGCTTAACCGCTGCGGCCAGGTCCTGGCATGCAATGCCGAAAGAGTTGTTTTGCATTCGTTACAGTAATATCCGTGAGGATGAAAAAGTCACTGGAGCACCAGTGATGGAAATCATTGGTCTAAATAACGCATAGCCTGATTGAGCGGTGTCAACCAGGCTATGTACGCGTTGCAGATTATAATGCCTAATCGTAACGGCTAATATTTATTTATCATTTGCGGCAGCTTGCATATGCTATGCGTGGGGCGGATGTGCCTGCTTCAGTTGAAATGGTTCGCCGTTGACCCTGTCATGCATGTAAGCCAATTGCACATTATGGCGATATCCGCTCATGATCGTTTACTGTTGCAATGATATGATCGGGCATCAGGCCTGCCTGATAGCGCTCATAAATTTGCGTGTAGGCGGCTTCAATATGATTGCAGAAATGCTGGGTATCGAACAATGGCGTCGTTAGCCGGTTCTCTGCCAGTTTCTGTTTTATTTCCGATAGCTTGCCGGGCTGTGTGGCGAGGGCGATGGCTTCCGCCTCGTACTCTTGCGGTGTTGCCGTGATCAGTTCTGGCAAGTGGATTGCATTAAGCAGGCTAGCCGCCATCCTGCCTGCAAAAGTTTCGCCGAGATAAGTCAATACAGGCAAGCCAGCCCAAAGCGCATCACTGGCGGTAGCGCCGGCATTGTAGGGTGTCGTATCCAGGAATAGATCAGCGACGCGAAACCTGGCCAGGTATTCAGGCAAGGGCAGGCGCTTGGCAAAAACCAGGCGCCGTGCATCAATGCCCCTGTGCGTGGCTTCTGCCCGAAGGTTGTTTTCGGTGGTAGCGTTGTCGCCGACCAGCCATAGTACGCTGTGTGCGACTTGCTGCAATATCCGCATCCAGCAATCAAATGTATGCGGCGTGATTTTATAATTGTTGTTAAAACAGCAGAACACAAAGCCTGTAGCGGGTAACCCCAACTCTTCCCGTGTAAATACTTTCTCCGAAATGCGGCGCTTGCTGTCATTCACCTGGTAACTGGGTAGATAGATGATCTTTTCGGTATAGTCTTTGCGGTGCTCCGGCGGGACCATCGTTGCATCTGCGATTAAATAATCCATGTAACCTGCGCCCAGCGTGCCCAGATAGCCTAAATAGCTCACTTGAAGCGGTGCAGCCCTTAAAGCGAATACACCAGTCCTGCTTTTTGCGGTGAAGCCCCCTAAGTCTACTGCGATATCAATTTCCAGCTTTCTCGCCATTGCGCTTATTTCCATATCCGAGAGTTGGCGGACATCAATGAACTGATCGAATGCCGCTTCAACACGAGACCTCATGTCGTCTTTTGTCTCAGGGCCAAAATAAAATGCAATCAGTTCGAACCTGGATCTGTCATGCGTTTCAAATAATTCTGCGGTCAGGAAAGCGAGTGGGTGATTACGGAAGTCTGCCGAGAAATAGCCGATGCGTATTTTCTGGTGCCTGTCATGCTTGCCAGCCGCAGGGGGCGTGTCATTGGATGTTTGCAGGCTTTGCACATAAATTTCTGCCGCTTTTTTCTGCAGGCTGCGGGAGCTGGATTGCGCGAGTACCACAAATGGCGGTGTCGTTTTTTCATTCTGCTCGATTTTGTCGGCAAGCAGCTTCATTTGATTGTCATAATTGCTCCAGTTGCAAAGCTGCATTCTGCTGTGTATCCAGTAACCATATAAAAAATCATGATCCGGCATCAATGCAAAGGCACGGTCATAACTCGCCAGCGCTTCATCCGGGCGGTTGAGGTCATTCAGGATCATTCCGCGGTTGTAATGGGCATCTGCATAGTCAGGGTCAAGCACGGTGGCACGGTCATAACTCGCCAGCGCTTCGTCCAGGCGTTTGAGGACATTCAGTACAATGCCCTTGTTGTAATAGGCCTCTGCATAATCAGGATTAATTGCAATGGCACGGTCATAATTGGCCAGCGCCTTATCCCAGCGCTGAAGGTCATAAAGTGCAAGCCCAAGATTATTGTAGGCTTCGGCATAATCCGGCTTGAGTGCGATGGCGCGGTCATAACTGGCGACTGCCTCATCAAGCCGCTTGAGATTGCTGAGTGCCGTACCCCGGTTGTTGTATGTTTCAGCATGGTCAGGCCTGAGGGTAAGGGCATGGTCGTAACTCACCAGCGCTTCGGCAAACCGTTTCATGCTATCCAGCACAACGCCCCGGTTGTTGTGGGTTTCAGCGTGGTCAGGCCGCAGTGCGATTGCCCGGTCATAATCGGCCAATGCTTCATCGAAACGTTTCAGATGGTTAAGCAGCAGCCCCCGGTTGTAATAAGCTTCGGCATAATCCGGCTTGAGGGCGATGGCGCGGTCATAACTTGCCAGTGTTTCATCCGGCTGCTCCAGTTTGTTGTGTGCAATGCCCCGGTTATAGTAAGCCTCGGCGTAGTCCGGCTTGAGTGTGATGGCGCGCTCATAGCTTGCCAGGGCTTCATCCGGACGCTGCATGTCATTCAGCACAATGCCCTGGTTATTGTATGCCTGTGCATAATCCGGTTTGAGTGATATGGCATGCTGATAACTTGCCAATGCTTCTTCAAACCGGTTCAGGTAATAAAGCGCAATGCCGCGATTGTTGTATGTGGCAGGCTGATTGGCATCAATGCCAAGTGATTGCGTATAAAAGACCTCAGCCTGGCTTAAATTGCCTGCTCTAAAAGCCTGGTCCCCTGCATCTTTCAGTTCTGCGGCAGTGAGAGACAGATCCTGCCCGGGAGCCTGGTGCTGTATCCCATCCTTGGCGTCATTGATCGGATGATCGGGTGATTTGTCTTGTGAAAAGAGCCGCACTAATTTTTTTAACATGTTTTTAAATTTCTAAACTTATTAATTCATATGCATCAGGAGTTCTTGGGTCGTGCTGTCAACAAAATCCTTCTGGTGCCCGATTTCGGTGAGTCTCCATCTGAACTCGTTGGCCAGTTTTGATTTCTTTAAGAAATTAAGTTTATTCTTCTGTTGGTATTGATTCAGCTCCCTGCAGATTTTTTGCATGCTTCTGGCGTTGTGTTCATTGGCCTTTTTTGGGTTTTTATTATTCTTTTCCAATTCTGCTGATAAATCGTTGGCAAGCTTGATGGCAAGAAGCGTCACTTCTTTTGTATTGAACCAATCAAAAAACATATTTTGGATTCCTTGGAAGTTTTATTTTTTAGTTATTTTTACATGAATGCATGCGACATCATAAAACAATTAAGCGGAAATGATTGTTGACGCGCCACGCTGCATGCCCATTAATGCGAGCTAGTCTAGCATGTAACGTCAAATGGCTGCCTTAGGCGTGATAGTTTTTGATTTAAATGATAAGCTAAAGGCGTTGGGGATACAGATAGCCTTCATATAATGAGAAAAATCCAGAAAATATTCCAGATCGCGATTGCTGCGGAACCGGTCCGCATGGAGGCGTGGTCGCCAGGATTCAAAATGAACGTTGAATCCTTTAAAAACAATTATCCTGATGCTGATTATCGTCTGTATCAGGATTCAGATTTAAGACAGTTCCTGTCAGACAATTTCGATACCGAAGTCGTTGAAACCTATCACAGGCTGAAGCCTTATGCCTTTAAAGCGGATCTGGCAAGGTATTGCCTGCTGTATATCCATGGCGGCCTTTATTCTGACCTGTCACACCTGCATCTCACGCCGCTCCAGCCTGATGAAAATACCGGAATGATTGTGTTCCGCGATATTTCCGGTCATCCATCGTGGGCAGTCAGCAATGCGGTGATCTATTCCGAGCCGGGCAGAAAAGAGCTTAAACATGCGATCGATATGATAGTAGGCCACGCCGCCGGGAATTATTACGGTGATTCATGCCTGGATGTGACGGGGCCTTATCTGTTCGGCAGGGCTTTGGCCTCGGTGAATAATTACCGGGATATTGTATTTGGGGATTCACGTGAGTTAACGCCTAACCGCGCTGAAAACAGAAACATATACAAGATGCTTCCCGGTGGCGATTTAATCGCATTCAGGAATAAAAAAGAAGGCGGGCAGATCGCTGATTATGGCATCAAAGGCGCGAACAATTACGCGGAAATGTGGAACCAGGGACAAGTCTGGGCTGAAAAAGGCATTCTGGATTCGCTGATACAAATGATCAGGCCTGTTATCGGAATCCCGTCATCGGGGTTCAGGGGTCGGATAAAGTGATGCTGTCAAATAGCCAGGTTGTTGAAAATATGGGCCAGTCAGATAATCTGAAAAAACATGGTTTTGCTGTATTGCCCAGGCTGTTCAATCCGGAGCAGATTGCATACGCCAGAAAAACCGTGCTGGACAATATGCATTTGTTAAAGAACACCAGGCCAACCGTTTCTTCACGGCATCTGGCAGGTTTTCACCGCCATCCGCAATTTGAAGACCTGCATGCCATGCTGGCAAGCAATCCTGGTGTCTGTGCTTTTATCAGGGGCGCGCTGGATGATATGGAGATCGTAACGATAGGGTTGAGCGATATCACCGTTAACAGGTCGCAAGAGTGGCATTGTGATTTGCTAAGGGGGCGATTCAGCACTTACCTGAGTGACGATGTATGCTGGGGGCCGCGTGGCGGTGGCGTTTATAAAGCGCTGCTTTACCTGCAGCCGGGCAGGACCCTGGCTACGGTGCCGGGGTCACACCTGCGCAGAATATCACTGGAAGATGATCAATGCGTCATTCCCAAGGATCCTGACAGCATTACCCATGTGCATGTTAATGGCGGCGATGTCGTCATCATCGATCTCCGGCTGATTCACCGCGGCTCCACAGAAGCCGAGATGCAGTCTTTGTCTTTGGCTGATAATCCCAAGATCCTGGTTTCTACGGTTTTTGGCGGCGTGGATTACCCGCTGACCAATGCAATGGAAGTCGGGAATTTTCACCGGCTGATGGCCTGGATCAATCAATATTCATAGGCTTGGCGATTGGTGCAGCGCTCTATTTGCGCTGCTCTTGTATTTTGCGGCGTATCAGCTCGGCAATCCTGGTGTTGCCGGTCATTTCTGCGATAGACAATGCGCTTTTGCCGGTTTTGGTGGCTGCAAGCAGGTTGGCGCCTTTTTCGATCAGCAGCTCGGCGACGCCCGAAACCCCACCGGTGACGGAAAGTATCAGCGGTGTAAAGCCAACCAGGTCGCGCACATTGATGTTGGCACCTTTGTGGATGAGCAGCTCAGCCAGTTCTTTGTTGCCGCTGCTTAATTTGCCGCAGGTCAGCAGCAGCGGGGTCATGCCGATGCGGTCCCTGGCGTTGATGTCGGCACCGGCGTTGATCAGCAGGCGCGCGATGATGGTATAGCCTTTTTTCAGGGCGATGATGACTGCGGGTGTTCCCTGGTCATCTTCAGTATGGATGTTGAAATTGGCACGCACAAACAGGTCAACCAGCTCGATATTGCCTTCAGAGATAGCATCTATAAACCCTTTTTTGTCCAGGTTTACACCGCGCCGTTCCAGTTCGCGTATGGCATCCACCTCGCGCTCGGCATGGCGCAGCCGCTCCAGTTCGCGGTACTCACGCAGGAACATGATGTCTCGCATGACGCCTTCAGAGAATCCTTGGCGCCCGCCGCGCCGGTCGATGATCAGTTCGCTGAAATAATCATCAATCTCGGGTTTATCCCATAGTGCCTCTATCTTGCTCAGGATGCGATCAAAGCTTTCTTCAAGCTGAGTAGGATAATGTTCACCTAAGTGTTCAAAAAAAGGATGTTTCATGCGGCGTCTTGAGTCTCTAAGAAAGGTAATTTGCCCGAGCCCAGCCATTCAGCCGGGTATGGTTGTTGATCAGTTATGTTGATTGTCACACAAATCCGGGTCAGTGACACGGCTGGTGTATTAAATTCAGCTTGAATGCATATCGACGGTGACAGTCGCGGCGAATTGTTTAAGCCAGTTTGCTTAACGCATTCAGGTTGATGGAGATTTTCTGCATTTTATTAAGCAGTTCAATGAGCACAATGGCGCGGCTATCTCCCTCTTGCATTTCAAATACGGCCAGCAGGTCCCGAAACGGGCCGGCTGTGATCTGCAGCGCCTCGCCAGGCTGATATAGCGCCTGTGGCCCGGGCTGCAATTGCTTCAGCGCCTGCACCAGCGCAGCCGGTACTATGGCCGGTTGGCCGCCGGTACGCACCAGTTCACTGACACCCAATGTATTGCGAATCGTATGCCAGGGGCTGCGGTGAGCATCGAAGCGGACAAACAGGTAGCGCTTGAACAAAGGTTCTTCTACTAAACGGAGCTTGCCGCGCAGCAAGCGCTCTGTCTGGTGCAGCGGCAGGTAAACTTCAAACGCCTGCTGTTGCAGGTTTTCCAGCGCGCGGTACTCCTGACGCGGTTTGGTGTAAATCAGGTACCAGTGGGCACTGTCTACTGCATCTTCAGGTTTTGTTGCTTTGGGAACGGCGGGTGCAGGCAGGTCATTCGGCATGGCTGCATTTTAACCTGCATGCCATCTTTTAAGCACGATTTTGGTGCAAATTTAATGTTCATCAGCCGGGCGCTTGCTTGAGCGCATGGTTTCAATACTGTATAGTCGCTGGCTTGCGTATGCTGATCGTGGTTACAGTATGGCGGTAGCGTGCCTGACGCATACTGAAATAGAGGCAGATGCAGCCAGCCACAATCTGATAACCGGAGCCAATGTGTGATGTGCTTGAAACCTGCTCGCCGCGCACAATCCTTTCAGTTTGAAGTGATGGATTTGAGAGGCTGTCTTTTTTCTGAAAACTGATTCTGATAGGCTTGAACATTGCTTTATCAGGTCGCGTATCGGCGCATTGCAACATCAATAAAAAAATTATGACACGTACAATTCTTTTCTATTTCACCCATGCATAAACCTCCTCATTTGAACATTGTTCCAGTCATTCTGTGCGGCGGCTCCGGTACCCGCTTGTGGCCTTTATCGCGTTCTGGATTCCCTAAGCAGTTTCTGGTGCTATCGGGAGCGACCAGCCTGTTTCAGCAGGCGGTGGCACGCGTGAATGCGCTGGCGGCAGACGATATCAGTATCGGTGAAACGCTGGTGGTGACGAATGAAGAGCATCGTTTTCTGGCGCTGGACCAATTGCGCGAGCTGCCGCAGGTTGCCACCACGCTGCTGCTGGAACCTGTGGGACGCAATACAGCACCGGCACTTACGCTGGCTGCGCTAAAGGCAATAGAGCAGGGTGACGACCCGATTCTGGTCGTGACCCCGGCCGACCAGACCGTGCAGAGCAGTGCCGCGTTTACCGAAACGCTGCAAGCCAGCATCCGCGATGCGGCAGATGGCGCTATTGTTATCCTTGGAGTCACGCCGGATGCTCCGGTCACCGGTTATGGCTATATCAAACACACCGGCGAGCAAAATGCCCATGGTGCCTACCGCGTCGCCCAGTTTACCGAAAAGCCGGATGCGGCAACCGCACAGGCTTACGTTGAAAGCGGTGACTACACCTGGAACAGCGGCATGTTCGTATTGCGTGCCAGCACCTGGCTGAAAGCGCTGCAACACTTCCAGCCGCAGATGGTGGCCGCTACTATGCTGGCATTCAGCAGTAAAAGCCGTGATGCACAGTTTGAGCGCCCGGATGCAGATGCTTTTGCCAGAATCCCGGCTGATTCTGTGGACTACGCCGTACTGGAACGCTGCCCGGATTCGGAATTTCAAATTCATATGCTGCCGCTGGCCGCCGGCTGGAATGACCTTGGCGCCTGGGATGCCGTATGGCAGGTGGGCGAGCAGGATAAATCCGGCAACGTGAAGCTGGGCGATACGCTGCTGGCAGATACCGCAAACAGTTTTATCTATGCAGGCAGCCGCCTGGTCGCTACGGTGGGGGTAGATAACCTGATTGTGGTGGAAACCGCGGATGCGGTGCTGGTTGCAGACCGCAGCCAGAGCCAGCATGTGAAAAAACTGGTCACGCAGCTGGAATCATTGCGCCGTAACGAACATGTTCTCCCCAGAAAAGTGCACCGTCCCTGGGGCTGGTATGACAGCACTGATGACGGCGACCGTTTTAAGGTAAAGCGTATTCATGTCAAACCCGGCGCCAGCCTCAGCCTGCAGAAACACCACCACCGCACCGAACACTGGATCGTGGTGACAGGCACGGCTGAAGTGACCTGTGACGGCAAGACATTCATGCTTACCGAGAACCAGTCCACCTATATTCCGCAAGGGTCAACACATCGCCTGAGCAATCCAGGCAAGGTGCCCCTGCAGATCATCGAGGTGCAGTCCGGCACTTACCTGGGTGAGGATGACATCGTACGTTTTGAAGACCATTACGGCCGTTAAGCCGGATCCGTTTTACATCAAAGCTATTAAGCAATTGCAATCCAATCATTCAAATAAGAACTCACAAACAAGAACTAAAAACTATGACCACACAGACCTCGCATCAACAAAAAGTCGCCCTCATTACCGGTGTTACCGGCCAGGATGGGGCTTACCTGGCAGAACTGCTGCTAAGCAAAGGATATATTGTGCATGGCGTAAAGCGCCGTGCATCCCTGTTTAATACTGACCGCATCGACCACCTCTACCAGGATCCACATGTAGATAACAAAAATTTCATCCTGCACTATGGCGACCTCACGGACTCCACCAACCTGATCCGCATCATTCAGCAGACGCAGCCGGACGAGATTTACAACCTGGCTGCCATGAGCCATGTCGCTGTCAGCTTTGAAACCCCGGAATATACCGCTAATGCCGACGGCATTGGTACTCTGCGCATTCTCGAAGCCATTCGTATTTTAGGTTTTGAGAAAAAAACAAAATTCTATCAGGCCTCAACTTCAGAACTGTATGGCCTGGTGCAGGAAACTCCGCAGAAAGAAACCACCCCATTTTACCCGCGCAGCCCATATGCGGTTGCCAAAATGTATGCGTACTGGATTACGGTTAATTACCGTGAAGCCTACGGTATTTACGCCTGCAACGGCATCCTGTTCAACCATGAAAGCCCGATCCGCGGAGAAACCTTTGTGACGCGCAAGATCACGCGCGCACTTGCCCGCATCAAGCTTGAGCTGCAAGACTGCCTGTATCTGGGTAACCTTGACTCACTGCGTGACTGGGGCCATGCCAAAGATTACGTCGAGATGCAATGGCTAATGCTGCAGCAAGACCAGCCAGACGACTTTGTGATTGCCACCGGCGTACAATACAGCGTGCGCGATTTCGTCAATGCCGCAGCCAAAGAGCTTGGTATCAGCGTACGTTGGGAAGGCACAGGCGTTGATGAAAAAGGCTACGATGCCGCTACCGGCAAATGCATTGTGCAGGTTGACCCGCGCTATTTCCGCCCAACGGAAGTGGAAACCTTATTAGGCGACCCAAGTAAAGCCAAACAAAAACTGGGCTGGTCGCCCAAGATCACTTTCGATGAACTGGTGGCCGAGATGGTGCGTGAAGATTTGAAGAGCGCACAGCGTGACGAGCTGGTGAAGCTTCATGGCTATCAGGCCATGGATTACCACGAGTAATCGTGCTATTTATCAGCAGCCTTTTCATTCCAATGTCATTATAAAAAACATTCATCAAACTTATGGATAAGCACACAAAAATCTACATTGCCGGTCACCGCGGCCTGGCTGGCGGCGCCATACTGCGCGCACTGCAACGTGAAGGCTACACCAATATCGTTACGCGCACCCATGCCGAGCTGGATCTGGAAGATGCCGCAGCGACACGCGCTTTTTTTGAACAGGAGCGGCCGGCTATTGTATTTCTGGCGGCGGCCAAGGTAGGCGGCATTCATGCGAATAATACCTATCCGGTAGATTTTCTGATGAATAACCTGCAAATAGAGAACAGCGTATGCAAGGCTGCTTTTGCCACCAAGGTTGAGCGCGTGATCTTTCTCGGCAGTTCCTGCATCTATCCGCGTGACTGCCCGCAGCCAATTAAAGAAGAATACCTGCTGACCGGCCCGCTGGAGCCGACTAACCGTGCCTATGCGCTGGCAAAGATCGCCGGCATTGAAATGTGCTGGTCTTATAATCGCCAGTATGGCACCAAGTGGCTGGCTGCCATGCCGACCAACCTGTATGGCCCGGGTGATAGTTACGACCTGAACAACTCGCATGTGCTGCCGGCATTGATTCGCAAGATGCACGAAGCCAGGCAGGCCAATGCCAAAGAGGTTGTGCTGTGGGGTAGCGGCACGCCCAAGCGTGAATTCCTGTATGTGGATGACCTGGCGAATGCCCTTGTGTTTCTGGCTACGCTTGATGCTGCCCGTTATGACACCTTGGTTGAGCCGACACGTTGCCCGCTCATCAATGTTGGCTCCGGTGAAGACCTCACGATACGCGCCCTTGCTGAAACCGTGGCCAAAGTCGTCGGTTATCAGGGCGGCTTTGTGCAGGACACCAGCAAACCTGATGGCACCATGCGCAAAATTATGGATGTATCCAGAATCAAAGCGTTGGGCTGGCAGCCGAAAACGGATCTGGAAGCTGGTATCGCCCTCTCTTATAAAGATTATCTGGAAAGTTTGCCATCATGAAAATAGCAATTGCCGGCACCGGCTATGTCGGGTTATCAAACGGGATTCTACTGGCGCAACATCATGAAGTTGTTGCCCTTGATGTTTTGCCAGAAAAAGTCGCCATGCTCAATCGCAAGCAATCACCGATTGAAGATGCAGAGATACAGGATTACCTGGCGAACAAACCGCTTAACTTTAAAGCCACGCTGAATCGTAATGAAGCGTATACCGGTGCGGATTTCGTTGTCATAGCGACGCCTACCGACTACAACCCGAACACCAACTACTTCAATACCCAAAGTATTGAATCGGTGATACGCGATGTGATTGACATCAACCCGCATGCGGTCATGGTGATCAAATCCACGGTACCTGTCGGGTATACCGAAAAGATACGCCAGCAGTTTAATTGCAACAACATCGTTTTTTCGCCGGAGTTCCTGCGTGAAGGCAAAGCCCTTTATGACAACCTGTACCCGTCACGCATCATTATCGGCGAGCGCTCACCACGTGCCGAGGTTTTTGCCAATTTGCTGAAGCAGGGCGCAGTGAAGCAAAATATCGAGGTGCTGTTTACCGGCAGCACCGAGGCTGAAGCGATCAAACTGTTCGCCAACACCTACCTGGCAATGCGGGTAGCCTATTTTAATGAGCTTGATACCTATGCGAGCACCCATGGCCTGGATACAAAACAGATCATTCAGGGGGTGAGCCTGGACCCACGTATAGGCGACCACTACAACAACCCTTCATTCGGCTATGGCGGCTACTGCCTGCCAAAAGACACCAAACAGCTATTGGCCAATTACAATGAAGTGCCGCAAAACCTGATTCATGCAATTGTAGAAACCAACACCACCCGTAAAGACTTTATTGCTAATGAAATCCTCAAGCGTAACCCCAAAGTGGTTGGCATCTACCGGCTGGTGATGAAAGCAGGCTCCGATAATTTTCGAGATTCCAGCATTCAGGGCGTCATGAAACGCATCAAGGCAAAAGGCATAGAGGTCGTGGTGTATGAGCCCGCCTTTGCCGAGCCATTGTTCTTTAATTCAAAAGTCATTAAAGATCTGCAACAGTTTAAGCAGATGGCAGATGTGATTGTGGCGAACCGCATTAGCGATGAGATTAGCGACATGCCTGGCAAAATCTATAGCCGTGATTTGTTTGGTAAAGATTAAGTTAGTTAAGTGTTTGAGTTTTTAAAGCTCTAATTAATTTGGCAAAGTGTACTTTTTCTGAATTTCAACAAATGCTTACAGTATCAAAAATTTAATTTTTTATGATTAATACTCGCCGCTTTATCAGCAATGCCTCAGTATCTGTTGCTCAGACTGTAATATCGAGTTTGATTTTATTTGTTCTTTACCGATATCTTATTGATCACCTTGGTTCTGAGCAATTAGGTTTATGGTCTGTAGTACTGGCGAGCACATCAATTGCACGTCTTAGCGAAATGGGATTAACAGGAAGTGTTGTTAAGTTTGTAGCGCGCTACTATGCACTTAAAGATAATAAACAGGCGGCAGAAATTGTGCAGACAGCCGCTATTAGCATCGCATTTATAATGGGATTTTTGTGTCTAGCAGCTTACCCGTTATTAGATAACTTGTTGGTGTTGGCTATTCCTTCTGCATCAATGCCGCAAGCAATGAGCATTTTGCCGTGGGCAGTCTTTTCTTTATGGCTAAGCAGTATAGCCGGTGTATTCCAATCAGGCTTGGATGGTTGTCAGCGCATGGATATACGCAACATACTGATGATTTTTGGCAATATATTTTTTCTCGTAGCAGCAGTTTGGGCGGTACCTAGTTTTGGTTTGGTTGGTCTGGCGATTGGGCAGACCTTGCAAGTTATATTACTTATGCTGGCAAGCTGGCTTGTCCTTCGAAGGCAACTTAAAACATTGCCTTGGCTACCCATATTTTGGCACAAAGAGAAATTTAAAGAGATGTTTAGTTATGCTGTTAATTTCCAAATCAACTCTATTGCAATAATGCTGTTTGACCCACTTACTAAATTATTAATGAGTCGATACGGAGGGCTTTCGAGTGCAGCATATTATGAAATGGCCAGTCAATTAGTACTAAAGCTGCGAGCCTTAATTATTGCAGCAAATCAGGCGCTTGTGCCAGCAGTAGCTGAGTTGTACGAAATCTCACCTGATAAGGTAAGAGATGTTTATCTAAAGGCATACCGATTGTTATTCTTCGTGGTGATCCCTTTTTATGTCGCCATTTTAATTACGCTGCCAGCGGTCTCGATGCTATGGATAGGCTATAGTGAAGCGCAATTTATAATCTATGGAACCGTTTTGATAGTAGGCTGGGGATTAAATACATTAAATGGTCCTGCTTATTTCATCAATCTGGGTACTGGTGATCTGAAATGGAACTCGATTTCACATGTTTTAACGGCGATTTTGAATGTGTTGTTAGGTTTGTTATTAGGTTCTATGTATGGTGGGATAGGTGTAGCGATTAGTTCAATGGCAGCATTGGTTGTAGGGAGTGGATTTGTTATTTATACACTGCACAAACGATACAAAATTTCATTCAAAACAATTGTTCCACATGAACACTATATGTTATTGATAGTAATTTTTGGGTACATTTTAATATCTATATGGATAAATTCAATGTATCTCTTGAATCAAAGTATTGTTATTTCGGGTGTTATTAATGTGAGTGTCTACTTAGTAAGTATTGGTGCTGTAATGTGGGTTCATCCATATAGGACGTTGTTGCTCCAGCGTTTTAAGAAGCGTGTTTAAGAAATGATTTTTGCTTTTTTTGCTTCATTTCTTTCCTTTGCACATATCAGCGTGGGTGGTGAGCTTTACATCACAGAGCTACTGTTTGCTGCTTATCTTTTTATTTCGATCAATAGATACCGCCTATTATCTGAGCCGTTGCCGCGTAATATTCTCCTGCTTGGTGGTTTGTGGTTGTTATCGCAGATTGCGACAGACATGATACGGGACACACCATCTGAAAATTATCTGCGTGGTTGGGCGGCAATTATTTTCTTCCTGATCGATTTTTGCGCGGTTTACATCATGGTGCGACGTAAGCCTGGTGTGTTGCGAGTATTGATTCTTGGAAGCTCATTAGGGGCGATATTCGCTGTGTTGGCTTTGCCGACCGACTATTCAGAAATCGAGCCATGGAAGTTTGGCTATGGTTTTCCTGTGACGATGCTGGTGCTCTTGTATTTATCGACTGGGAACAAGTTTAAATCTACAGCTGGGCTTTTGATATTGGTGATGCTGGGTATGTTAAGTGTTTATTTGAATGCCCGATCTTTGGGTGGGATGACGATATTGACCGCTGCGATTCTTTATCTAGGTAAGCAACCCGGTTTTAGAAGTTATGCAACGCAGCGTAGTAATCCGGCCAAATTAGCTGGAATGGCAGCAGCGGTGTTGATGGCTGTTTTTTGTATTCTTTATATATATCAATGGGTTGCTGAATCAGGTTACTTGCCAGAGAAAGTGGCTGAGAAATATCAAATGGGCAAAACTAAAGATGCCGGATTATTGGGGCTGATTGCCGGCGGTCGCCCTGAGATATTAATATCTTCGCAAGCTGTGATTGATTCGCCCATTATCGGGCATGGCTCATGGGCAGAAGATTCAAAGTATACGTACATGCGATATGATGCAGTAGCCAAGTTAGGGTTAGACGTTGACGAGGCCTATATGAAATACAGCGTTGAATCCAGCGATTTGATTCCAACGCATTCAGCGATCATGCAGGCATGGGTGTGGGCTGGTTTGCTGGGCGCTGTATTTTGGTTGTTCATTTTACGCTTCATCATGCGTATTACCTTCGCATCATTTACATCATCATATGCACTACAACCCTTGGTTATTTTTAGCGGTATTTCTGCAATTTGGAATTTGTTGTTTTCCCCATTCGGAGCCAATGCACGCATCTCATGGGCTATAGTTTTAGTGGTCATATTTATTGGGAGTACGGTGTTGAAATCCAAAATATTTGAGCACAATGGTAAAGTAAAAGGCGTTATTAAATGAAAATATCCATCGTAACTATTTCATACAACCAAGCTCAGTTCCTTGAACGGGCAATTCTTTCTGTGATTAATCAGAAGTATTCTAATATTGAATATATTGTAGTTGATCCTGGCTCTACAGATGGCAGTAGAGAGATTATTGAAAAATATCGAAATAAGATTTCAAAAGTAGTCTTTGAGAAAGATGCTGGAGCTGCAGATGGTCTTAATAAAGGTTTTGCATATGCAACTGGTGATATTTTTTACTTTTTAAACTCGGATGACGAACTGTTGCCAGATGCCTTTAATAAGATTGTTAAATTTTTAACTGCTAACCCAACGGTGGATGCAGTCTCTGGTTGCGGATACTTTACCAATGCTGAAGGTAAACGGCTGCGTCGTATCGTGCCATCTAAACTAACCTCATGGCTTTATGTGCATGGCGGTGTTTCAGTTTTTCAGCAAGGAACATTTTTCCGTGCAAACTATTTCAATAAGGTCAGAGGGTTTAATGTTGAAAATAAAACTTGTTGGGATGGTGAGTTGTTTCTTGATATGAGCCTAGCCGGTGCAAAGTTTGCGACCATAGGTGATGATTTAGCGCATTTTTGTTTGCATGATGGTGGAATAACCGGAAGTGGCCGTTTAGAAGAACAATACAAAAAAGACACGATGCGATTATTTGTCAAAGGGACTGGTCGACAAAGAAATGCCTTTGATAGCATTCAGGATACGTTAGCGAGAATAGTTAAAGGAATTGTTGATCCTGCATATTACTTCAGGCGTATTTCAACATTTTTTAGCTAAATTAAATAATGAATAATAGAAGTTTGTTGCAGATAAAGCGTATTGTTTTCTGGGAACCTTGTATATCACCGCATAAAGAAGACTTCTTTTCTGCTATCAAAAATATAAAGCCTGATATAGAAGTTATCTGCTGCGCAAACAGCAATCTATCAAGTGAGCGTCAATCGCAAGGGTGGCGTATTAAAACTTCTGATAAATTTCAAACAATTTTGTCACCTAATCAAGCTCAAATAGATCAGCTTGTAACTGAGTATTTAGACACTACTTTGCATGTTTTTTCAGGTATCCGCTGGGTGCCAAGTATTATCGCTGGTCTTAAATCAGTAAAACGTAATCGAGCCAAATTTGCCATTATGTCTGAGCCTCGAGTACGAGAGGGGTGGAAAGGTGAGTTGAGATTTTTACACTCTTGGTTGACAGAAGGTTGGTTGCGTAAAAACTCTCAGTTTGTTCTGGCTCAAGGTGGCAATGGGCCTTCGTGGTTTAAGTCTGTAGGGTATCCTGAGAATAAAATTTTCCCGTTTGCTTATTTTATTGATCCACCTAAACAACTTGATTCTTTGAGCCATAAATTACGTGATTCTAATCTTCTTATTCATGTTGGCTATGTAGGTCGCTTAGTTAAGATGAAGGGTGTTTTTGATCTTATAAATGCTGTTGCTAAGCTTGGTTCAGTTGTTCAGTTAAGTATTGTTGGTTCAGGGTCAGAAGAGCAAGCGCTGAGAACTAAATGTCAAGAACTGCACTTAGATGCAAACTTTTTAGGTGTAATGCCAATTCAAGAAGTAAGTAGCTTTATGAATAAGTTAGATGTATTGGTATTAGCTTCTACATCAAAAGACGGTTGGGGTGTTGTCGTTAGTGAGGCACTCATGACTGGCACCGCTGTAATTGCTACACCATTTGTTGGTGCCTCAATTGTGTTGAGTAAGTCATCATTTGGAAAATGTGTTCCTGCAAAATCACCTGATAGCATTGCCCAAGCAATAATTGAACTCCAATCCCAAGATGCTTACTCTGAAGATATGCGTATACAACGTGCTATTTTAGCAAGGCAGTGTTTGAGTGCAGAAAGTGGTGCTCGATATTTCCTGGACATAATTGAATGGCGATTTCTACTGGCAGCGAGGCCTGCACCATTTTATGAAATAAAGGCTGTTAATTGAAAATCCTCCACGTAATTTCTTCAGTCGACCCTAAAGGTGGCGGCCCAATTGAAGGTATTAAGCAGCTTAACCTCCCTGTGCGTGGCTTAGGTGTTCAGGTTGACATAGTTTGTGGTGATAACGATAGCGCTGCATATATAGCTGAAATCCAGGCTTTGGCGGCCAGTAACACTGCGGTAGGTATCCCTGGCACGAATGTTATTGCCTTGGGGCCTTCTTATTTTGGTTATGGCTATACCCCCAGATTAATCCCCTGGCTGCGGGCGCATGCGCATGCGTATGATGCCGTGATTGTGAATGGCATATGGCAGTACCATAGTTTTGCCGTATGGCGAGCTTTGAAGGGCACCGCAACGCCTTATTATGTGTTCACCCATGGCATGTTAGATCCTTGGTTTAAAAACACTTATCCGTTAAAGCATCTAAAAAAATGGCTCTATTGGCCTTGGGCAGAATATAGGGTGTTGCGTGATGCACGCAGGGTGATTTTTACCTGTGAAGATGAGCGCTTGTTAGCCAGGGAATCTTTCTGGCTATATAAAGCTAAAGAAGCCGTCACTGCTTACGGTGTAGCCAATCCACCTGCCGATTCTGATGATCTGGTTTCAAAGTTTTTTGCGCAGCACCCCCAGTTGCAGGGTAAGCGCATTGCTTTATATCTCAGCCGCATTCATGAAAAAAAAGGCTGCGACCTTTTAGTAGAGGCTTTTGCCAAAGTGGCGCAGCGAGATGAAAGCCTGCATTTAGTCATGGCCGGGCCAGATCAAACAGGCTGGGTCGCTAAATTAAAAGCGCAGGCGGAAGCATTGGGTATTGCACACCGCATTAGTTGGCCGGGCATGCTGCAAGGTGATATGAAATGGGGTGCATTCTATGCAGCCGAGGTGTTCTGTTTGCCTTCGCACCAGGAGAATTTTGGCATTGTGGTTGCAGAAGCCTTGGCCTGCGGTAAACCAGTGTTAATCAGCAACAAGGTGAATATCTGGCGCGAGATAGAGGCCGATGGCGCGGGGCTGGTTGCAGCAGATAACTTAAGCGGAACGCTATATAACCTTGAACGCTGGTTGAACATGACCTCAAATGAGTTTAATGCAATGAAAGCAAAAACACAGCTTTGTTTCATGAGCCGTTTCCATGTACAGCGTGCGGCAGGGCGGCTGCTGGAAATCATTCGGGAGAGTCAATGATTCTGCAAGGCAATGACCCTTATCGCGGGGCATCATTTTCACTGGGCAATCGCTTAATGCGCGTGGTTTGGGGTGTGGTGTATCTAATGCTGTTTAGATCGAGCCCACGTCCTTTGCATGCATGGCGTAGTTTTTTGCTCAGGTTGTTTGGTGCAAAAGTGGGTTCAGGCTGCCATGTTTACCCTGCGGTGAAAATTTGGGCGCCATGGAATCTGGTTTTGGGTGATCATGTTGGTGTGGCTAACGGTGTGAACTTGTATTCTATGGATAAAATCAATGTCGGTGATTTTGCCGTTATTTCACAAGGTGCGCATTTATGCACGGGTAGCCATGATTACAATTCCAGTAACTTTCAGTTGATTACTTCACCAATTGCCATAGGTAGCCGTGTGTGGTTGTGTGCAGAGTCTTTTGTTGGGCCTGGTGTTTCAATTGCAGATGGTTCTGTGGTGGCTGCGCGTAGCGTGGTATCTAAAACCATAAATGAGCCTTGGCTGGTTTGGGCGGGTGTGCCCGTAAAGCAGGTTGGCGTTCGTGATAAGCAGCGGGTTTTAAATCAAAAATGATTTCAGTATTAATTCTTACCAAAAACGAACAGCAAGATCTGCCAGGCTGCCTCGAGAGTGTTGCGTGGTCAGATGATGTTCACGTTTATGATTCTATGAGTACGGATGATACGGTTGCCATTGCAGAGCGTTTTGGTGCAAAGGTTACTCAGCGTGGTTACGGTGAGAGTAAGCTTGCTTTTGGAGGTGATGAATCGGCGCATCGAAATTGGGGTTTAAGCAATCTCCCTTTCAAATACCCTTGGGTTTTTGTGATAGATGCTGATGAACGTGTTACCCCTGGTCTGTTGGCCGCCATGAATGCTGCGGTGAACGAGCCGAATGTTTATGTGGCGTTCCGTATTCAGCGGCGTGACTTTTTTATGGATACATGGCTAAAGCATGTGCAAACATCGCCGTTTTACATTCGCTTATTTAAGCCGGAAAAAATACACCACGAGCGAGTGATCAATACGGTAACTATCGTTGATGGCCCTATAGGTGACATCGCAGGTTACCTGGATCACTTTCCGTTCAGCAAGGGCATTGGTCATTGGGTGGATCGGCACAATGCTTACAGCCGCTTTGAGGCGCAGCAGATTGTTGAAAACAGAGCAAATCAGGCAACGTTCAGTTTAAAAAAAGCCTTCATGGCTAAAGATTTTAACGAGCGCCGCTTTCATCAAAAAGAGTTGTTTTATCGGCTGCCGTTCCGCCCGTTTATCAAGTTTTTAATCTTGTATGTTGGCAAACGCGGTTTTTTGGATGGTCGGGCAGGGTTTACCTATGCAATGCTGCAATCCATTTATGAGTATTTTATTGTCTTAAAAACTCGCGAGCTAGAAACCAATAAGAAAAAACAGTGAGTGTGTTGTGCGCATTTTGATCCACGGTATTAATTTTTCACCCGAACTCACCGGCATAGGCAAATATTCCGGTGAACTGGCTGAGTGGCTTGCCTTGCAAGGCCATGAGGTGCGGGTTGTCACTGCGCCGCCTTATTATCCGCAGTGGAAAATAGCGGATGGCTATGCAAATTGGTGGCATAAACAATCAGTTAATCTTGCAAAGCGTTTGCCGGCAAGTGGCGGTGGTCTATTGGTGTATCGCTGCCCGTTATGGGTGCCGGCTAAGCCATCCGGGTTGAAGCGGCTGTTGCATTTGGCCAGCTTTGCTTTAACAAGTTTACCGGTGATGCTGCGCCAGGTTTTCTGGCGGCCTCATATTGTGTTTGTGGTTGAGCCGCCTTTGTTCTGTGCGCCACAGGCGTTGCTGGTGGCAAGGTTATCAGGCGCCAGGGCCTGGCTGCATGTTCAGGATTTTGAGGTGGATGCAGCGTTTGATCTGGGGCTGATTAAAGGTGCGCGTTTGCGCAGCTTTGTTGCCGCCGCAGAGCGTTGGCTGTTGTCGCGCTTTCATAAGGTTTCTACGATTTCGCAGCGCATGCTGGATCGGCTTCTGCTTAAAGGTGTTGTAGCTGATCAGTGTGTGTTTTTTCCAAACTGGGTAGACGTGAGCGCTATTGTGCCCAGCCCGCAAGCTGCCGGATTGAATGCCTCACGGGCAAATGCCTTAAGTTACAGGCATGAATTGGGTATAGATGCAAATGCAGTTGTAGCGCTGTATTCTGGCAATATGGGCGGTAAGCAGGGGCTGGAGATTTTGGCGCAGGCGACAGTGCTGCTTGGTGATTTAACGGGTATTGTTTTTGTATTTTGTGGCAATGGAGCCGAGCGACCCATGCTGGAGCGCGAATGCTCAGGCCTTGAAAATGTTAGATTCCTCGATTTGCAGCCATTAGAGCGGTTAGGCGAGCTGCTAAGCATGGCGGATATTCACTTGCTGCCACAGCGTGCTGATGCGGCCGACTTGGTGATGCCATCCAAGCTTACGGGTATGCTGGCGAGTGGCCGCCCGGTTGTGGCAACTGCAATTGAGGGCACCGAGTTAGCAAAAGTAGTTGCCGGATGTGGGCTTGTAGTGCCCCCGGCGACCCCGATGCTGTTCGCAGATGCGATTAAAAGATTGGTGAACGATGCAGGTTTACGCGCTGGCTTAGGTGCTGCCGGGCGTAAATATGCAGAGGATTTTCTGGATAAAGGTGCAGTATTGAGCCAGTTTGAGTTAAATATCAAGCAGCTGATCAATGCCCAAAAGTGAGAGTGATTTGGTTGGTAAATTTATGCGCCTGTTAGGATTGGTAGTGGTTGTGTTCATGGTTGCTTCATTGTTCATAGGCGGCGCACAGCCAGGCGCAGGCAGTTTGTTCCACCCGCCTTGGGATAAGCTCGTGCATGCCGGGTACTTTTTTGTGCTCACTTTGCTTTTGTATCGATTTGTTGGATTGCCGGTGGTCCTGGTCGTTGCAGTCTCTTTAGCGCTTGGTATGGCTGATGAAATTCACCAGACTTATTTACCGGGCAGAACCGCCGACTGGGATGACTTTCTGGCTGACAGCATAGGTGTCGCACTGGCGCTGGCGTTTGCCGGGCTCATTTTTAAACGCAAATAATACTTTTGCGCTACGGGCAATGTGATTGCCGGTGATGGATTTTTTTGCCGTGTTTGTATGCTTGATGGGGTGTCAACTGCAACCATGAAGATACGTTAACCAGTTATTGTCATCCCGCAAATCGCGGGGGATGCAGACACGATCCGTCATGAATAAAGCAGGTGCCCAAATGCTTACCTTTTCCCGATTCACTAGCTCATTAATGCTGTGGCTGCTTTTAGCCTTTGCCAGCGCTAATGTGCTTGCGCAAACTGATCCGCAGCGATCCGCAGTCAACCCGCTACGGCTTAGTTATACCACCGGCAATGTGTCTTTCTGGCGCAATGGCGCAGAAGACTGGGTCGACGCTCGCCTCAATACACCGATCATCAGCGGTGATGCCTTATACACCAGCCCTGATTCCGTGCTGGAGCTGCAAGGCGAGGGACGTATGTTCATTCGCGCCGATGACAGGACGGAAGTGTCCGTAGTCAGCCAGACACCGGATTTTCTGCAAATCAAGGTAGCCAGCGGGCGCGTTTCCCTGGATATCCGTACCTTGCCTGTCGCGGGTTATAACATTGAAATCGCGACCCCGCATGCTGTGTTTACGATCGACCGTATCGGTTATTACCGCGTGGATGTAAACGGGAACGTGCATTTCATTACGCGACGCGGCGGTGCAGCTACGATGACGCAGGCCAAGGGGCAGGCGCTGGTTATTCTGCCCTCTGAAGAAATCGTGGTGAGTGAGGATGGCCGCGCAGAGACCTATGTGGCTCCGGAGCCCAATTCCTGGGACCGCTGGAATGATGAGCGCAGCAATGACCTGGCGGATGCGTACAGCGAGCGCTATATTACGCCGGGCATCGCAGGGGCGCGTGATCTCGATTATTACGGCAATTGGCGTACTACCGTTGAATATGGCCCGATATGGGTGCCGGATGCCATGCCAGGCAACTGGGCTCCTTACAGTACCGGACGCTGGGTGTGGGATCCTTATTACCAGTGGACCTGGATTGATGATGCGCCCTGGGGTTGGGTGCCATTTCACTACGGACGCTGGGTGCATTACGCCGGTTACTGGGCCTGGACTCCCGGCCCCGTTGTTACCGTGCGCCCGGTGTATGCACCGGCATTGGTGGCGTTTTTCGGGGTATCGTTCGGCAGCCCGGGGTTTGGCTGGGTTGCCCTGGGCTGGGGTGAGCCCTGTGTGCCGTGGTGGGGATATCGCGGATTTGTCGGCAAGCCGTGGTGGGGTAACTGGGGTGGGCCGCGCCTGGTGAACCATAAACATGTGGATCCCAGAAGGGCGATCAATATCAACAGCATCCAGTACAGCAACAGTCGCGTGAAAGATGCCATTATCGCAACCTCTGCCGAGAACTTTGGCAGGCACCGTATGCAGGAAACCGCACAGCGCCTGCCTGCACAGACTAAAGAATTAAAACCGATGCAGGGTGCGCTGCCGATGAAACCGGGAGCCGCGAACCTGGTGGCTGATGCCCCCAGGGCTTCGCGTCCGCCGGAGCAGATAATATCAAGGCCGGTCGTGGTTAATAAACGGCCGCAGGAAACCAAGCTGCCATGGCAGCCTGAAGCGCGGTCAACGGGCAATGATGAGCCGCGCTATCTGCAACCGCCGAAGTCTGGCGTTACGGAGCTGCGTCGCCCTGAACCCGGCACCCAGCTAGGTCCCGAGCGCGTTCGCCCGCCTCTGCCGTCACGCTATGAAGATTGGCGGCCGCAGCCCGCTCCTGCAGCGTCGCCCAAAATGCGTGAACCTGGCAATAGCAGTGTCAACAGGCCGGCTGGCGCTAACCGCAATAGTTCAAGTGCCGGCACGGTTGTTGAGCCGGGTAACGGCAATGTTGCCAAACCGGATACTGGCAGTGCGGTTGAGTCCAGGCCGAACCGATTTGAATCACGCGAGATCACAGAGCCTTACAGATGGCGTGAACCGGCAGCACGTCAGCAGCCGATGCCGCAAGGTGAGCCGAACCTGAGGCAGCCATCGCGGGGAGGTCGCGATGGCGATGTGCCTGCGCAGATACGCATTGCGCCGCAAGAGCGTTTGCCGCAGGTGCCGGCAGAAATGCCCCAGCGCCAGCAGCGTTTTGAGTCAGTGCCACAGGTAGAGCAGCCACGCGGCGGGCGTGCAGAATTGCCGGGCATGCCTGCCAATCGGGTCTATCGAGATGTGAACCCGGGGCGTTCTGATTTTGGCCGGCCGGAGCAGGGAAGGGCAGTGCCGGAAATGCAGAACCCGGGCAGGGCTTTTCAAGGCAGGCAGGACCAGGGTAGACAACAAGACCAGGGTAGACCTCAGCGCCAATAGGTCGTTGTGCATGGCAGCCCGGCGTTGCCTGCACAACGCTGTGAATATTCCGTTCAGGCGCGTTTTATTCCTTAAAACATAGGTAGTTGCTGCTTGGCAGTGATTGCTGACAGCACGCGTAAAGCCATCTGTACCGGTGTTATGCCTGTAACAGAATACTGCTACTTAATCACCGGATTTCGACTATAATAAACCATGACCAAAACCGCCTCTAATGGCGAGTTTAAATAATTTCAGGTGATGCGCAGACATCTCCTGGAAATAACTAATAAGCTAAAAATAACTAATAAGAAAGTGTAAACTGCATGCCGCAAGGTGGAATGATTCGTCCCCATCAAACCAAGTTTTCCGTAGCTCATAAATTTGTCGATAGTCTGGTCATCATGCTGGCAATGGTCATCAGCACCGGACTGCATAATGTCACCTTCGATGGGCAATATATCAATGCTGCCATTCGTGCGATATTGATTTATCTATTGTTTGCCAGTGCAAACCGGGTCTATGGTTCGTGGCGTATCTCGCAGCTGTGGCCGGAGATTCGCAGCGTTACGATTGCATGGGTTCTGGCGCTGGTCGTGATGGTAACGCTGGCATTTCTGACTAAAACTTCAAGTAACTATTCAAGGGTCGTCATTGTCGCCCATGCGCTGATAAGCTGGGGGTTGCTGATTGGTTACCGGATACTGTTGCGCCAGGCGCTGCGCTATGCGCGCCGTCAGGGCATGAATAGCCGCAATCTGGTGATTGCAGGCACCGGCGCTGCGGCGCAGAGCATGGCGCTGGTTGCTCTGGAGTCTAAGTGGCTGGGGCTGGATGTGTTGGGTTTCTATGATTACAGCCATCCTATTGGTTTTGTGCCATTGCCGGACTATCCGGAATTAAAAGTGCTGGGCAGCCTGGAAGACATGGTGCAGGAAGTCAAGCTGGGCGGGGTTGACCAGATTTACCTGGCGTTGCCGCAACATAAAACCGTGGAGCTTGAGTTCTGCGTGAATGAGCTTGCCGACACGACCGCTACCGTTTATATCGTGCCCGACATGCTGACATTCGAGTTGATGCATGCGCGTTGGTACAACATGAGCGGCGTGCCGGTGGTGAGTGTTTATGAGTCGCCATTCAATGGCGTAGATGGCTGGCTCAAGCGTGCCGAAGATGTTGTGCTCTCATCGCTGATTCTGTTGGCGGTAGCGTTGCCGATGCTGCTGATCGCGCTTGCGGTAAAGCTGAGTTCGCCGGGGCCGGTTATTTTTAAACAGCGTCGTTACGGTCTTAACAGTCATGTGGTAGAAGTATGGAAGTTTCGCACGATGCGGGTTTGTGAAGACGGCGATGTTGTGCCGCAGGCAAAGCCCGGTGATGCACGAGTGACGCGCCTGGGTGCCTTTTTGCGGCGGACTTCGCTGGATGAGTTGCCCCAGTTCATTAATGTGCTGCAAGGGACAATGTCGGTAGTGGGGCCAAGGCCGCATGCCATATCGCATAATGAGGAATATCGTAAGCTGGTGCATGGCTATATGTTGCGCCATAAGGTCAAGCCGGGCATTACAGGACTGGCACAGATCAAGGGATATCGCGGTGAAACCGACACGCTGGACAAGATGCAGAACCGCGTCAGGTGCGATCTGGAGTATATCCGCAACTGGACCGTGTGGCTGGATATCCGGATTGTCGTGCTTACCGTAATCAGGGGGTTTAACAGCAAGCATGCCTATTAGCCCTATAACCATGGGAAAACCTGAATGATTGACTTGCATTGTCATATGCTGCCAGGAATCGATGACGGCGCGCCGGATATGGCGACATCGCTTGAGATGGCACGTATCGCCGTAGCGGATGGCATCCATACGGTTGCCTGTACGCCGCACATTTATCCCGGCATGTACGAGAACACAGCCTCCGGCATTGCACAGGCAACCGAGGCGTTAAAGCTGGCATTGCAGGATGCCGGCATACCGCTGAAACTCACCTATGCGTCGGATACCCATGTGGTGCCGAACCTGGTTGAAAAACTGCAAAACGGCACATCTCCCACCTTTAACGGCGGTCGATATTTTTTGCTCGAGCCGCCGCATCATGTAGCGCCGCCGAATTTCGAAGATTTCGTGTTTCGGTTGCTGGCTGCCGGCTATGTGCCTATTGTCACGCATCCGGAACGGCTGAGCTGGATTGAGCAGGACTATACGGTTTTCCAGCGCCTGGCACATAAAGGGGCGTGGATGCAGTTGACTTCTGGGAGCCTGACGGGGCGTTTTGGTAATGGCGCCCGTTACTGGGGTGAGCGCATGCTGGATGAAGGCATAGTGCAGATACTGGCGACTGATTCGCACGGTGTAACAAGGCGCCCACCGCTGCTGGCCGAGGGCATGGTTGCGGCAGCGAAATGGGTGGGGCAGGAAGAAGCGCAGCGCATGGTGTCGGAGCGTCCGGCTGCTGTGCTGGCGAACGTTGATCCGGCGCATGTAGCGCCCATGCTGGCGTTATCGGCAGCAGGCAGCTCACAACAGAATAATTTGTTAAACAAGATCAAACGTTGGGTGGGAATTTCTCACTGAGTATGGAGACATCATGATGGTTATGCGGCAAGGCACTAGGCCAATGTGATGTATTTTTAAAAGGAATGGGCAATATGCAGAATTTTTATAGGGTAGGTGCCAGGTTGCTTCTGGCGGGCATGGTCACGCTATCTCAAACCGTTTACGCCGAGAGTGCAGGTTCAGCCAAGGTGGCTATGCCGGCGACAGTGAGCAATGCGGCTGAAGTGAATGCCGCTGAAGAAGTGCTTGAAAGCAACGAATACAAGATCGGCGTGCTTGATCTGCTGGAGATTAAAGTGCTGCAGGATGTCAATCTGTCGCGTTCAGTACGGGTAGATGCGCGCGGCAATATCTCAATGCCGCTGATCAATGTCGTGCATGTAGCCGGGCTCAGCGCTTATGAGGCCGAGCAGCTGATCGCCGCAAAGCTGGAGGCAGATTACCTGCAGAATCCACAAGTCAGTGTTTTTATCAAAGAGTTTACCAGCCAGCGTGTGACGGTACAGGGGGTTGTAAAGAAAGCCGGCCTTTATGATTTTCAGGGGCAGGCCACGCTGCTGCAAGCCATTTCTATGGGCGGTGGCCTGGATGTTAAAGCAGATGAGCGGGCTGTTAAGGTGATCCGCCAGTTGCCTGGCAACAAGACGGAGACCGTTGTATACGATCTGCTGGCAATTCGCAAAAACAATGCACCAAACCCGATTCTGAAGGGCGGTGATGTGGTAGTGGTGGAAGAAGCTGAGCCGATAACGGTGGAGGGCGCGGTGGTCAAGGCCGGTATGTTCTACCTGAGCGGTAACACCTCGCTGATGCAGGTGATTTCACAGGCTGGTGGCCTGCACGATTTGGCTGACCCCTCGACAATTAAAGTGTTCAGCACACAGAAAAACAACAAGAATGCAGCGCTGGAGTACGACCTGGAAAAAATTCGTGACGGCAAAATGGTTGATCCCATGCTGCATGCAGGCGACGTGGTCGTGGTCGAGCGTTCTGCCGGCAAGTCTCTGGTAGAAAATGTCACCAGAACTTTACGCGGGTTTATCGGTTTCGGTAACCCCTGGGGTAGTCGCTAAGCGCGTTTCTTTTACTCAACGTAGATATTAAATAACGTAGATATTAAATTATGGCATCTTCAGATATTCATCCTATCCCGTCCGACCCGGAATCCAGCCATCGCGCATTGATTGAGCAAACTGTACATCGCATGCTCAGTACGCATGTGTTACAGCCAGCGCCTGCCGCCGCTGTCGAGGATGAAGATGATGATACGCTGGACTTGCGCGAATACTGGCGCATTATCGTCAAGCGTAAATGGACTGTCATAGGCTTTTTTATCATTGTGCTGGTTGCCGTTGCAACGGCAACCCTGCTGATGACGCCGATATACCGTGCAACCAGTGTGCTGCAGATCGAGCGTGAGGCGGCCAAGGTTGTCGAGTTCAAGGATGCTGCGCAAACCGAGACTGCCGGCGACCGTGATTTCTATCAGACGCAATATGAGCTGCTCAAAAGTCGCACGCTGGCAGAACGTGTCGTCGAAAAAATGCGCCCCGCGCTGGAACGTGAGTATTCAGAAGATTTGACCCTGGCAAAAGAAAGCGGCAGTGCTGGTGCAAGCGGGAAACAGTCAAGGATTGACCAGCAGCAGGCCGAACTGCTGAAGCAAGAGGAAAGAGTCAAGCGCCAGTTGGTTACTGTGGTGATGAATGGCCTGACGGTAGAGCCGATACGCAACTCGCGGCTGGTCAAACTCAGCTTCGATAGCCCAAGTGCGACCCTGGCAGCGGATGTCACTAATGCAGTGACGGAAAATTTTATTGCAGTGAACCTGGAGCGTCGCTTTGATGCGAACGCTTATGCCAAAAACTTTTTGGAACAGCGTATTAAACAGGTCAAGTCCAAACTTGAGGAAACCGAACGTGCCCAAGTCGAGTTTGCGCGCGATAAGGAAATTTTTACTACGGATAAAGATGGCGGCACGACCAGCGCACAGAACCTGCAGGAATTCAACGCTGCATTATCCAAAGCACAGCAAGAGCGAATCAAGTCGGAGTCTGCTTATCGCCAGATCCAGGCCAGCAAGTCGGGCCAGTTGCCGCAGGGGCTGGAAAATGAGCTCATTCAGCAGTTAAAAGAAAACAAAGCCAAGCTGGAAGCAGAGTATCAGAATAATCTGAAGCAGTTTAAACCCGGTTACCCCAAAATGCAGGAGCTGGCGGCGCAGATCGCTGAAGTAAAGATGCAGGTTGCAACGGAAACCGAGAATGCGCGTAATTCAGTCATTGCAACCTATGAAGCGGCTAAGGTGCAGGAGAATCTGCTGAAAGAAATGCTGGCCAGCAGCAAGAATGAAATGCTGGATTTGCAGACACGCAGCATCCAGTACAACATTATCAAGCGTGAAGCAGACACCAATCGCCAGCTGTACGACGGGCTGCTGCAAAGGCTTAAAGAAGTGAGCGTTGCCGGTGGCGTCGGTACTAATAATATCTCTGTAGTCGATCATGCGCAGGTGCCCAACAAAATGTTCAAGCCGGTGCTCAAGCTGAATCTGGCGATTGCAGTTATTCTTGGGCTGGTTGGCGGCATTGGTCTTGCCTTGTTCTTCGAGTATCTGGATGATACCTTCAAGCAGGCTTCTGAAGTGGAGCGCCTGCTGGGTATACCGGTGCTGGGTTTGATCCCGGAATCGGCCGAATTGAACAATAAGACGAATGTGGTACAACTCATGGTGGAAGACGGACGTTCTGCACTTGCAGAAGCATACCGGTCTGTGCGTACCGCACTGCAGTTTGCCACTGCGCATGGGGCACCGAAGTTGATGGGTGTGACCAGCACCAATATGGGTGAGGGTAAAAGTACCAGTGCGCTCAGTATCGCAATTCAGTTTGCGCAGTCCGGGCAGCGCGTATTGCTGATCGACGCCGACTTGCGTAACCCATCATTGCATCGCGTATTGGGTGCTGAAAATACCCAGGGGCTGTCAAATTGCCTGGCCGGGAAATTGCAGCCGTTTGAAGTGACGCTTAACACAACGGTGAATAACCTGTTTGCGATCACTACAGGGCCATTGCCTCCGAATCCTGCCGAATTGCTGTCAGGCAAGAAAATGCAGATGCTGCTGGAACTGGCGGCGGAGCGTTTTGACCATATCATCATTGACAGTCCGCCAATATTGGGTCTGGCGGATGCATTGGTGATAGCGAACCTGGTCGAAGGCATGCTGGTAGTGGTGGAGTCAGGCAAAACCAGGCGCGCAGCAGCGCAAGCCAGCATTAAGCGCTTGCTAAGTGTGCGCGCTAAACCGCTAGGTTGCCTGCTCACAAAAATGAGCGGGCAGGCACATGGTTATGGTTATGAATATTATTACGGTGAAGGCTATGGGGTTAAGCCGCAGTCAACCGCTAATCAATTAACTACCTGATATGTCGTCTAGCCAGGATTTTAACCGTGCAAACGGCGTCAAGCTGCTGCACCTGATACTTTCCCTGCACCGCAAACGGCTGGTCGACATCCCGGATGCCGGATACACAGACGATATATTGCTGCTGCTGCGCCTTGCCAATGGCGACGCTGAATTAATGGCTTGGGCAACCAGCTCTACCAGTGCCGCGGCAGAAGAGTTGCGCGTGAGTTGTGTCGCTTTTATTGAGCGTATCTGTTTTGGTAAGGACGCTGACCCATTCAGTGTGCTTGGGTTGAACCCATGGGCAAATACGGATGCCGTGAAAGAACATTATCGCTTGCTGATCCGTATCTTTCATCCTGACCGCGGGCAGGTAGATGGCAAAGTTGCAGAAGCCTATTCTGCAAGGATCAATCAGGCCTATGCCTTGCTGAAACAGCAGGTAACCGACAGCAGTATTGATCTGCCAAAACACTCAAATGCAGGTTATCGTGCGCAGCCTGCAGTGATGCCGCGCAGGTTTGCAAAGCCTGTCGGTATTGAAAATAACGGCAGCGATTCCTTACGCTGGGCATCGGGGTTAACGCCAGCCAGGGTTCTGTTTGGCATGGCGTTGCTGGCTGGGTTGATTATCTACCTGTCTTTTCCACAGAAAATGCGTATGCAACCATGGGGTGCGAGTACGGTTGAGGAGCCATTGGCAATGATGCCTGCTGATCGCTTCACGCCTGGCCCAGGGGTGGCTGCATCTGAGCCGCCACCGCTGCCTGACGAGATTGTTAAAGATATTCCTGTTGAAGTTATGCCGACCCCTGTGGAGGTGGAAGCAGCAGCGCCGGAACAGCTGCCTGTCGAGGTTAAGCCTGTTAATTTGGAAACTCCACCCCTGGTAAAAAAACATATGGTGAAGGCGGCGCAGGCCACTGTCGTTGCGGAAAAGAAAGCCAAGCCTGCCGATATTAAATATGCCGATGCCAAACCTGACAACAAAGCAGCAGTTGTGCAGCCTGTCGCCGTAGCTGCGCCGCCGGGCAACAGTTTGCCAAGCACGGTTGTGCCTCAGGTCAATAAGAAAAATGCATTGACGGCTCCTGATGCCGCGCGGTTGCCGGAGGCTAGCGAAAGAGCAGAACTGGTCAAGGTTGCAGATGCGCCAACTGATCGTGAGTTGCATGATCTTATTGCCAGCTTCATGAATAATTATGCAAATGGAGATATCAATGCCTTTATGCAGATATTTGACGAGCAGGTACGCTCCGATGAAAGCGGCGGCAAACGAGGTTTGTCCAGTGCCTATGCAGATTTTTTTGCTAAAACAGCCTCGCGATCTATCGTGCTGAAAGACTTGCAATGGAAAAAGCAGGGCGCGTTGGCTATTGCGTTCGCAGACTATCGGGCCACTACCTTGCGTACAGGTGAATCGAAAGATAGCACCAGTTCCGGAAAACTGCAGATCGAAGTCGCAAAGACGGGTAGCCGTGCCATGATTTCAGGGTTTTTCTATCAGGAAGCGAAAAAGTGAACATGGATAATCACAACATGAATGGTGTTGATGCTCAATTTGATTTCAGAACGGCAGATAGATGAAACAGGTCAAGTGGTGGGTTTTTGGTGTTGTGGCAACTTTCCTTGCATGGAGGATTGTCGCTGTTAATGTCTCGCAGCATCTGGCAGCTGAAAATATTACGGCCGCTTCAGCATGGAATAAGAATTCGTCACAGATTCTGTTGGCACAAGCTGCGGTTACAGCGCATGCCGACGCGGCAAGGGCACGTGCGATTGCTGAAGATGCCGTTTTTTATAATCCTGCCAGCGGGCGGGGATTTTTGATGCTGGCAGGGTTGCTGGAGTTGGAAGGCAATGTCGCTTTGGCTCAAAATGCCGCGAAGATGGCACATTTCCTGGCTCCGCGAGATGCTGATGTACAGTTGCCATTAGGTGCTTTCTGGCTGCGCAGGGGGTTGCCGATTCAGGCACTGTCACATTGGGGGGCGGCCGTGGAGTCTAATCCGGCGCTGTCTAAAACATTATTTCCGGTGATGCAGAGTATTGTAGATACGCCACAGAGCCGTCTGGAAGCCGCAAAGGTGCTAAGTAATGTGCCCGATTGGTGGAATGGATTTTTTATGCATGTGCTGAAAAATACAACGCAGGAAGATACACTCAAGGCATTGTACCTTGCGCGTAGTGACAAAATCGCGCATGACCAGCGGCGTGCATATATCGATCATCTGCTTGATGTCGGCTACTATACAGATGCTTATTTTGTCTGGTTAAACGGTTTGCAGTCTGGTCAATTGGCTGCGCTGGGGAATGTATATGATGGTGGTTTCGAGCAGATGCTTGATGATGAGGGTTTTGGCTGGCGCCTGAGCGTGAGCAAAGGCGTTATGATGGCGGCAGAACCAACTTATGGCCAGGGCGGTAAAAAAGCGCTGCACGTCGCTTTTCAGCAAAAACTGCAATCACGTGAACTGATTCATCAGTTCTTAATGCTGGATGCCGGCAAGTACCGTTTGTCGGGTAAAGCCAGGCTTGATAAACTGGATGCAGGAAAAGGCGTGCGCTGGGAAATTAATTGCGCTGACAGGGATGGCAGGCAATTGTTGTCCAGTTCGGAATATTTTATCGGTACCGATAGCTGGAATAAATTCGAAACCGGATTTGATGTCCCGCCTGAAAAATGTGAAGTGCAGATGCTGCGCCTGCAACTCGATGCCGGAAATGATTATGATGAAACCCCTTTTAGCGGGGCGGCGTGGTTTGATGATCTTGAGATTGCAAGGGTTGACTGATCATGGATGGTGTTGTAACCTACATGCCGTAAAGCGGTTTACTTAAATAAAAAGAAGAGAAAAAAATGAAAATGTCTAAATGCGCTGTAACTTTTTTAGCAGCATCAGCTGTCCTGTTGTCACAAGGAGTTTTAGCGGCTTCTGTAGCCGAACCTGTAAAGCTGGCGCAGGTGCAGGGTGATGTTATGGTCAATAACGGTTCACGCTTTGTAAAAGCCGTTTCAGGTCTTGAGCTTAAACCAGGTGCAAAAATCGTAACAGCCAAGTCATCCAATGTATCTCTGATATATCAGAATGGTTGTGTTAAAGAGCTTAAGCAAAACACAATGCATACCGTAGGCACTCCGGAGCAGTGTGCTGCTAACGCAGGTAAAGAGCGCATTTATGTGGCTGCGCTAGGTGATAGCACTGTTGCTGTAAAACCTCCTGCATCCATTATAAATCCTGTTGTTATTGGTTTCGCAGGCAGCATGGGAGCGCTTGTTGCTACGCAGGCAAACAACGATAATAACAACAATCGCAACAGCAGTCCTCAGTAATTCTGTAATTAACTGTAGTAAGTAGTATCAAGTGCGGGGTTTTTACCTTCTTGTATTATTGTTGGTATTTGCTCCGCTAGTGAAAGGTGGGAATAGGCCTATTCCCCTCCTGATCCTTGAGCTTGCCGCACTGGCGATTGCCGGTTATCTGGTGGCAAACCCTCAAAAACTCTCACGTATTCCAAAGTTATATATTGCGGTAGTGGCAGGTATTTTCCTGCTGCCCCTGATTCACTTGGTTCCACTGCCTTCCTCGTTGTGGGCAACGTTGCCAGGGCATGCAGTTTATGCGCAGGCCTTAGCTGATATCGGTGTCAATTTAAATGGCAGCGCACGCGCCGCCTCTATTGATCCATCTCTGACCGAGTACTCCTGGCTGGCAGTGTTGCCGCCTATCATGGTTTTTCTATTTACCCTCAATGTACCCAGGGAACAGCTCAAAACAGCGGTGATGGTGTTTTTGGGCATGGCAGCATTTCAGGCCATTTTGGGTTTAATGCAGTATGGCGCAGGGCCTGATAGCCTGCTGCAGATCAATGACAGTCCGCATAAAGCCTATGCATTGGGCACTTATACAAATCGCGACCATCTGGCTGGGTTTTTGGAAATGGCATTGCCATTGTCACTGGCGATGCTCAGTGTCTCTGTCGGCCATACGCATTCTGTGCGGAGACATACCCGAAACCTGCGGCAGCGCCTGGCTTTTCTGACATCGGCCTATCTGAATCAGACCGCTGTTTATGCGTCTATTTCAATTGCGATATTGCTGGGTTTGATATTTACGCATTCAAGGACCGGTAATGCGCTTGCTATGCTGGTGATATTCCTGAGTACAGTGATGTTTTCCACGCGGATAGGCGGCAGAAATGTTTATGGCGTGATCGGCACTTTTGCGGCGATTACTTTGATGCTCGCTGTCGAGGTGGGCATGGCGCCGGTCTTGAACAGATTCATAGAGCAGGATCCATTACAAGATGGCCGTTGGATGATTTTCAATAGCACCATTAAAGCGATAGGCGAGTTTTTCCCATTGGGCAGTGGGGTTGGCACTTTTAATCAGGTGTTCCCCCGATTCCAGGACTTTAGCTTTAATGGTGCATTTGTGAACCGAGCGCATAATGACTATCTGGAATGGCTCATGGAGGGCGGTATTTTTGCTGCTGTCTTGATTGTGATCTTTTTGTCCCTTTATGTTGGCAGGTGGACCAAAGTGATTAAGCGCGGTGAATGGAGAACATTCAATTTTATGCAAATTGGCGCTGGCATTGGCTTGCTTGCGATGATCCTGCATACCTTCGTTGATTTTAACCTGCATATTCCGGCTAACCAGATCTATTTTGCATTTCTGGCTGCATTGTTCTTTTATCAATCTGACAATGAGTCTGATGCGCATCCGCTCCAAAGCAACCCCGATGTGAAAAAGGTATCTCGTTTAGATGCTTTGCCAGTTCAGGAAGAGAAAAAATCTTATGTAGTGAAGAGCACTAACCCTTTTGCTGATTAAAGGTTGCGTTGATGCGCACTACCGAAATATGCAATTGTACGGTTGTATTTCGTGAAACTTCATTGCTGCTTAAGTATGGGCAGTCGCTATAAGCGCAGACAGGCGTTGCAGGCATGCATTGCAAAGTTGCTGGGCATGCATGGGGGAGTCAGCCTCTGCATAGCATCGGAGTTCCGGGGCGTTGCCTGATGGACGTAGATGCACGATGTCGCCGTTGGCAAAAGTCAGGCGTAAGCCATCGGTCAAATCTGTGTCTGTAATGGTACCTGAATCTGGAGCAAGAATTTTCTCCGATTCTTTCTTGTCGGATTGCAGGCGTGCCATTAAGTCGTGACTAAGCGCTGTCGTAAATTGCTGCAGCCTATCGCTTGCCGTAAAGCGGGCTGGCAAGGCTTGGGATAACTCTGAAAGTTTGCAGGCGCGTTTACGCGCGTCGCAGAGTAGCGATAAAATGGGCAGTACTGCATCACGTGTAGGCAGCGCGAGCAGTCTTCGCCCCTCGGAAACATGGTTGCCGCCCAGTAAAAAGCCGCCGTTTGCTTCATAACCCACGACCAGTCTGCCAAATTGTTTCTTGGTGGCTTCCATGTCCGCAATTACATAAGGTGAGCCAATGCGCGTGCGAACGGTCGATTGGAACAAGTGGCAGCGTTCCAGCGCCGTGTTGCAGCTGACCGGTGCAATGACATGTGTTGCCTGCAGGAATCTGGCGCACAGAATACCCACTATATCCCCGCGCAGCCATTGGCCGTTTTCATCGCCTATCAGTGGGCGGTCTGCATCACCGTCTGTTGTGACAATTGCATCAAAAGCGTATTTTTTAGCCCATTCTGCAGCTTGTGCCACATCTTCGGTGCGTACTGCTTCAGTATCAATGGGCACGAATGCATCGCTGCGCCCAAGCGACAGCACTTCTGCGCCTAGGGATTCCAATATTTCGCGCAGTATGTCACGGGCAACGCTGCTGTGCTCATAGAGCGCAATACGCATTCCGTTAAGGCTGCCCTGACCAAAAAACTCTACGTAACGACTGACATACGCTTTATGCGCGTTATCATCCACCGAAGGCAGCTCGGTTTTATTTATATTTTCGGGGATATCTACTGTTGCACCAAGGATTTGCTGTTCTTGCGCTTTGGAAATTTCGCCGCTGGCGCTATAGAATTTGATGCCGTTACGGTCAAACGGGATATGGCTGCCCGTAACAATAAGTGCTGGAGCGGCAATCTGGCTGCCATAGTAAGCCAATGCCGGGGTAGGCAATGCACCTGCATATATATAATCCCGCCCAGAATCAACAATGGCTGCGATGCATGCAGAAGCAATGCCGGGGCTGCTTGGACGCAGGTCGTGACCAATTAAAACCAGGTTTTTTTCAGCGGCCACTGTTTGAAGAAAGGCTGATGTATATGCGTAGCATAATTCATCCGACAGATCGGAAACGAGTCCGCGGACACCGCTGGTGCCAAACCCGACTCCGCTGGTATTCATTATTGTTTTTAGTGGGTGCTGCATTCTGGTAAGCGTTTCTGGATCAGGTTGGATATTAGGTCGTCATTATCGCATATCAGTCGCTATTATGCGGCTGAAGTGCCTTGTAGCCTCGCCTGAGATTGTTTTTGCTTACTTTGTACATTACAATGAATTCAACTTGATGCTGCTTGATGATCTGAATCTGAATGCCTGTCTGTTCAATTTTTAGATTATCGGGAAAATAATTAAAATGCAGGGGAGGTTGCAAGGTGAAATCTATAGGTTTCATATGCCTTGCAGCTAAGGCTTTAGAATTAAGAATTCATGCGAAAGTTAAAACTATAAAAATGAAAATAGCTTTGTTAGATGATGATTTAGCCTATGCCGAGATTGTGATTGAGTGGTTAGGGGAAGCCGGTTTCGAGGTTGATCACTTCAAGTCCGGTTTGGATTTTGTGCGCAGGTATCCGCATGAACACTATGACCTTTGTATCTTTGACTGGGGCTTGCCTGATATGGAAGGCCCGGATGTGATGGTCAGTATCAAGCTGCGCGCCAACAGGCTCCCCCCGTTGATATTTCTTACCGGCCACTCTGAAGAACAGGATATCGTGCGCGTGATAGAGGCCGGTGCTGATGATTATGTGGTCAAGCCGGCAAGCCGTGCAATATTGCTGGCACGGGTGAATGCTTTATTGCGGCGAGTCAATCCGCAGTCAAACACCGACCCGTGCATTGAGTTTGGTTCGCTGAAATTCGATACCAAGCTGCGTCTGGCCAGTATGGATGGCGAGGATTTCAAGCTCACCGATAAAGAGTTCGATCTGGCGCTGTATTTCATGAAAAATGAAGGCGTGCTGTTATCAAGGTCGCATCTGATGCAGGTGGTGTGGGGCGCATCGCCCGATATAGAAACGCGTAAGGTGGATGTGCATGTCAGCCATTTACGTACAAAGCTGAAGCTGACGCCCGAATACGGATGGCGGCTGACTTCCATTTACCAGCAGGGCTACCGGCTTGAGCGCAGCAACTGATTCATGCTTGCACTGTATATCTGGCCTGATTGCCGCCTGCGTTTAAATCCTGCATTTAAGTATAGTGGTGATCTGATTCCCCATGCAATTTAAAGACCGTATTTTTATCATGGCTGGTCTTTCGCTTGTTGCATGCATGCTCGCGTTAAGTGCCGAGTTCAACACGCATGCCTTGTCTGCCATTATGGATGATCATTCAGTCGGGCATGCATCGCTGGGGCTTACATGCTTCTTGACGGTTGTGTTCGCAGTGCTGCCATTCTTATGGTTTTCAAAACTGTCTCCCGTTTACGCTTTGCTCAGTATATGTGCATACATTCTTGCCATTGTTACGCTGGTATTTGCGGCGGCATACCTGTTCAAAATATGGGTGCCGCCAACTGGCTGCATTCTGGCAATATTGCTGGCTTATCCTATATGGAGCTGCGCCAGGCTTAACTCGGCACAGGCGGCGCTGGATCATGCACTGCAAAACCTGCAGGATGAACTTGCAAGGCTGGGTATGGAGCAGGAGTCCGGGCAGCCGCATAGTGGCGAAGACCCTCAGCAGGCGCGTATCCGTAAATTGGCGTTAACCGCCAGACACTTGCGCGACATGCATAAAGCCAGGAGCGATACGCTGGTTTTTATTTCGCATGATATCCGTACCCCGCTTGGGGCTGCAATGCTGCTTCTCGAAAAGTTCGAACAGAATAAATACAGGGGGCGCATCGAGCATTTGCTGACGCGTGCACACACCATGGCGGAAGGTTTTCTTCAGGCATCGCGTGCAGAGATGTCCGATGTCAATAAATTTAACGTGCTGGACATGGTGAGCTTGACGCAGCAGGTTGTCGATGATGTTTATGAGTTGCTGACCACTAAAAATATATCTCTGGAAATGCATCATCCGGATGAGAATGTTTGGGTTAGGGGTGATTTCGGGCTCTTGTTCAGGGCTGTGTCCAACATCCTTCAGAATGCAGTCAATTATTCCCCGGAACGTTCCGTGATCAGGGTGGTGATTGATAAGGACGATGTCATGCTCCGCCTGAAAGTGACCGACCAAGGGCCGGGAATTCCTGAAGATAAAATCCAGAAGCTGTTCAGGCGCTTCACCCGTGCGGATGGGGAGCACCAAGACCAGGGAGGCAGCGGTCTGGGTCTGTATTTTGTGGATGTCACCGTTAGAAAACATCGCGGTACGGTCTCGGCTGCAAATATTCCCATGCGCGGGGCTGAGTTTGTGATTACCCTGCCGCTTGAGCGCAGGCGGAAAAATCTTCCGGTTGCTTATGACAGAAGAGCCAAACCGCAAAGCACATTTGAGGACATCATATGATTTTTAAGCTATAATATTGCACTTGATTTTGTGTATGACTGTTGTATTCGAATAATTTTTAGGAGGCATGTAATGGCTACTTTATTAGAGCAATTAAAAACTATGACCACAATCGTGGCAGATACAGGTGATGTTGAAGCGATTAAAGCGGTTAAACCATACGACGCAACAACCAACCCATCTTTATTGTTAAAAGCAAGCCAATTGCCGCAATACGCTCCATTGATTGATGCTGCTATTGCTTACGCAAAAGCACAAGGCGGTTCTAAGGAACAGCAAATCGACAACGCGGCTGACAAACTGGCTGTATTGATCGGTATGGAAATCGTTAAAGAAGTGCCAGGCCGCATCTCAACTGAAGTTGATGCACGTCTGTCATTCAATATCGATGCAATGGTGGCTAAAGGCCGTAAAATCATCAAACTGTATGAAGAAGCCGGCGTAGATAAAAGCCGTGTTCTGATCAAGCTGGCTTCAACCTGGGAAGGTATCAAAGCCGGTGAGATCCTTGAAAAAGAAGGCATCAACTGTAACCTGACATTGCTGTTCGGTTTCGGCCAGGCACGTGCATGTGCTGAAGCTGGCGTATTCCTGATTTCACCATTCGTTGGCCGTATCCTTGACTGGTACAAGGCAAAAACAGGTGAGACATACACATCAGAAACAGACCCAGGTGTATTGTCAGTGCGTAAAATCTACGCTTACTACAAAGAGCATGGCTACAAAACTGTTGTGATGGGCGCGTCATTCCGTAACATCGGTGAAGTAACTGCCTTGGCTGGCTGCGATCGCCTGACTATCGCTCCAAACCTGCTGCAAGAGCTGGAAGCAACAGAAGGTTCATTGACCCGCGTACTGGTTGATGGCGGCACTAAAACAGCAGCGCCTGCTAAATTGACAGAAGCTGAGTTCCGTTTTGCATTGAACGAAGACCCAATGGCGACTGAGAAACTGGCTGAAGGCATCCGCGGTTTCGTAGTTGACCAAAACAAACTGGAAGCTGCATTAAGCGCAAAACTATAATCAAATGCAGTTGGCTATGCTCTTGTAGCTAGCTGCGTATAGCTATGCTGTAAATAACGCCCTACTTGTGAAAGCAAGCAGGGCGTTATTTTTTGCGTTTAGCTGAGAATAGTATGAGATTAGCCACGTAATCTCTTGTAATCAATGCGTTGTATGTGCTTGTCCCGTCATTGCTATAGCGTAGCCCGAAGTAATCCATACATTAGGCGTTTTCATTGGATTGACGTGTCATAAGGATGTTCTCAATCACTCATCAAGTCTCATGTTCATGATGAACCATTCAATAAATCAGTGATTTCAAATGTCTCTTGTCATTTGCATCACTTATCAGCCGATATTTCCTAAAATCAAAATTATTAATTATAAATAACGGAAAAAATCCCATTTATTTGTAAATTTTTCTTGTAACTTACAAAGTTATTTAGTAGTCTTCAAATGGGAAAAAAATCCATTTATATATTTTTTGTAAAAGCTGGAAATTTAATTTCATGGCAATTGCAAAGTGTTTACTTAAGTAAATTTGATAATAGGGAGCTTCAAATGAACAAAACGCATTATCGACTTGTATTTAACAAACTTCGCGGCATGCTCATGGCTGTGGCAGAACACGTAACTAGTTCAGGCAAGTCTAATCGTGAAACTGGCGCACAAGCTACTAAACACAGCGAGGCATTGCAAAATCTCTATGACATAGATAAATGTAAACAGAAACTATTAGTCATGGCCGTATGTTCGGCGTTCGTAAGTGGGGCAAATGCGGCAGAAGAAATTCTGGTGTCGGATGGCATGGGTGGTTATGTTCCAACCACTATTACCATTACCAACAGTGGCACTGTTCTACAACTAGGAATGACAGGAAGATTAACTACTAATTTAGGCAGTATCACTACTTTGGATACTAGCTCTATAGCTGCTGATAATGTGAATGTTGTCTATGCTTTGGGTGCTGAAACTGTGAATGCCACTACAGCAAATGCGGACAGTGTAAATATTACCACCAACTTGGGTGTCGGTAATTTGTCCGGTTCGTCGGGTATAGTTAACATACAAAATGGCGCTTCTACCACAATTCAGCTAAATGGAGCCACTGGGGCAATCGGTGCCGCTACTGTGGGCGCCAATGTTGGCAATATCACCACTGTAAATAGTAGTACAGTAAATACCACTACAGCAAATACCACTAATGCGAATATTACCACCAACTTGGGTGTCGGTAATTTGTCCGGTTCGTCGGGTATAGTTAACATACAAAATGGCGCTTCTACCACAATTCAGCTAAATGGAGCCACTGGGGCAATTGGTGCCGCGACGGGTAATATTACCACTGTAAATAGTACAGCAACAAATACCGCTACTTTAGGCACCAGCGGTCTTGCAACCCTGAACTCAGCATCTGTGACCACCACCTTAGGTGTCACTGGTGCGACGACACTTGGTGGTGCAACGCAAGTGAACAATACATTAGGCGTTACCGGTCAAACCACCACAGCAGGTATCGGCAATACTGGTGATATTACTAACAGCGGCAACGTCGGTACGGCTACCTTAGGCACTACCGGGCTTGCCACACTGAACTCTGCCGTTGTAAACACCACTTTAGGTGTGACAGGAGCTATGACATTAGACGGTGCAGCAACGCTTAGTAATACGCTGGCAGTAGACACTAATGGCGCGGCGGCTGGTGGCAACACGCTTACCGTGAATGGCACGGCAGCTTCTTTACTCGCCAACAGTCATGGCTTAACGATTGATGCTAGTAACAATACTACAACACTTAATGGCGGTACGCGTTCGGCTACATGGACGTTGCAAGACGGTAATTTGGATGGCCTTGGCCCTGTAGGCAGCCCTAATCCCGGCGGTGCAACATTGACGGTAAGTGGTGTTAATAGTGGTACTGCTAAAACCTTGTTTAATGCAACCACCAACGCTGACAGCTCGCTCAGCGCAGTCACTATTGGTGATGCTGTCAACAACAATAGTGTAAATACTATGGTTGGTTCTACAAATACCATTGCCAACAGCGCAACTTATGCAGGTGCTACTAGCGGTATTCAGGTAACCGGAACTGGTGTTGATGTGAAGGGTGCTACTGCTAATAGCATCACTGCTACTGGTGCTGGTGCTACTAATAACTTTGTTGCACCAACCACGCTTATCGGTAACGCTAACACCTTTGGCGCATCAACAGTGGGTATCAATGCGCTGGGGGCTACCGGCGTGCTTGATGTGAAGGGCACAACGCTAAATCTGAACAGCTCACAGGGTGCCAATGTCACCAATATCGGCACCGGTACCACGACGGGTGCGGTGAATATCGGCAACGCAGGCAACACGACATCCATGCAGAGTGGAACTAACCTGATTGGTACATTAGTGCCAAATTCTGTAAATACCATCGGTAATGGCACTACGTCTACCAACACCATGCAGGGTGCATCTAACCTGTTGAACGCGACGACCAACACCATTGCCAACAGCGGAACTTATGCAGGTGCGACCAGCGGCATTCAGGTAACCGGCACTGGTGTAGATATCAAGGGTGGTGCAAATAGCCTGACAGGCACCACCAATACTATTACCGGCACTACCAACAACATAGCAGGTGCTACCAATATTAACACCACAACACCAACAGGTACGCTTACAACCATAGGTAATTCTGCTAATGCTGTGACAGATAAAGCGTTGCAGGTAAATGGCGGCATGTCTTCAACCGGTAATTCAACCATTGCTACCGCTAATGGCACCACCAATACTTTTGGTAGCGGTGCAAATGCTAACAACACAATTGGCGGCAGCAGCAACTCTGTGAATACGATTGGTAATGCCTATACATCAACCAATACCATGCAAGGTAACACTAATACCATTTCATCAGCAGGCGGTGCCAATCAGCTTCAAACCAATGCGGCAGGTGCCGCAAACGGTACAACGCTGAGTGGCAGCGGTGTAACCAATGGTGTGGTGATCAGTGGATCTAACGAGGCGACGCCACTTGCCAAATCTCAAGTTATTTTGAATTCAACAACAGCGTCAATGGCAACACCGACAGCAGGCGGTGGTAGTGTGGTGATTAACAACAACACCAGTACTGTGTTAAAAGGCGGTACTGCGGCTGGTGGCACAACCATGACGCTGGATAACAATGGTGCATCGTTTGCCAACAATGGTACCGGCGCACCGGTTAGGGTGGGTGGCATAGCGGATGGTGTGGCGCCAAATGATGCGGTAAATAGACGCCAATATGACTATTTGGATAACAAGCTTGGCGGCGTTGCAGACAAGGCTTATGCCGGCGTTGCATCAGCACTTGCTATGTCTGCTTTGCCGCAGATTCGCCCGGGCTTTAATTATAACGTGGGTATGGCAGTTGGTAACTATGCTAACCAAAGTGCGGTTGCAATTGGTGCTAAGGCAAATATTGGCGAAAACTGGCAAGTGAATGCAAGTGCCGGTGTTAGCCAGGGAAATAATGCCCTTGCCGTGGGCGCTGGTTTTAGCTGGTAGTTGTTAAGTCTATTTATTGCTAATTTAATCGCTTTTGGATTGACATTAATTGGCCGGGCACTTATTATTAGTGCCCGGCTTTTATAGCATGAGTTTTATACATTCTTTAGTGATGTATAAATTTGAACAGGTAGGGTTAATACGCATAAATTGCATTTTTTATTGGGTGTTTAACAGTCAGTAATCAAATGTGTATATGTGAGTTAATTCTGCACAATAGCAATAAATCTGTAGTAATTTAAATTAATAATCGGAGAAACACCATGGCTTTAACCCAAATGGCATTAGATTCATTAGATTTCGACGCAACAGTTGCTTTGGCAACTACAGTTGCTCCACACGTGGACATCCTGGAAATCGGTACACCATGCATCAAGCACAACGGTATCAAATTGCTTGAAACATTGCGCGCTAAATTCCCAAACAACAAAATCTTGGTTGACTTGAAAACAGCTGACGCTGGTTTCTACGAAGCTGAGCCATTCTTCAAGGCTGGTGCTGATATCGTTACTGTATTGGGTATCTCAGATATCGGTACAATCAAAGGCGTAATCGATGTTGCTAACAAATACGGCAAAAAAGCACAAGTTGACTTGATCAACGTTGCTGACAAAGCTGCTGTTACTAAAGCAGTTGCTGCTGCTGGCGCTCACATCATCGGCGTTCACACTGGTCTGGACCAACAAGCTGCTGGTCAAACACCATTCGCTGACTTGGCTTTAGTTGCTGGTTTGAACTTAGGCGTTGAAATCTCAGTTGCTGGTGGCGTTAAAGCTGCTACAGCTAAACAAGTTGTTGACGCTGGTGCAACTATCGTTGTTGCTGGTGCTGCTATCTACGGCGCTGCTGACCCAGCTGCTGCTGCTGCAGAAATCACAGCTATCGTTCACGGTTAATTCAACCTCTTTTCAATAAACCATTATTGAAATGAACGCATAAAGAAATCCTGACTCAGTAATGGGTCGGGATTTTTTTTATAAGATTTTTTGATTTAAAAAATAAAACTAAATTTTAGAGAAGGACATATCATGAGCAGTCAAGAATTGATTTTGGGTAGACTAACTACTATTTTGTCAGAAACAGATAACAGCAAAGCAGCTACTTTGCTGAAAATGGTTGAAGAGGCTGGCCGTACATTTATTGGCGGTGCTGGTCGTTCTCTACTTGTATCACGTTTCTTCGCAATGCGCTTGGTGCATGCTGGCTATAACGTTAATATGATCGGTGAAGTGGTTACTCCGGCGATCAAAGCGGGTGACTTGCTGGTTCTGGTTTCCGGTTCAGGCGGTACAGAAACATTGTTGCCATTCGTTAAAAAGGCAAAATCAGTGGGCGCCAAACTGGTTGTGATTTCCATGAAGAAATCTTCTGCAATGGCAGATGTTGCAGACCTCGTTATCCAAATCGGTAACGACAATAGCTTCCCGTTAACTAAGGGCATGCCTATGGGCAGCCAGTTCGAGCTTTCAACATTGCTGTTCCTGGAAGCCGCTATTGCTGACCTGATTTTTGCTAAAGGCCTGACTGAAGAAGGTATGCGTGCAATTCACGCTAACCTGGAATAAGGTTTTCAGTAAAGCAAGTGTGATAAAAAAGCCCGACTTGTCGGGCTTTTTTATTGCGCAGTATTTGCTATGTCGCATTTACTGTGACAGGCATTCCAGTTCAGCCTGGGATATCTGCCTGCGATGCAGTGCCGTAGCTAGCAGGGCGCCATCAGTGCCGACTTGCTTCAGCCTGTTTAAATCATCAGCACTGCGCACACCGCCGGCTGAGTAGAATCTATGCTGTTGCGATAGCTGCCTGAACCTCTCGATTAGTTCCAAGTCTGGGCCCTGGTTAGCCCCTACATGCGGGAGCGACATCAATATTACCTGTTCAGGCCAGTATTCCGGGTTTTGCAGGAGTTCCTGCGGGCCATGGTAACCGTTCGGCATAAAGTCCAGAGACAATACAAAGTTTGAATTCAGCTGTTTTCTGATATTTATGAAATTATCCAAATCAGAAAAGTTTTCGCTACCTAAAATCACGTTAAAATTACAAGCGGACCACAGGGCGACCTCAGCCGTGCTATTAATACCGGCATCAACCCAAAGTTCAAGGCCGGGGTGATGCAGTGCGATACTTTTAATGATCTTCAGATTGTTGCTACCGGTCTTCTGTATGGCATTGAGGTCGGCGATGTAGAGTTGTTTAAAAGGGTGATATTTAAGTAAGGCGGCAACAATATCAAGAGGGTCACTGGAACCTGAAATCAAGGATTGAATGGCATGGTAGTTTTTACGGTCGCCTTTTTTCGCATGCACGACCGTGCCACCCAATAAATCAATGACAGGGATTATTTGCATAAGGCAGTTATATCATCGAACAAAATATTAAACACGGAAAAAAAATATTAGTGTGTGAGTTTATCACTGCTGGCGGTCTTGCAGCAGAAGCTTTACCCGAATCTTTGGCGCATGAGGGCACACTCATGCGCGATACCTTGCTGCAGGACCTGGCTGAACTGGGCTTTTACGAGCTCACGGTTCTTCATGATGCGAGATTACAGCCGCCGCCTCAGGCCGCACATAGCATTGCAGTAGAGCCGGGTAAGTTTAAAGAACATTTCACCCTGGCGCTTGCCCAAGTGGATATGGTCTGGTTAATTGCACCGGAATCAGAAGGTACGCTGCTGGAATTAAGCGAGTTGTGCTATGAGGCAGAAAAAGCTGAGCATGGCCCGATCTTTCTGGGCTCCGGTTTTGATACTATGCTGACCGGTACCAGCAAGACGCTGTGCTACGAAGCACTGCTGGCAGCCAATATCCATACCTTGCCGGTGCATGCCGGGGAAGATGTCATGCAGCCGTCTTATTACGATAGCCTGTTGAAGCTGAATATTAAAAGCTGGGTGGTCAAACCTGAAGATGGCGCCGGCTGCGAGGGAATCCGCCGGTTTGATTCACTGCCGGAACTAAAAGACTGGATATCTGAAGATGGGCGCTATCTGAATTATTTTGCGCAGCCATATCAGCAAGGCATCTCGGCAAGTTTCTCGATGTTGTGCCGTAACGGAAAAGCATGGCTGTTAAGCTGTAATCAGCAGCATATTGAGTGCAATGACGGCCGGTTCAGGCTGGCAGGCGTGTCAGTGAATGCAATGCTGCCTTACTGGCAGCGCTTCGAGACCATTGCCAGGAAAATCGCCAGAATGCTGCCCGATGCGCTTGGTTATATCGGTGTGGATGTGATTGTGGAGCCTGAAACCAATAAAATTTATGTGCTGGAAATTAACCCGCGCCTCACAACAAGCTATGCTGGGCTGCGCCAGGCATTGAATATGAACCCAGCCAGGCTGATCCTGGACTGTATTTTGAATGACCGTTTCAGAATGCCTGATTTTACGAAAAATGGCTTGGCGCAGAATCAGGCTGAAGTACGACTATGACAGAAAATTATATAGGCTGGGATATAGGCGGGGCGCACCTGAAAGCGGTGCTGCTCGATAGTGAAGGCGTAGTGCAGGCCGCTACTCAGGTTTATTGCCCGCTATGGCGAGGTCTGCGTGAGCTGGAATTCGCGATTGACCATGTTTTGCTGGAGTTCAATGCGAACCGGCATGCGGTGACCATGACCGGCGAACTGGTGGATATTTTCCAGAACAGGCGTGAGGGTGTGCTGAAAATCGCAGGTACGCTGACTTCAAAACTGCAGGGTGAGGTGCGTTACTATGCCGGCAGGCACGGCTTTGTGGACAGCACCGCCCTTGATCGGCATTGGGCGGATATTGCATCCATGAACTGGTATGCCAGTGTACAGTATGTCGCAAAGAAGCTGCCTAAAGCGATATTTGTAGATATTGGCAGTACCACAACCGATATTGCCCTGATTGATAATGCGGCGCCGCAGGTCGATGGATTCACCGATGCTGCGCGTTTGCAGAGTGATGAGCTGGTGTATACGGGGGTCGTCCGTACACCGCTGATGGCAGTTGCGCAGAAAGTTCCATTTGCAGGGCAGATGACTAATGTTGCAGCAGAGTTTTTTGCCACTGCCGCCGATGTGTATAGCTTAACCGGTGATATGGATATGGCTGGCAACATGGCGGAAACCGCTGATGGTGCCGATAAGACAATTGAGGCCAGTGCCTGCCGTATTGCGCGTATGATAGGTCGTGATGCCGAGGATGCGCCATTGTCTTCATGGAAAGCTCTGGCCGGCTCTTTTAAAGAAATGCAGCTTGAACAGATCAGGCAAGCTTTGCTTAAACATATGTCCTTGCTGAAGGATGATTCTGCTTTGCAATTAGTCGGTGCAGGCGCAGGTGCGTTCCTGGCGTCGGAACTGGCTGTCCGGCTTGAACTTGAATATCACGCTGTTTCTGAATTTATTGCAGCGATCGATCACGAAACCAGGGACATGGCGGCCATATGTTTCCCTGCTTATGCAGTTGCTTACCTGTGCGTTGGGGATGCGGGAGAATCGGCGTGAGTTTGCTGAAGCACCATCTTGTATATCATCATGACAGTGCGCGCCTGTTTGCGCGAATTGCACATAAACCATGGGCCGTGTTCCTGGATAGCGGGCAGCTGCTTGACCCTGTTAGCGGACAGCCAGGCAGCCAGTATGGCCGCTATGATATTCTGGCGGCAGACCCTTTTATCACATTGATCAGCGATGAGTCGCAGACTACCGTATCAGAGCACGGCCATACTTATATCACTGACATAGACCCGTTTGAACTGGTAAAACAGGCGATGCAGTCTTATGTAGCGGAGCCGGGCGATATTCCGTTTACAGGCGGGGTGATCGGCTATTTTGGTTATGACCTTGCGCGCCGGCTGGAAAAACTGGCGAGTACTGCATCAAACAGCGATGCAATTCCGCCCATGCAGGTTGGCATCTATGACTGGGCGGTTGTGATTGACCATCGCGATAAAACAGCCTGTTTGGTTTCCCATGGGTTTGATGCTGAGACGCGTGAAAATTGGGATGCTTTAAAAGCCTTGTTCGATGCGCCTTTCAGTGATCAGGATACAAACTTGGTGGGCTTTGCCGTGAGCTCTCCAGTCTGTGCCAATATGGATAAGCATACTTATGCAAGAGCTTTTTCCGCAATCAAAAATTATATCCACGAAGGTGACTGTTACCAGGTGAATCTTGCACAAAGGTTTGCTGCGAGGGCGACGGGTGATGGCTGGCTGGCATACCGCAAGTTACGGGAGGTTAGCCCGGCACCTTTCATGGCCTATATGAATCTGGGGCGTACGGAGGTGCTGTCCGGCTCCCCTGAGCGATTCCTGCAGGTGGTGGATGGGCATGTTGAGACGCGGCCGATCAAAGGCACCAGGCCGCGCGCAGAAGATGCGGTGCTCGACGCACAGTATGCGGCAGAGCTGCAATCGAGTATTAAAGATAAAGCCGAGAACCTGATGATTGTAGATTTGCTGCGTAATGATATCGGCAAGAATTGTGAGACGGGTTCAGTTAAAGCTGATAAATTATTTCAGCTGCAAAGCTTTGCCAACGTGCATCATTTAGTCAGTATCGTCACTGGCAGGCTGCAGGCGGTAAAAACGGCGGTTGACCTGCTGCGCGGCTGCTTTCCCGGAGGCTCTATCACCGGTGCGCCTAAGCTCAGGGCCATGGAAATCATAGAAGAGCTGGAGCCGCACCGGCGCGGCGTGTATTGCGGCGCAATCGGCTACATTGGTTTTGATGGCAATATGGATACCAATATTGCCATCCGTACGGCCGTTTATATTAAAAACAGTGATGGTGAGGGGGAGCTGAGCTTTTATGCCGGCGGCGGGATTGTGGCAGATTCCGATATGGATAAAGAGTATACGGAAACGCTGGATAAAGCTTCGAGCATGATGAAGGTGATGAAGTTTTTTACAAAAACATAACATATCTGAATATTAGGGAGCGAAGTAATGTGGGTGGTTAAATTAGGCGGCAGTTTACTTGGCTCACCAGAGCTTCCACGCTGGCTGGATACCTTGGTCAGGATCAGTGACGGCAAGGTGCTGATCGTGCCTGGCGGCGGCATGTTTGCAGATGCTGTGCGTGAAGCGCAGCATACTACCCAGGTAAACGATGCAGTGGCGCATCACCTCGCGCTGCTGGCGATGGACCAATTCGGTTTATTGCTGGCTGGCATGAACCCGCGGCTGGTTACAGCCAGCAGTGAGCTGGAAATCGCAGAACGTGGCTGGCAGCATCGCGGCATTGTCTGGCTGCCTAGCCGCATGGTGCTTGCAGATGAAAATATACCTAAAAACTGGCAAGTGACTTCTGATAGTTTGAGCGCATGGATCGCTGATAAAATCGGTTCTGAGCATCTGGTTTTGGTTAAATCAAAAACCTTGGCCGGTTATTCAAAGGCATCACCAGTTGCCATGCAGACACTGATTGCAGATGGATTGATCGATAATGCCTTTGCCGAGTTTGGCGTCGGCGTGAATACGCAGATATGGATTTTGAACAAGGCTGACAGCAATGTGTTTGCACAAGGCCTTAATCTGGAAAAACTTAAGGAACAGGCATTGTCAGTCAGTAAAAATTGAATCTGACATGATTAACAGGAGAATATCATGACGTCTGACCGCACATATTCAGAGTTGGAAATTGAAGCCAGGTTAAAGGCGGAGTTGCCGCATTGGTATCTCGAAAACGGCTGGATACGCCGCAAGTACAGAACCAGCGGCTGGAAGGCGACATTGATGGTTGTGAACACCATCGGTCACCTGGCAGAGGCGGCGTGGCATCACCCGGATCTGGCGGTGACTTATGCCTATGTCATCGTCAAGCTATGCACACATGATGCCAAAGGGATTACCGATAAGGATTTTCAGCTGGCGGCAAAAATCGAGGCAGTCATCGGCTGGCAGCCTGCCAATGAAGGTGGCGCCTTAACCGGCACGCCGAATGACGATCCCAGGTTCAAATATATTAAATACGATTAGGCAGCCAGGCTAATCGCTTCCTGTTTGAATCAGCTGGTTTTAAACTGCTGCCGCTCAAACCTGACGCCGCTCGAACTTGCCAAAGTGCAGCATGATCGTTGGCAGGATCAGCAGATTCAGGATGGTGGATGTCACCAGGCCGCCGACAATGATGGTTGCCATCGGGCCTTCGATTTCGCGCCCAGGCTGGCCGCTGGCGGCGGCTAAAGGCAACAGCCCCAGTGCCGTTACCAGCGCAGTCATCAGGATAGATGGCAGCCGCTCTGATGCGCCACGGATACAGGTGTCTATTCCCCATACGCAGTTTTCTGCATCAATCAGGTGCTGGTAATGCGATATCATCATGATCGAGTTACGTAAGGTGATACCGAACAGGGTGACAAAGCCGACCAGTGAACCCAGTGAAATCCAGCCGCCGGTAAACATGACGGCCAGCACGCCGCCAATGAGCGCAAAAGGCAGGTTTGCGAAAGTCAGCAGCAGGTTGCGCAGGCGGCCAAATGCGATATACAGCATCAGGAATACCGTGACGCCCGCTAGCAGGGATTGCAGGATCAGCGCTTCCCTGGATTTTGCATTCGCTTCGGCAGCACCTGTAAACTCCAGGTATGCGCCTTGTGAAAGCGTCAGGTCGGTCCTCAATTTTTCTTTAAGTTCTTCGGTAAATGCACTGATATCGCGGCCCACTACATTGGCAGTTACGGTCTGGATGCGCTTGGCACCGGCATGCAGAATCTTGGAACGGCCGTTTTCCTGCACAATATCGGCAACATCACGCAGCCTGATCAATTTGCCGTCAGCATTGAATAATGGCAGATTGCCGGCTTCCTGAATATCATCACGCGCTTCAGGGGCGAGCAGTACGCTGACGCCGATGACCCGGTTGCCTTCATATACCTGGGTGGCCGGAACACCCTCGTATGCGGCACGAATGCTATCCAGCACATCGGTTGGATGCAGGCCCAGCCTGGCCATTTTTTCAGTACGCAGCCGCATGACCAACTGCGGTGTACCCGGCGGGGATTGTACCAGTACGTCTGTGGCACCTTTTATGCTGCCTAAAATGCCGGCAATCGCGCTGGCATCCCTGTCCAGTGCATCCAGGTCCTGGCCGTAAATATTAATCACAGTCGATGCGGCATAGCCGGAAATGGTCTCTTCGATCCGTTCTGTCAAGAAAGTGTTGATGGCAAAATTGACACCGACAAAACCTGCTTCGGCTTCTCCATCACCATCATGGTCTATGGGCTCACCACCAAGCTTCTCGCGGATCGCATCCAGGATGCGGCGCTGTTCCGGCCCGGAAACGGCGCCGATCTCGATTTCAAACTCACTGTAATGCGTGCCGAAAGTATCTGCCCCGTTGGGTGCACGGCCTACCCATTGCGTCACGGTCTTGACACCATCAATGCTGCGGATGGCTGCAGATACTTTTTTACCGATGCGCAGGGATTCCTGTTCGGATGTGCCGGGCACTGCCGTCATATGCATGATGTAATGGCCTTCATGCAGTGCGGGAATGAACTGGTTTTTGAATAAAGGCAGCATGCCCAGGCCAATCGCCATCAGCATGAAGCTTATGGCCAGTATCAGTTTGTAGTGGGCTTCGATTTTCACCAGTGTAGAGACATACCATTTTTTGATGATGCGTATCATTGGCGGGTCTTCTGTTTCCAGCCTGGCGTTGCCGAGCAGCAGGTAGCATAGTGCCGGTGTCAGTGTTAACGCTACCAGTAAAGAAGCCATGATGGCGGCGATATAGGCGATGCCGAGCGGCGCGAACAATTTACCTGCAACCCCGCTCAAGGTCAGCAGCGGCATGAATACCAGGACCACGATAATCGTTGCATAGACGACGGAGCTGCGGACTTCCATCGACGCATCGAACACAACCCGATAAGTTGGCAGCGGTGCTGCCAGGGTGCGATTCTCGCGCAGGCGCCGGAATATATTTTCGGTATCGATAATCGCATCATCCACAACCTCGCCGAGTGCGATTGCAAGGCCGCCCAATACCATGATATTCAGCCCGATGTTGTAGTAGCTCATGACTACGATAGCGGTGAGCAGGGAGAGCGGGATTGCCGTAGCTGAAATGAAAGCCGTGCGCACATTGAACAGAAACAGGAACAGCACGGTAATCACCAGCACTGAACCGACCAGGATATCGGTGCGGACACCTTCGATTGCCACCTCGATAAAGTTGGCAGGCCTGAACAGGCCCTCATGCAGCGTTACATTTTCCGCCTGCAGGGTGGGTTTCAATTCTTGCAGCGCTTTTTCAATGGCGAGCGTTACGCCATGCGTGTTGGCGCCCAGTTGACCCTGGACTGAGAGATATACGCCGGTTTTTTCATTGATGGCAGCAGCGCTGATGGATGGTACCGCGCCTTCAATCACTTTACCGATATCACCTAGCCTGATGGTTTGTCCATCTTTATGCAGCAGTGCAACCATTGCCAGTTTATCGGCGGTTGTGGACTGGCCTTCCGTATTGATGACGATACGCTGATTTTTATTTTCAATGAAGCCATTGCCACGCACTCCGGTCGCTTTCTTTACGGCATCTTCAACCTGTAACAGGGAAATGCCGTATTTGATCATTTTTTCAGGCTCAACCTGTACCTGAAGCTGGCGTATCTTACCGCCAAACACGTTGACATCGGCAACACCGGGTATTGCCATTAAATGTGGCACGATAGTCCAGTCTACCAGGGTCCTTAATTCTGTCAGGCTGCGGCTTTCAGAGGTCACACCGAAGCCGAGTACGGTGCTGGCGGATGAGGTGAGCGGGGTGATGTTAGGGGTAATGCCCTGCGGTAATTTGTTGTTTAATGTGGATAGGCGTTCTGCAATTACCTGGCGGTTACGGTAAACATCTGTTTTCTCATTAAAAATGATCGTAACGATAGAGAGGCCGGGAATGGATTGCGAGCGCATGCTGGCAATGCCGACCGTGCCGGCAATACTGGTTTCAATGCGCTGGGTGACCAGGCTCTCGACCAGTTCTGCAGAAAGGCCCGGCGATTCAGTCTGGATGATGATCTGGGTAGGCGCGAATTCGGGGAACACGTCGAGGTTGCTGTGGTTCAGACTATAAAAGCCATATAAAACAACGAGTGTAGCAAGGCCGATGATGACGCCGCTGAAGCGGATAGAGAAGCGTACTAAAGCCGACATCATGATTGGCTGGCCTCCGGTTTGACGATGGTTTCGTGATGCAATTGAGTCGCAGTAATCATTGCTAAATTTAACAATTTAGTCGTCGTTTTGGCTCCGACGTAACGCGACTTTGTCGCATTAGTCTGCACCGAAATGACGAGTGGGCTATTTATATTAATCGTCATTTTAGCTCCGACATAACATAGCTTCGCTATATTAGTCTCCACTGAGACTCCTCCTAAATTTAACAATTTAGTCGTCGTTTTCATTGGTGATCTGTGATTTGAATTCTTCGGATAGCAGTAGCTGGGCGCCGCTGGTGACCACCTGGTCGCCGGGTTCCAAGTTGCCCTGATAGAACCAGCCGTTTCCAACCTCAATATCGGCGGCTACCGGAATGCGGCTGAATTTCTCATCAGCGGTTCTTTTGTAAACCCAGGATTTGCCTGCATACCAGATGATCGCTGCATTGGGAATAATGACGCCGTCATCTACCTTACTGGATGTTGCACTCACCGCATTCACTTGCATGCCTGCACGCAATGCCCTGGTTTTGGCATGATAGAAATAAGTTTTGCCCTGGATCGTAGTGCTGCTTGCTGGGGCGCGTGAAAGGAATAATGCGCGAATCGATTGGCTTGGCACGGCTGTCGGAGCAATCATGATGCTGCTATTCTGCCCTGGCTCTGCGGCATCGAACGGAAGGGTGATCTGTATCAGCACTTCCTGATTGGAGATCAGGTTTTGCAGCAATTCACTTTTTTCGAGCTGGGTCGCATGCTGGGTCAGGGTCTCTCCCCACATCTGGCGCATGCTGTCCGTGATGCTTTTTGCGCTGGATTCGGCAGCTGCTATTTTTGCCTCATCTGCTTTGATATTTGACCTGGCTGCTGCCACGACTTTATCCGAAACGTTTTTGTCATCCTGATTCAGGGTCTGTAAGCGTAAAAACTCATTTTTGTTGTATGCCAGTGCAGTGCGCAGCACTTCGATGTCGGACTTTGCTGCCAGGTAGCGTGACCGAAGGTCAATGAGCGTGTCGATGCTGACGACGCTTCCATAACTGTTGACGCTGCTTTGGTGCTTGCCGGGAGCCAGTTGGCTGGTGGTGATTTCGCTCTGCTTCTGGGCGGCAGCGCTGATGTTGATAATCGTCGCGCCTTTTTCAGTCACAACGCGGCTTGGCGTTTCGATTTCCTCTTCTGACTGCTGTGTCATGGCTTCAAATTCGTCTTTACCGTAAAACACGAGAACCCAGAATAAGACTACAATTAAAAATGCCTGTAAGCCAATAATGATGGTCAGTTTACGATTCATTTTTATTTTATTCCCATTGAGCTTGAAAATGACGCTTAAGCGCCTGCTGTTAATGTTTTAGTGCTTTTAGTGCATGCCTGCGCATCACTAGTCAGCTTTGTTATGAACTTCTGGTTTTGTTATGAAACTTTATGGCGCAGAGCTTAAGTTTTCAAATTTTTCATTGGTGATGCTGCTGCCGGCCAGTGGTGCCTGTATGGCATTTTCCAGATCGTTGATGCTTGAAGCCAGTTGAAAATCAGCCAGTGCAATATGTTGTTCGGCGAGTACTTCTTCCAGCCTGGCATAACTGAGTTCCAGCCTGTCGATCTCGCCGGTACGCAGCCTGCTGTCCATACGCCTGGTATTGGCTTGCTGCTGTCGGTAAAGGTTCTTTTGGTTTTCCAGAAACTGCATGGCTTGTGTCAGCCTGGCATTGGCAACGTTAACTTCAGAGATTACGCTGGTCTGCAATGCCTCAAATTGTTTGGCTTCGGCTTCGCGCAACTGCGTTGCTTCTGCAATGGCCAATTTATTTTTAGTCAGGATGGTCATGAGGCTGGATAAGCCCAGTGACCAGATTTTGTCACCAAATTCGTAGGCATAGCCGGGGCTGATCACGATATCCGGATATTGTCTGGCTATTTCCAGCTTCAACTTGGTTTCAGCAATAGCGTAGCGCTCAAGTGCGATACGGATATCAAGGCGGTTAAGCAGGGCTTGGGTCTGTAAATCCGCCAGGGCTGGCGTGCCTGAAGCTGGTATGCCCGGTGTTTTTGTGTTTGCAGCATCGACTATCTGCATTTGTTCGACCTGTGCCAGAGGTAATCCCAGGCTGCTTGCCAGGCTGGAAAGCAATACCAGGTGATTGCGCTGCTTTGATTCCAGTTCGGTATTCAGTGTTTGCAGCTGTAGTTTTGCCTTACTCAGTTCGATATTGGAAGATTCCCCAAGATCGACGCGTTTCTGGTAAATGGCAACGACATCTTGCCGGTAAGCCTGTTCTTTTGATAGCAGTTTCATCTGCTGTCGATTGGCCTGGTACTCGTTGAAGGCCTTTGCAACGTCATTGCGCAATTGCCAGGCTGCTTGTGCAATCCGCAGTTTGGCCGCTTCCGACAGGTGCTGGGCGCTTTCAATGCGAATGTTGCGTTTGTTTGCGGTTTCAATCGGTATCTCAATGCTCAAGCCATAAGCGTGCGGGCTGATCTCTTCGCTTGCGTTGTTGCTTTTTGAATATTGACCGCCTACTGTCGGCAGCCGCATTTCCGCCGCGGTCAATTTTGCCGCTTCAGCACTGCGCCATTGCGCACGGGCAACGTCCAGGCTCGGGTTGAAAAATAAGGCGCAGTGAATCAGGTCGTCCAACTCCCACTGCTGGATGGGCAGTTGCGCAGGGGAGTAGCCATTATTGATCAGGTATTGTTGAAACAGCGCATCGTCTGCTCGCCTGCCGGCGATTTTCTGGGTCAGGGCTGCCGTATCTATTGGCTTGGCAATATATTCCTGAAAGCTGCAGGCAGCCATGCCCAGGCACAGGAGTGAAAGCAGGGCGGCTTTAGGTGTTGCAGCAGAATATGAATAGGCAGAATTACTCAAGGTGACTGATCAAGTTTACCGGTGATTGATGACCGTGCATTTATCCAACGATTTCGGCATTGACGGCGCTTAATGCATCCTGCAATGTTTCTTCACTTAGGCTGTTGATTGATGTTGCAAGCAGATCTGCTGCTTCTACAGTAGCAATCGGAAGTTCATGGCTATCCATTTCTGCGATGAGCCCTGCGGCGACCCCGGCAATCTTGAGCAGGGCTTGTCGCTCACGCATCAGCAGCTCTAATTCTGCACGCAGCATATTGATTTCATTTTGATTAATGGTGTTTGGCATGGTCGTCAGCTTTAATTTTCAATTGATGTCTAAAGGAAGTCTTGGTGTTATTCTCGCACAATCATTGCTGATACCGCTATATTTTCAGCATTGTCTGGTATGGGCGGGGTGCGCTGATTAAATAATGCGCAGGCCCGAATAATTTATCGCTTTTTCATTTTATGTCTTTTCTCAATGTGAAAACTTGGGATACAATAGCGAATTATCTGAACGGCTGATGTTTTGTAAGCCGTACACTACCTGCGAAAGTGGCGGAATTGGTAGACGCACTGGATTTAGGTTCCAGCGCCTCGCGGCGTGAGAGTTCGAGTCTCTCCTTTCGCACCAACTTTACTTTAAATAGCATGTCATCAAGATGGCTTTAATCTGGAAAATGATTTTTCTAGATGCATCTGCTCATGACTTGCGGTTAAAAATTTTAGGAATTACAGCATGGCTCTGAATGTTGAAACCCTCGGCAACCTTGAACGTAGAATCACTATCAGCGTTCCGCTACAGCCATTAGAGGCGCAGATCAAACAACGATTAAACCAAATCTCACGTACGGCAAAGTTTGCTGGCTTCAGGCCGGGCAAGGCGCCGATCGGTTTGGTGAATCAGCATTACGGCAACCAGGTGCGTGATGAAGTTTACTCAGGCGCGGTTGAGAAAAGCTTTGGCGATGCGGTTGAAGAAAACAAGTTGCGCGTTGCCGGGTTCCCTAATATTGAACATAAACCTTTTGACGCGGCTTCAGAGGTTCTGGAATACACGGCTACATTCGAAATTTTTCCTGAAGTGGCTATCGGTGACCTGTCTAAAGTAAAAATCGAGCGTCCAGTGACTGATATTTCTGATGCTGACGTTAAGAAAACGCTGGATGTGCTGGTTAAACAGCGTGTCAGCTTCGAGCCGGTTAAGCGCGCATCCAAGAAAGGCGATCGCGTTAATGTAACCTTGAAAGCATTTCTGGATGGCCAGGAAGTCGAGTCAACCGGTGATAACGGCATTGACCTGGTGATTGGCGAAGGCGGCCGTGTGGCTTCTTTTGACGATGAGCTGATCGGCAGCAAAACTGGCGTTAGCAAAAAATTCGATATTACCTATCCTGAAGACTATGAGTCTGCCCAGATCGCAGGTAAAACCGTTGGGTATGAAGTTACATTCAACAGCGTGTCTCAGCCTAAATATCCTGAAATTGATGCGGACTTTGCTAAGAGCTTAGGCATCGAAGATGGCGATGTAGAAAAAATGAAGGCTGAGATTGCCGAAAGCCTGAAGCAGGAGGTTGCCAAGCGTGTGAGCGCCAAACTGAAGGAACAGGTGTTCCAGGCATTGGCTGACAATTCAGAGTTCGATATTCCACGTGCAATCCTGGAAGTTGAAATCAATCGCATGATGCAGACTACCGAGCAGAACCTGAAACAGCGCGGCGCAGATATATCCAACATCAGGCTTGAGCCGTCAATGTTTGAAGATCAGGCTAAACGCAGCAGTAAATTACGCCTGTTGCTTGGTGAGTTGATCAACAAGAATGGTCTGCATGCAAATGCTGACCAAGTGCGAGCAATGGTTGATGTGTTCTCGCAAAGTTTCGAGCGTCCGGCGGATGTTGTGACCTGGTACTATGCTGATCCAAAACGCCTGGATGAGCCTGCGGCTTTGGCTACAGAAGAAAATGCCGTGAGCTGGGTGCTGACGCAAGTTAAAGTAACTGATAAAAAAGTTAAGTTTGATGATTTAATGGGAACTGCCTAATGAATAAAATGCCGCAACCGCAATCTCAGTTTGATTCAGTACCGACCGGATTGGGTTATATCCCGATGGTGGTTGAGCAGAGTGGTCGCGGCGAGCGTTCCTATGATATTTACTCACGCTTGCTTAAGGAGCGTGTGATATTTCTGGTTGGGCCGGTTAACGACATGTCTGCAAACCTTGTGGTAGCGCAGCTGTTGTTTCTGGAAGCCGAAAACCCGGATAAGGATATCTACCTGTATATCAACTCTCCCGGTGGTTCCGTCACTGCCGGTATGTCGATCTACGATACCATCCAGTTTATCAAACCTGACGTAAGCACGTTATGTATCGGCCAGGCGGCCAGCATGGGTGCTTTCCTGTTGGCTGCCGGTGCAAAAGGCAAACGTTTCAGCTTGCCTAATTCCCGTATCATGATTCACCAGCCTTCCGGCGGGTTCCAGGGGCAGTCTACCGATATTGAAATCCACGCAAAAGAAATTCTCTACTTGCGTTCAAAACTAAACGACATCCTTGCGCATCATACTGGCAGGACTTCTGAAGAAATCGACCGCGATACTGAGCGCGATAATTTCATGAGTGCCGAGCAGTCAGTTGAGTACGGCATGATTGATAAAGTGATTGGTAGCCGCAACGAAGCTGCGTAATTGCACTATTCACTCTATTTTATTAATAGTATAGTAGTAGCATCAAACATGCATGGAACCTGGCTCAGCTAGGTTTTCCTGCGCAATACACTAATAGGACTAAATCCATGGCCACTAAAGCCGACGACGATAAATTACTTTATTGCTCTTTTTGTGGCAAAAGCCAACACGAAGTTAAAAAACTGATCGCGGGTCCTTCTGTATTCATTTGTAATGAATGTGTTGATTTATGCAACGATATCATTAAGGAAGAAGTGCAGAATTCGGACGGTCTGAAGTCTGCCGAAGCCAACCTGCCTACACCGCAGGAAATCTGCAAAATACTGGATCAATACGTAATCGGCCAGACCCAGGCCAAGAAGAATCTTGCTGTTGCGGTGTATAACCACTATAAACGTCTGGGACATAACAACCTGTCTAACGGCGGCCAAAAAGATGAAGTTGAAATCGCAAAAAGCAATATCCTGCTGATAGGCCCGACCGGTTCCGGTAAAACATTGCTTGCCCAGACGCTGGCAAGGTTGTTGGATGTGCCGTTCGTGATGGCGGATGCGACTACATTGACCGAAGCTGGTTATGTGGGCGAAGACGTTGAAAACATTATGCAGAAGCTGTTGCAGAAGTGCGATTACGATATCGAGAAAGCACAGCGTGGCATTGTTTACATCGATGAAGTGGATAAGATTTCACGCAAGTCAGATAACCCTTCGATTACTCGTGACGTATCCGGTGAAGGCGTGCAGCAGGCGCTATTGAAGCTGATTGAAGGTACCGTGGCTTCGATTCCGCCGCAAGGTGGCCGTAAGCACCCTAATCAGGAGTTTGTGCAGCTTGATACGACCAATATCCTGTTCATCTGCGGCGGTGCATTTGATGGATTGGAGAAGGTGATCCGCCTGCGTTCAGAAAAAGGCGGTATCGGTTTTGGCGCTGAAGTGAAAAGCAAGGTTGACGTGCGCGAAGTCGGTACGGTATTGCGCGATGTAGAGCCTGAAGACCTGATCAAGTTCGGCCTGATTCCTGAGTTTATCGGGCGTCTGCCTGTTGTAGCTACGCTTGAATCATTGGATGAAGCCGCGCTGATGACTATCCTGACCGAACCTAAGAATGCGCTGACCAAACAATACATCAAGCTGTTCAAGATGGAAGGGGTTGACCTTGAATTCAGGGAATCCGCATTGTTGCTGATCGCGAAAAAAGCCCTGGAACGTAAAACAGGTGCACGTGGTTTGCGTTCGATCATGGAGCATTCATTACTTGAGATCATGTATGAGTTGCCATCCTTGAAAAACTTAAGCAAAGTAGTAGTGGATGAGGGCGTTATCCGCGGTGATGCACCACCTATCCTTATCTATGAAGACAAAGCCATGGAAGAAGCTGCCAGCTAGCTTCATTCATCATTCCGCTAGATAAATATAGTCCCGGTTTGTATTTTCAAACAAGCCGGGACTAATTATTTAGAGCCATCTCCTTGAAATACCTGCTGTTCTTTTTTGTTTAACGGATCTCGTTAAATTTCTTTTATATTATTAGCACTGATTCGCTAATTTAGTGCTTAAATATCAATTAACACTTGAACTCATAAGAATTAACCCCATCAACAGTTATATAAGTATTCCTGCTTACTTTTTAGCTTAATTTTGGAAGTCTACACATGGCACAATTATTACCTTCATATAGTCCAGATAGCGGTCTATTACCGCTCTTGCCGTTGCGTGATGTCGTTGTATATCCGCATCTGGTAATTCCCCTCTTTGTTGGACGCACAAAATCCGTCAAGGCGCTAGAGCTTGCGTCTGAAGGCAATAAGCAGATTTTACTGGTAGCGCAGAAGTCTGCCAGCAAAGACGATCCTGAAGCGAGCGATCTGCATGAAGTGGGAACCGTTGCAACCGTACTGCAAATGCTGAAACTGCCGGATGGCACTGTTAAAGTGCTGGTAGAAGGGGTCCAGCGCGCAAAAATCAACGAGTTTACTGAAACGGAAGAGTGCTTCGCTGCGCGTCCTGAGCTGATTGCCGAATCTGAAACCGATGTGGAAATACAGGCTTTAATGCGTACAGTATTTGCGCAGTTTGACCAGTACGTCAAACTGAACAAGAAAATCCCGCCTGAAATCCTGACTTCACTTGCTACGATAGATGAAGCCGGCCGGCTGGCAGATACCATTGCCGCGCATTTGACACTTAAGCTTGAAGAGAAGCAAAAAATCCTTGAAATGTTCGATGTTGCAGAGCGTCTGGAACATCTGCTGCGCCTGATGGAAGGCGAGATCGATATTCTGCAGGTTGAAAAACGCATACGTGGCCGCGTAAAGCGCCAGATGGAAAAAACGCAGCGTGAGTATTATTTGAATGAGCAGGTGAAAGCTATCCAGAAAGAGCTGGGCGAACATGACGAAAATGCTGAGATGGATGAGCTTGAAAAGCGCATTGAAGATGCTAAATTGCCCAAGGATGCACAGGCAAAAGTGGCGAGTGAGCTCAAGAAGCTTAAGCTGATGTCGCCGATGTCGGCAGAGGCTTCAGTCGTGCGTAATTTTATCGATACGCTGATCAGCCTGCCGTGGAATAAAAAAACCAGAATCAGCAAGAATCTGGCTAAGGCTGAAGCTGTGCTGGATGATGACCATTATGGCCTCGAAAAAGTGAAAGAGCGCATTGTCGAGTATCTTGCGGTGCAGCAGCGCGTTGATAAAATCAAAGCGCCGATACTGTGCCTGGTTGGCCCTCCTGGTGTAGGTAAAACTTCATTAGGCCAAAGCATTGCGAAAGCGGTGAACCGTAAATTTGTGCGCATGGCGCTGGGCGGTGTGCGTGATGAATCTGAAATTCGCGGTCACAGACGTACTTATATCGGTTCCATGCCAGGCAAAATCCTGCAGAGCATGACTAAAGTCGGCGTGAAAAACCCGTTGTTCCTGCTGGACGAAGTGGACAAGCTTGGACAGGACTTCAGGGGCGACCCTTCATCAGCATTGCTGGAAGTGCTGGATCCGGAACAGAACCATACTTTTGTGGATCATTATGTCGAGGTTGAGTATGATCTCTCCGATGTAATGTTCGTGGCGACTGCCAACTCAATGAATATTCCTGCGCCTTTGCTGGATCGTATGGAAATCATCAACCTGTCCGGTTATACGGAAGATGAAAAAGTAAACATCGCAATGCGCTACCTGTTGCCTAAACAGCTCAAGTCACATGGCTTGAAGGATGAGGAACTGCATGTGTCTGAAGCTGCGGTACGGGATATCGTACGTTATTACACACGCGAGGCCGGCGTGCGCAGGCTGGAGCAGGAAGTCGCCAAAGTATGCAGGAAAGTAGTGAAAGAGCTGTTGACTGCCAAAGCGAAAAAAGCCGCGACAGCGCCTAAGAAAATCAATGTGACACCTAAAAACCTCGATAAATATCTTGGCGTACAGCGTTATGACTTTGGCGTGGCGGCAAAAGAGAATCAGGTTGGCCAGGTAACCGGCCTTGCCTGGACTTCAGTTGGCGGCGAGTTATTGACGATTGAAGCGGTACTGCTGCCGGGTAAAGGTAAAACCACCACTACCGGCAAGCTGGGCGATGTCATGAAAGAATCCACCCAGGCTGCTATGAGCGTGGTAAGAAGCCGTGCGCAGCGTTTAGGTATCGCTAGTAATTTCTATGAAGAGAATGATATACACATTCACTTTCCGGAAGGGGCAACACCTAAAGATGGCCCCAGCGCGGGTATTGCTATCACTACCGCTCTGGTTTCCATCCTGACGGGGATTCCTGTGCGCGCAGATGTCGCAATGACCGGTGAGATTACCTTAAGGGGCGAAGTGCTGCCTATCGGTGGGTTGAAAGAGAAACTGCTGGCTGCGCACCGCGGCGGCATTAAAACCGTATTGATTCCGCAACAGAATGTCAAAGATTTGAGTGACGTTCCCGAAAACATCAAGAATCACCTGGATATTCATCCGGTAAAATGGATCGATGACGTGCTGGCATTGGCTTTGGCTTCAGCGCCAGTGCCTTTGGCGGACGCTGCGGATGTTAATGAAATTCCTGCAAAAGAGGTTCAACTTGCTGATAACTCTCAGGAAACGCAGACTGCTACATCTGACGCCGTAAAACATTAAGAAAATAAGTACTGGTATTAGGTCTATAAAGGCTTGACATGGCCTTTGTAGGCTTGATATAAAGGCAGTGCGGGGATTATTCCCCATGGAAATTACCGTTGTTTTTCTTTAATAAACCTTAAAAAGGGGATTACACGTGAATAAATCAGAACTAATTGATCAAGTTGCAAGTGCTGCAGGTATTTCTAAAGCTGCTGCAGGCCGTGCATTGGATGCAACAACTGCTGCCGTAACAAAAGCATTAAAAAAGGGTGATTTGGTTACATTAATCGGTTTTGGCACTTTTTACGTAGGTAAGCGTGAAGCTCGTAATGGCCGCAATCCTCGCACAGGTGCAACAATTAAGATCAAAGCTGCTAATTCTCCTAAATTTAGGGCTGGTAAAGCGCTCAAAGATGCTGTAAACTAGCGTTTTCGTTGGTTAGGCAGGGTGCTTAGCTCAGTTGGTAGAGCGTCGCCCTTACAAGGCGAATGTCAGCGGTTCGACCCCGTTAGCACCCACCAAAAAAAACCGACGATAATGTAAGTGACTAAGCCGTTTCTACTTATTAAATTTAGAGTGCTGGTAGTTTAAGCACTCTTTATTTTGTAAAAAATCTTTACGATGTAGAAACGCAGATTTTATGGAGTGGTAGTTCAGTTGGTTAGAATACCGGCCTGTCACGCCGGGGGTCGCGGGTTCGAGTCCCGTCCACTCCGCCAAATAAAAAAAGCGAGTCTTAGGACTCGCTTTTTTTATTTCTACCTCACGTTTGCTGCAGCATAAAAAGAACCGATCCCCTATATCTTGTGTCATATCACGGTTGCTGCATATCTAGCCTGTAACTTGTGATATATTAATGCGGTTTTGGTATGTACTTGTCTCGTATAAGTTCATAAATGTTTTACTTATCAGTGAAAAATTAAAAGAGAGTTTTATGTTAGATAGTATCCGTTCTGTTGCACAAGGCTGGGTTGGTAAAACCTTGCTGGCTCTGATCACCATTCCATTTGCTTTATTTGGCATTGACTCTTATTTAAGTCAGGCCGGTAATAATGTTGCAGTTGCCAAAGTCGATGGCAGCAACATATCCATACAGGAATATTCGAACGCATTGCAGAATTTGCGTAACCGGCTCCAGTCAGAGGGTAAGGCTGATCCGGCAGAGCTGGATAATCCCCAGGTTAAAATGCTGGTGCTGGATCGTCTGATCAATCAGCAATTGCTGGAAAAAGAACTTAAAACTGCCAAATATGCAATCAGTGATGCGCAGCTGGCTACTTACATTACCGGCATGCCAACCTTCCAGAAGGACGGTAAGTTCTCACAAGAGTTGTATGATGAACTGCTGCAGCAGAATCAGCTGACCCCTAAAAAGTTCGAAGACTCCGTACGTGCCGACTTGCTGGCACAGCAGGCGCAGGACGGTATCGCTAAGTTAGGCTTTATTTCAAATGCGCGCGCTGAAAGCACCTTGAAGCTTCTCAAGCAAAAACGCGTGGTTACCGTTTCAGAAATCAAAACAAAAGATTTTATCGATCAGGTCAAAGTGGATCCTGCGGAAGTGAAGGCTTATTACGATAAACATAAAGACAGTTTGCGTAATCCTGAACAAGTCAAGATCGAGTTCCTGTTGCTGTCAGCAAGCAGCCTGGTGCCTACAATCAAAGTGGATGATGCCGAAGTCAGGAAGTTTTATGATGAAAATGCATCAAAATTCCAGGGCAATGAACAAAGGCGTGCCAGCCACATCCTGATCGGCTTTGGTGTCAGTGCAACAGCGGAACAGAAACAGGCGGCTAAAGCCAAGGCAGAAGGGCTTTTGGCTGCAATCAGAAAGAATCCGAAATCATTCGAAGAACTTGCAATCAAAAACTCACAGGATCCGGGATCTGCAACCAAAGGCGGCGATCTGGGTAGCTTTGGTCGAGGTGCAATGGTTAAACCTTTTGAAGATGCTGCATTTGGCATGAAGGTTGGCCAGGTGAGCGACCTGGTTGAATCCGAGTTTGGCTACCACATTATCAAGCTGACCGAAATCACTGGTCAAAGCTCAGATTTTGAGAGCCTGAAACCACAAATCAAAGGCGAGTTGATTTTCCAGAAGGCACAAGCCGCTTTCACGGAAAAAGCCGAGGGGTTCAGCAATACCGTATACGAACAGTCTGATAGCTTGCAGCCTGCTGCGAAAACATTCGGCGGACAGGTACAGGTATCTGACTGGTCTTCAAGGGAAGATGTCGCAAAATTCTTCAAGAGCGACAAAGTGGTTAGCGCAATCTTTTCTGAAGATTCTATAAAAGAGCGCCGCAACACCGAAGCTATCGAGATCTCACCGAATAACTTGTTGTCAGCCCGTGTTCTGGATTACAAGCCGGCAACGCCTAAGAGCTTTGATGAGGTTAAAGGCGGTATTGAAGCATTGCTGAAACTGGAAGCGGCTGCAAAACTGGCAGTTGCTAAAGGTGAAGACGCGCTGAAGAACCTGCAAGCCGGTAAGGAAGCGGCAGGCGTAGAGTGGATTCCTGAAGTGACTGTGGATCGCAAGACAGCACAAGGACTGACACAATTGGCAATGACGCAGGTATTTAAAACAGATATCAGTAAATTGCCAGCTTACTCAGGCCATGCAGATAGCAAACAAGGTTACTTATTGGTTAAAGTCGTCAGCGTGGATAATTCTGCCGCTGGTGATGATGAGTCAATTAAGAGTGCGAAGTTTGAGCTGAATGCGGCATTGGCTGATGAGTACCTGACAGCATACAAGCAGTCATTGCGCGAAAAAGCCAAAATCAAAGTGAACGAGAGATTGTTAATGGATAAAAGTGCAGAGCAATAGCATTGGCTATTAACTGACCGGTTACCGGGATACGGGCTTGCGGGCCCGGCTCTGGTTTAATTCTCCAGACCTGATGCAAAATAAAACCGATCCAGAATAAAAAAGGCACCATTTTATTGGTGCCTTTTTTATTTGCAAGGTATGACTTGCTTAGTCAATCACACCCGCTGCGGTGATGTTCATGCCGCCGTCCACGTAAGTGATTTCACCGGTAATACCTGAGGCCAGGTCACTGCAGAGGAAAGCTGCCGCATTGCCTACTTCATCGATGGTGACATTGCGGCGCAGCGCCGCGTGTTTTTCATTGAAACCTATCATTTTGTCAAAGTCGGCAATGCCTGATGCTGCAAGCGTTTTAATCGGGCCGGCAGACACCGCATTCACGCGGATGCCACGTGGGCCTAAGCTCTGCGCCAGATAGCGTACATTCGCTTCCAAGCTGGCTTTGGCAACACCCATCACATTGTAGTTAGGCATGGTGCGTTCTGCGCCAAGGTAGCTGAGTGTAAGCAGGCTGCCGTTACGGCCTTCCATCATCGGGTAAGCCGCTTTCGCCAGTGCTGAAAAGCTGTACGAACTGATGTCATGGGCGATACGGAAATACTCACGGTTGATGTTATCCAGATAGTCACCATCCAGTGCCACTTTGGGCACGAACGCGACGGAGTGTACCAGTGCGTCCAGGCCATCCCAATGTTTAGCCAGTGCTGGAAACAGGGCATCAATCTGTGCATCTTCCGCAACATCACATGGCAATACGATCTTAGAGTCGAAATCAGCGGCTAAATCAGCCACTCTTTTCTCGTGTTTTTCCAGTTGATAGGTAAATGCGAGTTCAGCGCCTTCCCGCTTCATTGCCGCTGCGATACCGTAAGCGATTGAGCGGTTGCTTAATAAGCCCGCGATGAGTACTTTTTTACCTGCTAAAAATCCCATAATGAATCCTGTAATGATTTATTAAATCTGTAATTTGTTTTGCTATGCGGCACTTACTTGAGATGTCCGCTCCTGGGGTCCAGCGCATCGCGCAGGCCTTCACCGAGCAAATTATACCCTAACACCGTGATTAAAATCGCTAATCCAGGGAATAGCGACAACCACCAGGCGAATTGAATGTATTCTTTGCCATCCGTCAGTATATTGCCCCATGAGGCTTGTGGCGCCTGTACGCCTAAGCCCAGGAAGCTTAATCCTGATTCCATCAGCACTGCACCGGCAACACCCAATACCGCGCTCACGATGATCGGGGTCAGGCTATTGGGCAGCAGGTGTTTGAAAATCAGGCGGTAGTCCCTGGCTCCCAGCGTACGTGATGCCATGACATATTCGCGCTCGCACAAGCTCAGGAATTCGGCCCGTACCAGCCGCGTGACCCCCATCCATGAAGTCAGGCCAATCACGATCATGATGTTGATGATGGACGGCGTCAGGAAAGCGATGACTGCGAGTATCAGGAAAAAACTGGGGATCGAAAGCATGACATCTACCAGGCGCATGATGAAAACATCCACCCAGCCGCGATAGAAGCCGGCAACCGCCCCGAGCAGTATGCCTATCAGGGTTGAAATGCCGACAGCGACCAGGCCCACCAGTAACGAGATGCGGCCACCGTGCAGCATACGGCTTAATACGTCGCGTCCCAGGCCATCTGTTCCCATCCAGTGCTGCATGGATGGCCCAAGCAGGATCGCTTTCACATTGATTTCATCCGGGTCAAATGGCGCGATCACAGGTGCCAGCATCGCGAGTACGAATATCAGCAGGATGATTATGAAACCAGCCAGTGCCAGAGGGTTGGAAAGCGCTTTTTTGAACAGGGGCCAGTTCATGTCGTTATCCTTTTACCACACCGCGTCTTACGCGCGGATCGGCCCATGCATACATGAGGTCGGCAAGTAAATTGCCAAGCAGCGTTAATGCAGAACCGATGGTCAGTATTCCCATCACCACCGGAAAGTCGCGCATCAGCACTGCGTCATAAAATAACTTACCCATGCCAGGTATGGCGAAAATAGTCTCTGCGATTACGGAGCCGCCGATGAGGCCGGGTATCGATAGGCCTATGATCGTAATCAGCGGCAGCAGTGCATTGCGCAACGCATGTGTATAAATCACTTTGCGCTCATTGAGGCCTTTTGCCCGCGCGGTTGTGATGTAATCCTGATGCAGCACATCCAGCATGCCATTTTTAACAAACAAGGTGATGCCTGCCAGGCCGGTAATGGACGGAATGATCACCGGCAGGAATAAATGACTCAGGGAGTCCTTGATCTTGCCCCAGGTGTCGAATGAATCGTAGTTAAGGCTGTGCAGGCCTGAAATCGGGAACCAGTTATTGACGACGCCCAGCCAGTACATCAACAGCAGCGAAAGCCAGAAACCCGGTATGGAGAACCCGATGAAATTAAACAAGGTGATAGCGCGATCCTGCCAGCCCAGGTATTTGCGCGCGGCAATCACGCCTAACGGGATTGCCAGCAGCAGCGTAATCGCCAGCCCCAGCAGGTTGATCATCAAGGTGATCGGCAGCGCTTCCTGGATGAGCCCTTTGGTCACGTTGCCGTCTTTATCTGTAGTCTGCCAGAATACGGGTTTCTGGTGGCTTGCGAATGATTTTCCGAAATCCAGCGTAGCCATACGCTTCAACCATAAACCATACTGTACGATCACCGGTTTATCCAGGTTGTACATTTCACGCAGCTTCTGGCGGGATTCTTCACTGGCTTTCGGGTTGAAGGCCGATTCATTGCTGGTGATGTCGCCTGGGGCCAGATGCATGATCAGGAACGAAACCAGGCTGATGCCGACCAGTAGCGGAATCATCCATAGAACACGTTTGATAATATATTTAAGCATGGTTACTGACTTATTTCGTTACGCCTGAGCGGCTGTGGAATATACCAATCCTGGGAGTTGTGACCAATGCCGGCCGGAGGGGCTGGGTCATCAATACCTTTTACGCGTTTATGGATGGCAGTGAGGCCATAGCCGGCGGATAAATATACGATCGGGCTGTCTTCCAGTAACACGCGTGCGAATTCATGATAGATCTTCATGCGTTTATCAGGGTTGAGTTCAAGTCGGCCTTGTTCCAGCAATTGATCCACTGCCGGATTATGGTAGCCGATAAAATTAAACTGCCCCGGCGCCTGCTGGCTAGAATGCCAGATATTGAACTGGTCAGGATCAAGCCCCAGGCCCCAGCCAAGCACGACTACATCAAAATCTCCGGTTTTAATAAAGCGGCTGATAAAGCTTGCCCATTCAATGGCGCGGATTTTGACATCAATCCCGATATCTTTCAGGCGGCGCTGGATCAATACGGCTGACTTTTCACGTTCCTTGTTCTGGTTGGTGATGATTTCAAACGCAAAAGGCTTGCCATCGCGGTCCAGTATGCCGTCGCCATCCGTGTCGGAAAAACCGGCTTCCTTAAGCAGTTGCCGCGCTTTGGCCGGATCGTAAGGGTAGGGGGTGAGCGCGGGGTTGCTCCAGCGTGTACCTGGTTTGTACGGGGAGGCGATATTGATGCCCAGGCCCAGATATACGCCGTCTATGATTTCCTGTTTATCGATTGCATAGTTAATGGCGCGGCGTACACGGACGTCATCAAAGGGTTTGTGTTTGAGATTGAAACCCATGTAGGTATAACTATTGCCAAGCTCTTTGTAAAGCGCGAGTTTTTGCTGTAATGCCGGGCGTGACGGAATAATGCGCGAATATTTAATCGGGTCGAGGCCCATATAATCAATGTTGTCGGCCATCAGTTCGAGGAACTGGGCTGAATTATCCGGAATAATGCGCGTAATCAGCTGGTCGATTTTGGCCTGGCCCAGCACCGAGTTAGGGTTCCTGGATAGCTTCAGGTTTTCGCCATGGGTCCAGCGATCTAGTTTGTAGTAATGGCTGCCTACCGGGTTGCGTGCAAATGAAGTGGTGTGTAAATCCTGGCCTTGCAGCAGATGCTTAGGCAGTATCTGCAATCCTGCCCAGCTATCCAGTGCCGGTGCGTAAGCTTGGGCGTATGTCACGGTAAATGTGAGCGGGTCTGGTGTTTCGGCTTTTTTAACCAGCTGGAAGTCAGAGGCGTATGGGCTCGCTGTTTTGTCGTCGGTCACGGCTTGCCATGTAAATAAAGCATCCGCACTCGTTAACGGTTTGCCGTCAGCCCATTTCAGGCCGGATTTCAGCCTGAAAGTAATCGTTTTCTGGTCGGATGAAATTTCCCAGCTTTTGACCAGTTCACCTTCAAGTTCGAGGTTTTTATCATACTTGAGCAGCGTGTTGAAGATGTTCGAGCTGATGGCCGATGATGCTGATTCGCCGGCAATCATCGAGATCAAGCCGCTGGGCTCTGCGGTCATTGCGCTGATCAGGGTGCCGCCGGCCTCGCTTGGATAAGGCTTGGATAAATCCTGGCTGGTTGCAGCCGGATTGTATGAAGAGCCGCAAGCGGAAATGATTAAGGTGACAAGAACAATTGAAGCTGATTGAGTAAAGCTCGAAAGTGCGTTTGTCATTTTGATATTTTTATTTAAGAGGCATCAGATTGTTTAATGGTAAGTTTGTTGCCGGGCTGGATGTGGCTGCTGTATTTTTTGTTCCAGCGCTTCAGGTCTGCAACTGTAACATCGAACTTCTGGGAGATGCTATGCAGCGTATCACCACGTTTCACGATATAAGACTGTGTCTTTTTAGCATCATTTGTTTTATTTGTTTTTGTACTGCTGTTTTCGGCAGCATTGATGTTGAGCACCTGGCCGGTTTTTACCCGGCTTGTTTTCAGTGAGTTGGCGGCCATGATCTGCTTGACGCTAACGCCATAGCGCTTGGCAATAGTCGCCATGACCTCGCCTTTTTTAACTTTATGTCTGACGCTGCGGTTTTCTTTTGGTTCATTTTCATCACCTGATTCGCTGCTGAACGAACCATCTTCACTGTCGGCTAGATTGATATTGGCGGCGCCATGTTCCGGGTTGGCGGAAAAATCCGTATCTGTACTTTGCAAAGCGGTTTCTGGTGTGCCGGCAGCATTATTGCCATCTGCCTTGAAGTCCGTACGGTTGCCGTTGGGGACCAGGATAGTCGCGGTCTTCTTGATTTTGCTTTGAGCCGGCAGATCGTTCACATCACGCAGCTTGCTGACATGAATGCCAAACTTATCCGCAATTTTTTCCAGGCGTTCGCCTTTCTTTGCAAAATAGGTTTTCCAGCTCACCAGCGGTTTATTGTAGTTTTCAAGGTTGGTCCTGAAGTTCTGTGCCGCCACTATAGGCAATAGCAATTCCACGTTCTTGTTCTCGTTGGTAATGACCGGGCGGTTAAAGCTGGGGTTCAATGCCAGGAACTCTTCATCGCTGATCTCAGCCAGCTTGGCCGCCAGGTGTGCATCTATCTGTGCCGGGGCAGTCACTTTGGCAAAGTAGGGGGTATTGGCGATGGTTTGGATATTGAGGCCATAGTTGCCGGGGTTGGTCATGAGATTTTTGACCGCCTGTAGCTTGGGTACGTAGTTCCTGGTTTCTGGCGGAAGGTTCAGGCTTTCGTAATCCGTAGGCAGGCCTAACCTGCGGTTGCGTTCAATTGCGCGCGATACAGTCCCTTCACCGGCGTTGTATGCGGCCAGCGCCAGGTCCCATGCACCGAACATGGCATGCAGTTTCTGCAGGTAAGTCAGTGCGGCGTCGGTCGCAAATGTAATATTGCGGCGGTTATCAAACCACCAGTTCTGCTTCAGGCCGAAATATTTGCCTGTGGACGGCACGAATTGCCAGATGCCTGAAGCACGGCTGGTAGAGTAGGCCTTGGGGTTGTAAGCACTTTCAATCATGGGCAGCAGCGCAATTTCAGTAGGCATGCCGCGTTTTTCCACTTCTTCCACGACATGGAACAGGTATCTCTGGCTGCGTTCAACCATGCGCTTAACATAGTCAGGGCGTGAGCTATACCATTGCTCGTGCTTCTGCGTGAGGCTGGATGTCGATTCCGGCATGGCGTACCCGTTCTTGATGCGCTGCCACAAGTCATCCCTTTCGACCTGGGGCAGTGTATTCTGGTAGGTATCGTTCGGGGGGATCGTTAAATCAAGTACCTTGGTGATCCTGTCATCACGTGGGCTTTTCGGCATGACGCCATCACCGCTGTTATAAATCGGGCTGCTGTTATATGTCGGCGCGGCATTGGATAAAGGGCTTGTGTTTTTCCTGTCGCTGTTTTTCTGGGAATAATCGTTCTGGCCGTTGCCTGGGCTGCCCATGTCGCGCAGCGCCGGTTTAAAGCTTTCATCGGAGTAGATGATGATCTCATCACCTTGTACATTGCTGACAACGTTGGATTCAGCATGCAGTGGCTTGCTGGCCAGCAGGCTGCTGCCAAGCAATATTGAGGAGAGAACTGATAATTTGATGCTGGAAGATTTCATTCAAGTGGGACGCAGGATATTTTTATTGAAATGATCAATGCGCAAATCAATAGAAATTCCATGGGTACGCTGTAAATCATAAGGTAGCAGCATGGTAACGAATAGATGCTTGTAAAGTCAAGTAAAATTCCAGTGCAAATTACTTTATATATTAATCATAACACTATGATTAATAAGAGTTTCTTAGCTCTCTAACTTTTGTGAAAACCTGAAGTAACGGCTGGTTTGGCAAGTGCGTTGACAGCTGGATTTGTTTTGATTCGCAACGCAGAAATGGATTGGTTGCCAGTTCCAGTGCGATCGTAGACGGCAGGCTGGGCAATTGCGCTTTGCGCATGGCGGCAGTCTCTTGCTGTCTTCTGGCCAGCGCTTCGTTGTCCGGCTCTATGGATAATGCAAAGTCGATATTCTGCAGCGTGTATTCATGCGTGCAGAATACCTGTGTTTCCGGTGGCAGCGCCGCCAGTTTCTGCAACGAGGCAAGCATCTGTGACGGGGTGCCCTCAAACAGCCGGCCGCAACCGGCACCAAACAGCGTATCGCCGCAGAACAGCCACTTTTTACCGGCATGTTCCATATAAAAAGCAATGTGGCCAAGGGTGTGGCCAGGTACGTCCAGCACTTTGATTTCTGTTAGCCAGCCGGTACATCTGAACTTGTCGGGTTCGCTGACAGGCACGTGCCGGAAGTGGTAGCGTTCCAGTCTTGGTGCGAATACCTGGACATCGGGAAACTTGCTGAGCAGCGCATCAACACCGCCGATGTGGTCCTGGTGATGATGCGTGATCAGGATCGCTTCCAGTTCCAGGCTCTGTGCATTCAATACGCTGAGCAATGGCACAGCGTCGCCCGGATCAACAGCCACGGCTTTGACGCCGTTGTGGATCAGCCAGATGTAGTTGTCATTAAAAGCCGGTACCGGAATAATTTGTATTTGATGTTGCATATCGTCTATTATCTGGCAAAAGGTTTCAATTTTTTTACTGAATATTGCGTTATATTGGAATAATACCCTTGTAATGAGTGAGCAGCCGAATCAACAGCAAGTGAATGATGCCCGCCATGCGTGGTTTGACAGTACGCTGGGACACTACCTGCAGCAGGAGGAGCAACCCCTGTATGACCAGGCTGTAGTCGATTTGTTCGGCTTCAATGCCTTGCAGATGGGCTGCCCGCAGATGGACCTGCTGCGTAATTCGCGTGTTGCCTATCGTTATGTATCTTCAGACTTTGCTGACGCAGCAGCCAGAGTTGACCTGCAGTGCTGCGATGACTTTCTGCCAATAGCCGATACCAGCCTGGATCTGCTGCTGTTGCCGCATCGCCTTGAATTCAGTGAGCGTCCTCACCAGACGCTGCGAGAGGCTGAGCGCGTCATGATTCCGGAAGGGCACTTGCTGATATCCGGGTTTAATCCGCTGAGCCTGTGGGGTTTGGCACTGGGGTTGAAAAATATAGTTTCAGGCCGATGCTGTACCCGAACCTATCCATGGAACAGCAGGTTTATCGGGCTTGCCCGTTTGAAAGACTGGCTGACTTTACTGGGGTTTGAAGTCCTGTCCGTAGAAACCTGCTGCCATATTCCACCATTTGAGCAGGAAACATGGCGGCAGCGTTTCCGGTTTATGCATAAACTCGGCAATCGCTGGCTGCCATTTATGGGCGGTGTGTATTTTATCGTGGCCAAGAAGCGAGTGGCCGGCATGACGCCGCTTAAACCGAACTGGAAAAAATCACCTTTGCAGCCCGGCCTGGCCGTAAGGCCGACCCAGCGCAAGCCAAGCCAGAACAGCGCGATCAAACCCCGGCATCCCAACCATTGCGGGCAGTGAAAATAACCGGATTGGATCAATACACCTGAGTAGAACTGGCACTTGAGTCTCAGTAAATGATGCGTTTGGGATTGGCTACGTAGTCTTCCAGTGTTTTTAATGCTTCTGCTTCAAGAAGCTGGATTTCGGGGATCCGGCGCTGAACTGGTGCTTTGCCCAGTTCTTCAAAGATCAATTGATCATCAAATAACGCCGTCGCAGCAGCCTGTATGCTGAAGCCGTAAAATACGCGATCCAGGCGAGCCCAGTAGATGGCGCTCAGGCACATCGGGCAGGGTTCGCCGCTCGTGTAAAGCTCGCAGCCACTTAAGTCGTAGGATTGAATGTGTTTGCTGGCATCGCGGATCGCAACGATTTCACCATGCGCGGTCGGGTCTTTGGACGAAAGCACGCGGTTCCAGCCTTCGCCTATGATGTTCCCGTCTTTAACGATGATTGCGCCAAACGGCCCGCCGTCGCCGGCTTCCATGCCTTTGCGTCCAAGCGCAATGGCATATCGCATGAATTTCTCAGCCTGTCCTTTTTCGTAAAAGCTCATTGCCATTCCCCATTGCGCTCATTGACCCTGCACACTGCAATTATGACAGCATATCTGCCGGAAAATTTGTCATGGTCAGGCATTAAACCTGCATTAATATTTTCCTGATTTCCAGTTCATCCAGGCCTTTACCGATAATCACAATGCGCGAGTCTGGTTCAGCTTCTGACCAGCCTTCAAGCAGCGTGGGCGGATAGGGCGTGAAATGTACCGCATGGATTGCCAGTGGCGCCGGCTGGTCATCCGCATGGATAATACCTTTTAACCTCAGTAGTTTTTCACCATGTGTCTGGCATAGTTTTAAAATCACTGGTTTCAGCTCACGCCATTTCAGGGCGGTGGGCATGGTGACGGTGAAACTTTTGATTTCATCATCATGCGTCTTCTGCGGCAGCGTGCCTTTCGGCAGGTTGTTTTTCACCGGTGCGCGCAGCCAGCGCTGCGGTTCTGCCTGTTTGGTTGCAATGTTGAATAAACCGGCATCAATAATGAATGCAGGGTCGATATCGCCATGAACCACCCTGTGCTGGGTCGCGCCCGGATTGATGGCACTCAGTTTCAGTGCCAGGTCATTGACTTGGGTATCGCTGGCCAGGTCGGGTTTCGTCAGCAGCAATACGTCAGCAACGGCAGCCTGCTTAAGCGCTTCCTGATTTGCCGTGAGCTGTTGCAGGCCGTAAACGCTGTCTATGGTGACCACAACCGCATCCAGCCTGTACACGGATTCGATGACCGGTTCATTCATGAGATTAGCCAGTATCGGCCCAGGGTCTGCCATGCCTGTTGTTTCAATCACCAGGCGCTTGAACTTCGGAATCGCCTGCAGCGCGCGTTTGAAAAACAGGTCGCGCATGGTGTCTGCGAGTTCGTTTTTAAGTGAGCAGCACAGGCAGCCGGAGCTGAGCAGCACGGTATTGTCTGCGATATGTTCACTTTCAATGTTTTGAGCCAGGTTGCTGTTGGCAAAAATCTGGTCCAGGCCGGCATCGCCAAGTTCGTTGATGATGACGGCAGTGTCGCGCATGGCGGGGTTGTGCAGCAGTTTATTCAGCAGTGTTGTTTTTCCGCTGCCTAAAAAACCGGTGAGCAGGGTAACGGGGATTCGATTATCCATAATGTAGTTTGGTTTTATTCAAAGGGAATCTGCTAAAGGGCACTTCTATAAATTAAAATTCCGTCATGATACTGCGTTGCTCATAAAAAATTAGTCCTTATATATCAATATATACCGCGTCCTGATTTTTTATTCGCGCCTTGTCTAATTTAGCAATTTGAATTTATAGAAGTGCCCTAAATACAAGGTAAAATGTCACAAATTTTAATTTATGGCACAGTATGAATGTATTTTTTGAAGAAGACGGCAATTTTAAAGTTGCCTCTATCATGACCGAAACGCAGGGTTCTATGCAAATAGAATCTGCAAGCGGTAAACGCAGCAAGCTCAAGGCGAATAATGTGCTGATGCGTTTTGAAGTGCCGGTAGCCGGGTTTCTGGAAGCCGCCAATACTGAAGCCGAGACACTGGATCTTGATTTCCTGTGGGAATGCTGCAGCGAACCGGAGTTTGGCTTTGAAGAGTTCGCTGCCGAGTATTATGGCCGTAAACCCGCACCGACGGAGGCTGCCGCGATTGCGATCAAGCTGCATAGCGCTCCTGTCTATTTCAATCGTAAGGGCAAGGGACGCTACAAGGCTGCACCTGCCGAAATATTAAAAGCCGCATTGGCCGGACTTGAGAAAAAACGCCTGCTGGCAGAAAAGATGGCGAGTTATGTCGAGCAGCTCAAGGCGCATCGCATGCCTGATGAGCTGATGCAGAAACTTGATATGCTGATGTACGAGCCGGATAAGAACGCATTTGAATATAAAACGCTGGATGCCGCCGCCGGAGCCCTGCACCTGAATCACATCAAGCTGCTGCATGCCTGCGGTGCTATCCCTTCCATACACGATTATCACCTTGGAGCGTTCCTGCGAGAGTATTTCGCCAAAGGCACGGATTTCAGCACGGATGAGATTCCCGTTGCGCCCGATGATTTGCCACTGGCAGAGGTTGAAGCATTCAGTATTGACGATAGCACGACTACCGAGATTGATGATGCATTGTCAGTACAGCTGCTGGCTGACGGCATTACCAGGGTCGGCATCCATATTTCAGCGCCGGCGCTGGGCATTCCGGTCGACAGCCCGCTGGATAAGGAGGCGATGTACCGTTTATCCACGGTTTATATGCCGGGGCATAAAATCACGATGCTGCCCGAATCCACCATCAGGCCGTTCAGCCTTGATGCAGGCGAGATCAAGCCGGTATTGTCGTTATACCTGGATGTTGCGCCTGATATGACGGTACTGCAGCGCAACAGTAAAGTTGAGCGCATTAAAATCGCAGATAATCTGCGTCATGACTCACTGGAGCCATTCTTTAACGAAAATACGCTTGAGGCTGACAGTGGCCATCCTTACTGGGGCCGGCTGCGTTTCCTGTTCGACCTTGCGGAGTCACTGGAAAAAGCCCGTGGCAAATATGACCCGACCAAGCCGCCGCAGGTTGATTACAATTTTTATGTCAATGATGACAAGATCAGTATCGTCAGCCGCCGCCGTGGTTCGCCTATGGATAAAGTGGTGGCGGAACTCATGATTGAGGCCAATAGCCAGTGGGGTGCGCTGCTTGCGGCGCATGAGGTGCCAGGACTGTACCGGGCGCAGATGGGCGGCAAGGTTTACATGACCACCAGGCCTGAACCGCATCAAGGCCTGGGCGTTGCCCAATATAGCTGGAGTACTTCACCGCTGCGCCGTGCGGTAGACCTGATTAACCAGCGCCAGATCATCAGCGTGGTGCAGAATGCAGCACCTGCCTATCCGCAGAAAAGTGATGCCCTGACATCGCATATGCGTAACTTCGAACTGACTTATAAAGCCTATAGCGAGTTCCAGATCCGGATGGAGCGCTACTGGTGCCTGCAATACCTGGTTCAGGAAGGTATTCAGGAGATTCACGCTACGGTCTGGCGTGAGAACCTGGTGCGACTGGACAACCTGCCGTATATGACCAAGGTTTATGGCATGCCGGAGCTTAAGCCCGGTACGCGCGTGAGTCTGCTGGTGCAGGATGTCGATACGCTGATGATGGATTTGCGGACAAAATTCCAGCGCGTGCTTGAGGAAGAGCCCGTGCAGCCTTTGGTGCTGGATGATGCTGAAGGGGAGGCGATGGATATGACAGTAACGGAAGCCGATGCTACCGTTACTGATGCCCAAGTTTCCAATGACAGCGCAGCCGATCCAGGTATCCATCAAACGCATGATGCTGACCCGATGAGTGAAGGGGAGGCTGCGTAGTGTTCCGGGTTGCTAAGCATTTGCTGCGGGGCATGACGCAGACTTCAGCGGCGGATGAAGCCGTTGATGTGAGTGAGCTGGATGGCGTGCGCGCCCTGCATCTAGGATCTGCAACTATACAGAGTGCCATGCGCATCAGGGATCCGTTAGCGCTCGAACTGGCTTATACGCGCGGCATGATGTGTTTCCTGCTGTTTCACCATAGCGTCCGGCATCTGCTGACGATTGGGTTGGGCGGCGGCTCCATTGCAAAATATGTGCATGCGTACTGCCCCGAAATCGAAAGCAAGGTCATTGAAATCAATCCGAGGATCATCCAGGTTGCGCGTAATCAGTTCTGTGTGCCGGAAAATGATGAGCGGCTGCAAGTGATTGAAGCGGATGGCCTGCAGTACCTGGCTGAACATAAAGAAGTGGCCGATGTGCTGATGATCGATGCTTTTGACAGCAATGGCATACCGCCTGATTTCTGCAGCCAGGACTTCTTTGATCAATGTGCGGATTCCCTCAGGTATGATGGTATTCTGGTGATTAATTTATGGGGCAGCGATAAACACTTTGATGTTTACCTGAACCGGATCGAGCAAAGTTTTTCCGGAAAAGCGCTGATCCTGCCCACAGGCAGGCCTGGCAATATCGCCGTGTTCGGCTTTAAGCGTGAGCCGGCAGATCTGCGTATCAATAGCTTGCGCCTGCGTGCAAAAGAATTGGAAAAAACACACAAGATTGAGTTCCTGCAGTTTGTAGAAAAGCTGGCGGAACACAACGACAGTACCAGTAACCGAATTTTTATGAAAAGTGATCGTTAATTTATGGCCCAGCATGCCCCAAACCGATATTTTGCAACTTGCCCGCGCGGCCTGGAGCAGTTGCTTGCAGATGAGCTGCAAAAAGTTGCCGCCAGATCCATCAAGGTCACCGATGGCGGTGTAAGCTTTGATGGTGATTGGGCGGTGTGTTATGCCGCTAATCTGCATTCCCGCATTGCTACGCGTATCTTATGGCAGGTAGGGCGCGGAAAATATGCGAATGAGGACGACCTGTTCAACGCTGCCTATAAGCTTAACTGGCCGCAATGGTTCGAGGTCAAGCATGACTTCATGGTGAAGGTGACAGGCGTGAAATGCCCACTCAAGAGCCTGGAATTTGCCACCTTGAAGATCAAGGATGCGGTGTGCGATAAATTCAGGCAGGCTGTAGGCAGCAGGCCTTACATCGATACCAAAACCCCGGCGGTGCGCATCCATGCTTATTTAACCGTAGATGAGTATCAATTTTATGTGGATACCTCCGGTGCAGCCCTGTATCAGCGCGGCAACCGCGGCGCCAGTATTGAAGCGCCGCTGCGCGAGAACCTGGCGGCAGGCATTTTGAAATTATCCGGCTGGCAGCCAGGGCAGCCGTTTCTTGATCCAATGTGCGGCAGCGGGACGTTCCTGCTTGAAGCCGCCATGGTAGCGCTTGATATTGCGCCCGGATTAAAACGCAGCTTCGGTTTTGAGAAGCTCAGGACTTTTGAGTCTGATACCTGGAAGAAAATCAGGAACCAGGCACTGGGCAAGGTTAAAAATGTATCGTTCCAGAAGATATATGGCTCCGATATGGATCTGCGCGCAGTGCGCGTAACCAAGCAGAATCTTGAAGCAGCAGGCCTGCTGGAGGCAGTGCAGGTGGCGCATGTCGACATGGTCAATGTGGTGCCGCCGGCCGATAGCGGCGTGCTTGTGGCCAATCCGCCATATGGGGTGCGTATCGGTGAAGATGAAGAGCTGGCGATACTCTACCCGAAAATGGGGGAAGCATTAAAACGCAGGTTTGCCGGCTGGAATGCTTATTTCCTGACTAACGATTTACGCATGCCCAAACTGATGCGGCTCACCCCCAGCAAACGCACCCCGTTGTTTAACGGGCCATTGGAGTGCCGTCTGTTCGAGATTAAAATGGTGGCTGGTTCAAATCGTAAGGAAAGAAATGATGGATGATTCACTGCAGGCGCTGACGGCGCGTATTAATCACTTTGTGGCTGAGCGCGATTGGGCGCAGTTCCACACCCCTAAAAACCTGGCAATGGCGATGATCGTGGAAGCTGCGGAGCTGGTAGAACAGTTCCAGTGGGATACCGCGCAGGAGAGCCAGCAATTGAGCCCTGAGAAGCGCGAGGCGGTGAGCCATGAACTGGCGGATACTTTCGTGTACCTGCTGCGTATTGCCGAAGTGCTGAAGATTGACCTGATTGCGGCTGCGAATCAGAAAATTGACCTGAATGCCAAGAAATACCCGGCGGATAAAGCACGCGGCAGCAATGCCAAATACACGGCTTACAGCGAAGATTAATTTAAGCCCGGCAATAAAAAAGACCAGCTGCATGCTGGTCTTTTTTATTGCCGGAAGTCTATATTGTCAGGCGTTTATTACTGTGCCTGGTTGATTACAAAACAGCTAAAGCCGCATTGTAGTTTGGTTCTTCCGTGATTTCTGCAACCAGTTCACTGTGCAGAACCTTGTTGTTTTCATCCAGTACGACGACCGCACGGGTGGTCAGGCCTGCCAGGCTGCTTGATTTGATCGCCACGCCATAGCTTTCGGCAAATGCCGCTGTATTGCGGAATGTTGAAAGCGTCTCTACATTTTCAATACCTTCCGCTGCGCAGAAGCGGTTTTGTGCAAAAGGCAGGTCAGCAGAAATGCACAGTACGACCGTGTTGTTCAGGCTGGCTGCCTGCTGGTTGAAAGTGCGCACTGAAGTCGCGCAGGTCGGGGTGTCGATGCTAGGGAAAATATTCAACACTTTGCGTTTGCCGGCAAAGTTGGCCAGTGTTACGTCGGTACGTGTTTTGTCAGCTAAATTGAAGTCAGGTGCGGTCTGGCCTTTTTGTGGGAAATTTCCACCGATGTCGACTGGTCCGCCTTTGAGGGTAACTGTGTTTGTCATATGCGTGATCCTTTGTTGTTGAGTGTTGTAATATCGGCCCTGAAGCCGCGGATACGCACATCATAAAACAAAAACGCCCAGTTTGCACTGAGCGTATGAGGATTCATGCTAAATATAACCCTTTGTTTTAGTGGGGTCTTTTGTGTTTTAAATCAGATTTTCGCTGAGGTAGCCAATCGTCATGGTCTGGTTGTGCAGCACACTGTCGCTGGTATCCGGACGCGGGGCAAATTCACCGTATGAATAGAAACCGGTGATCGCAGTCTGGTTGCCCAGGATCTGCTGTACCAGTTTCACTTCATCGGCCACCAGTTCAGCCATCACGCCTTTACGGCCAACACAGCTTACGCACACAGCCAAGCCGGACTGGTTGACATTGGTATTGTCTTTAACAAGGTGCGCGGCATCACCGGCGCCTTCTACCAGCCTGTCATGCGTGGATTGGCAGAAGCGCACGGTTTCACCTTCATCTACGTTACCGGCAAAGGTCAGGCTGTTGGATTTTGGGTCAATTGCCAATAGCGTGCGGATTTTTTCAATATCGCGTTTGCCTTCCTCAATGATGGCAAACGGGAACTTCAATCCGCTGCCCGGCAAGTCTTTTGCCGAGTGTGCGCCAATGTAAAGGTTGTAAAGCGGCAGGGCAGGCTTGCCGTCGAGTTCCAATACGATGTTCTTCTCGGATTTCGTTACTTTGCGTGGCGGGCCGTAAGGTTTCCAGCCCCTGCCAACGCCGGTGGCGGCAATCAAATGGCTGCCATACAGGCCAACCGCAATCACCAGGCCGTCACCGACCGTGTCGTTGAATATCTGCACTGTCTTGTTGAAATTGAAACCATCACCGGCCATGCCGCCCATGATAGGCACCTCGCCCAGAACGCTTTTGAAGCCCTCCAGCAGCTCGGAACCGTTTACGTTCAGACCATCGGAGTATACGAGCACGGCTTTCAGGCTGTCGGCTTTTAACTGCTTGGCCAGTCCTGCTGCCGTTTCGAATGAATTCTGCATGCCGGACATTTTGGTGTGTGTGACGCGTTGAACGGTTTTTTCCCACAAAACGGCCGTGATTTGCAGGCTGTCGTCGAATACGCCGGATGCAGTGATTTCCCCGGAAGTTGAACAGCCGATAATTTGTGCAGTTGGATAACGTTCTTTTAATGTACTTTGTAGCTTGGCCTCGCCAAAGCGTTTAACCGAACCAAACACCAGAACCAGGTTTGCGGTAGGCAGTGGCGATGTGGCTGGTAAATCTTTTAACGTCATTTTTGCCGTTAATGACTCTTGTCTTACTATCATGCTGACCCCTCGGATTTCTGCTTAAAACATCAGAATTTTTATAATATTTTTGTATGCACTTTATCTTGCACAATTAAAGTTGTAAATAAATGTTACACAAAATTGTAAATAAATGTAATATTTATTATAAATGACCCTACAGCTGAATGGGGAATAAATATTATTTTTTTAATAAAATTTTAATTAGTATTGCTTATTAACTAAGACTATATATAAAATGGTTCACAACATAGTGCAAATAACCAATATCTATAAATAGTTGCATATATTATAAGGAGCTTACTGGTGACCCAGGAAAAGCCAAATCAAGAAAAATTGACGTCAGATCAATTGTCTACAATCAAGGTCATGGTCATAGATGACAGCAATACGATCCGTCGTAGTGCTGAAATATTCCTTAAGTCATCCGGCTGTCAGGTTGTCCTCGCTGAGGATGGCTTTGATGCACTGGCAAAGATATCCAACGAACATCCTGATTTGATTTTTGTCGACATCATGATGCCAAGGCTGGACGGTTATCAAACCTGTTCACTCATCAAAAGAAATGCACGCTATAAAACAACACCGGTCATTATGCTATCCAGCAAAGACGGCTTGTTTGACCGTGCCCGCGGACGTATGGTCGGTTCTGACCAATATCTCACCAAACCATTTACGCAAGAAACATTATTGGAAGCAGTGCAGGTTTATGCTGCGCAATCTAGAAAAAATCAAGAAGAGGATTAAACATGGCAATACAAAATATTTTAGTGGTTGATGATTCTGCAACAGACCGTTTCTTTTTAACTGAGCTTCTGGAAACCTCCGGTTACAAAGTGATTGGCGCTGAGAGTGGTGAGGAGTGTCTGGCTAAAGCTGCGGAAATCCATCCTGACCTGATTCTGTGTGATGTTGTCATGCCAGGTTTAACCGGTTTTCAGGTGACACGTACGCTGACCAAAAATCCTGATACTGCGAATATCCCGGTGATTCTATGCACTGGCAAGTCTCAGGCAACCGATCTGGCATGGGCGTTGAAAATGGGCGCTAAAGCTTGTGTGACCAAGCCGGTTGTAGGTTCTGAGTTGCTGGCTTTGATTAAAACTCTAGAGTAAGCGCAATTAATACTCCACTTTGATTGGTTAATAAATCGTGGCAAAAACTTCAAATTTACGTGAGTTCCAGGAAGCGATTCTTGCAAAACTTAAAGATGCGGCAAACCATTCAGGTGCCGAGTCTTCATCTCGTTTGGGGGTGGTAGTCGGTGCAAAAAGGTTTTTAATCAATTTGAATGAAGTCAAAGAGGTGTTGCCTGTTCCGCCAATCCTGTCGGTGCCTTTGACTAAACCCTGGTTTCTGGGCACCGCCAACGTGCGAGGTAACTTGTATAACGTGAGTGACCTGGCGCAGTTTCTGAACATGCCGCCTACCGCAAAATCGGTTAACAACCGGATCATGCTGCTGAGCACGGAAACAACTGCGCAGGTTGCCTTGCTGGTGGATGGCCTGGTTGGTCTGCGCAGTGTGCAGGAGATGCATGCTGAGCCTGGCAATGATGAATCTAAAAAGTTGTTCAGCAAGCAACGGCTGAGTGATGTTGATGGTAATGAGTGGTTTGAACTTGATACTGAAGTACTGGTTCAGGATAAGAACTTTATCCAGCCTATCTAGGAGGCAGGCTGGGTTCTTTGCGGTTTGAACAGTGCAGTGGCGTCGCGATAAATTATGTAATGCATTGTTTATAAAATGTTGGTGATGAGTAGCCGGTTACAGGGTACGTATAATATTTTTTGGAATTGGGGTTCAAAATGGCATTAAATCTTACAGCTTTTAAAAACCTGCCATCGCAGCTGGGGGCTACGGTAGGTGGTTTATTTCAGAATTTTAAAAATAAATTCTCCAGTAAGAAAAGCTCTTCTGATGCCGGTAGCCTGGCTGCGGGTTACCGCCAGCTCATGCTGCAGATTGTTGCGTTTATCTTGTTTGCGTTATTGAGCTTCTGGGTTATTAACCAGGTGCGTGTAAATGGTCCGATCTCAAATATCCTGAATGAGTATCAAAACCTGACTTCCGATACCAATCCGCCGCCAATGTTCCCGCTGGATGCGTTTGCATCCTATAACGAGGCTTATGTTGCTTCGACCAACTTTAACAATGAAAAGCGCGATAAGGCGCTGGCTAACGCCGCCAATAGCGAAGTCCTGTTTAAACAGCGTTCAGAGTACTGGCGTAAAAACCTTGATAACGAGAAACTGCAGGCAGAGCTGGAGGCCGTGATCCAGGCCGGTTCCAATTTCTTTGAGGTGGCAAACAAGCGTTATGTCCCGGCCCTGCCTCTGGGTACGGTTGCGGCATCTGCACCATTGCTGGATCTGACAGCAGCGTTTGAGGCAAGTAAACAGGCCGGTAATAACTTTACGCTCGCGATTCAGAAGGAAAATAATGCCCTGATTGAAACGCAAACCCGTTTTATCCAGTTCGTGCTGGTTGGTTTGCTGTTATTGGGTTTGGTGCTGGTGTTCCTGATGTTCTTCTACGGTAAGAAACAAACGGCTCAGTCCGTTGTGCTGACCAATCAGCTCGCGAAAGAAGGCCAGGATAACCAGGAAGCGGTTTTGCAGCTGCTGGATGAGATGGGTGACCTGGCGGACGGTGACTTGACGGTAAAAGCGGAAGTGCGCGATAACATTACCGGCGCGATTGCTGACTCTATCAACTATACGATCGACAGCTTGCGAGACCTGGTTACCGAGATTAACCATGCGACTGAACAGGTGACGTCAGCGACTTCGGTCGCGCAGGACACTTCAGAACAGTTGCTGAGTGCTGCGGAAACACAGTCAGCACAGATTATCCAGACGACAGACGCGGTAAACGACATGACGCGTTCTATCCTGCAGGTATCCAGCAACGCGGCACAGGCGGCGCAGGTTGCGCAGCGCTCACTTGAAGCTGCGGTTCAGGGTTCGCAGGCGGTGCAGAACACGATCTCAGGGATGAACGAGATCCGTACCCAGATTCAGGAAACCTCAAAACGTATCAAACGTCTGGGCGAAAGCTCGCAAGAGATTAGTGAGATCGTTGAGCTGATTTCAGACATTACCGAACAGACCAACATTCTGGCTTTGAACGCTGCGATCCAGGCAGCATCAGCCGGTGAAGCGGGTCGAGGCTTTACCGTGGTTGCGGAGGAGGTTCAGCGTCTTGCGGAACGTTCATCTGAAGCGACCAAACAGATTAGTGCGATTGTGAAGACGATTCAGACCGATACGCACGGCGCGGTTGCCGCGATGGAGAAAAGTACCGAGGGTGTAGTTGACGGTGCGCGAGTTGCGGATGCTGCCGGACAGGCATTGAATGAAATTGAAACAGTTACTACCAACCTGGCGCAGCTGATTCAATCGATTTCAGCGGCTACGAATGCGCAGACCGATTCTGCCAAAACGGTGGCTAACAACATGCAGATGATTCAGGAAATTACGACACAAACGACACAGGGTACCAAGTTGACAGCTGAGTCTGTCGGCCAACTGAACTCGCTGGCTGAAGAGCTGCGCGACTCAGTAGCTGGCTTTAAACTGTAACCCAAGGCGATTGCACCACTATGTCATTGCTACGTGTTTAATTTGTAACGTGAGATAAATAAAACTCCATGAAAAAATCGTATATAGAAATGGGAGTACAGAATGCCTGAAGCATTTGATACCGGCCCATTGTCCTGGGTTAAAGACGAGATTGACCAGTCGCTGAAGAAAGTTCTGGCAAGCTTCAATGAGGTTAGCCAGAATCTGGAAGGCTCCGCATCTTTAAGGCTTACCCTGGCACATCTTTACCAGGTGAACGGTGCGCTGGATATGGTTGGCCTGGAAGGCTGCAAACGCTACTGTTCTGAAATTGAAAAGCTCACGAGCAAGATTGCGCAGCAGACAGTGCCGGTGACCCAGGAGCTCGTTGCCCACCTGGTGGAGGCGGTAGAGACGCTGTCGCAATACCTGCAAGACCTGATGAATGGCGCCCCTGATACGCCTATACGCCTGTATCCGACCCTGAAACCTCTGGTTGAGGCGCAAGGCGAGACTGTTGAAGAAAGCGAATTGTTTTTCCCGGATACTGATAACAGTGCACCAAAAGACCTGCCGTCAAACCCGATTGATGAAGCTGCAATTCCCGTTTTTGTAGCGGAACAACGCGCTCTTTTCCAGAAGTCGCTGTTGGACTGGCTGCGCACTAAAAATGCAGACGCATTGAATGCCATGCGTGAAGCGATTGTCAAAGTCCAGCAGGTTCAAGTTAAAAACGCCCCGAAAACGCTGTGGTGGACAGCTTCGGCATTTGCCGATTCCCTCACCCAGGATAAAGTGGCTGCCAGCAATGGTGCAAAAAAACTTTGCCGCAAGCTGGATCGTCAGTTAGGCAACCTGGCATCGGGAGACGCCAAAGCGCCATCGCAGCTGCTGCGTGAGTTGCTTTATTACGTCGCGATCAGTGACCGCGTGACAGATCTGATATCCCGTGTTAAGGATGTATTCGAGCTGGATGATGCCTTGCCGCAGGATAGCGCGTCCGATAGCGAAGCAGCACCTTCGAGCGCTGCCGAGCAGGCTGCATTGGCGCAGCTGATTGCAGACCTGCCAGCCCTTAAGGAGCTATGGTCTAATATCAGCACCAGCACTGCCGATGCCTCAGTGGCTGATTTAACAGCGTTTATCAATAAGCTGGAGGCTATTTCCGCCTCGGTTCAGCAGAATATTTCCAGCCAAAGCGTTATCAGACTGATCAGTGCGACATATCAGGCAGTGCAGGCATTGCAGGCCAATAAGCAGCATCTGAATGAGTCTTCATTCATTGAAATAGCGGCATCTTTAAACCTGCTTGAACACTGCTGTGACCATTACCAGCATCTGGATGCAGATGTAAAACACAAAGTTGCCACGCAAAGCGAGCGCCTGCATGCAGTTGCCCAGGGCAATGAGCTTGCTCCTGCCGTTGATGCGTTTGCAACCAGCAAGCTCGATGCGAGTGTAGTGTCCGCTGTTGCCAAACAGATTATCGAATCCCTGGCCCTGATAGAAAAGGCACTGGATACTTTCTTCAGGAACCCGGATGATGTCAGCCCATTGAATGGCGCCGATAAGCCGTTGCAGCAGGTGATGGCTGCATTTGAAATGCTGGAAATGACCACCCCGAGGGCGATCGCGCAATTGAGCGCATTGTTTGTCGATATGTTCAAGAATAATGCTGAAAACGCTGTTCTTGGCGAGCCATACAGTAACAGCTTTGAACTGGTGGCTGAGAGTTTAAGTATGCTGGGGCTGTACGCTGAGGAGTTGCCCCATGTGCGTCCTGAGTCAGACCAGGCCTTGTCCTATGCGCTGCTGCGCCTGGAAGAGGGTGCCCGTGCGCTGAACCTTGGTGTCGAAGCGATATTGGAACCTGTGCAAGCCGCCGATGTTGCCGATGCGTCTGCAGAAATGATCGTGAGCTATGACGACATTGCATTCGATGAGCTGATCCCTGAGTTTGTTCAGCCGGCAGTGGCCGCAGAGCTTCCGCCTGGCGAAAAAACCGCGGTCGAACCTGCTGATGCAGCAGCGGATGCTGTCGTAGATAAAGCGCTGGATCCTGAGTTGCAGGATATTTTCCTGACTGAAGCCGAAGAAGTGCTGGCAACGCTCGCCCAGAACCTGCAAGCCTTACGTGTCAATGCAACGGACAGCGCAGCCTTGACTGAAGTACGCCGTGCTTACCATACCCTGAAAGGCAGTGGCCGTACCGTGGGCTTGGCAGCCTTGGGTGAAGTTGCCTGGGCGGTTGAGGATTTATTGAATGTCATGCTGGAGCGCAAGGCATTCCCGACCACGCCGATACTGGCGTTTATCGAGAAGGTCACGGCCAGGTTTGCGGCATGGGTTGCTGAATTGCTGGAAAAACAGAGCGTTAGCCTGAGCCCATCGCCGTTTCAGCAGCAGGCTAAAGACCTGATGGCAGAGTTCGAGCAAGCCCTGGTGGAAAAAACAGTACCGCAGAAAGAAGAAGTGCTGATTGGCGGTACCCGCAAACTCAGCAAGGCGTTCTTCGATATTTTCCTTGCCGAGGCCGAGCAGCATTATAAAACACTGGTTGATGCGCAAGACCTGATCATCATGGACTCCAGCGAGAGTTATCGCGCAGCCCATACACTGGGCAGCAATGCCTTGACTGCCGGATTCACGCCTATCGGTGATCTGGCGCGCGCCCTTGAGCATTGGCTGGATGAGCATAACGGCAACTGGACTGAACAGCATATTGAGCTGTATGCCAATGTGGTAAAAGCGCTGGGCGAAGGCCTGGAAAGCATCAAGGCCCTGAAAGAGCCGAAAACAACGCGTGCACTGATTGTTGCGCTGGGCGAGTCTACCACTGCCATGCAGGCCGCGGCTACACAGCAGGCTGAAGCCGCTGTGCTTGAAGTGGCTGAGACCAAGAAAACAGCCAGAAAGACAAAAGAAAAAGCGAGCGCCGAGCCCAAAGCGGATAAAGCTGCCGCCATTGCCGCAAGCGATCAGGCCGTTCCTGATCAGGCTGCTCCTTCGTTAGCGGTGATTGAGCCGCTGGCCGAAATAGCGCAGGTGCAGTCTGCTGCTGAAGCTGCACCGGCCGTGGCCGCAGAAGCACAGAGCCAGCAGCAGGCCGAGCAACGCAAAGACAGTGCAGTCAATGAAGAATTACTGGCTCTGTTCCTTGAAGAAGCGCGTGAGTTAGTGCCGCAAATCGGTAAAGACCTTCGTGGCTGGCGTGCCAACCCACAGGATCACGAGTACATTGATTCATTGCAGCGCGTGCTGCACACCCTTAAAGGCAGTGCACGCATGGCCGGCCTGACCGCAATAGGTGACAGCGTGCACGGTATGGAGGACCACGTGATTCGCGCCTTGAATCATAAGGTCACGGCCGACGACTTTGACCGCATGTTTCTGGAGTTCGACCACATCAGCCTGATGCTTGACCAGGTTTCAAGCGGCTCCGGTGCAGCGAAACCGGCAGCGGTTGAATCTAGCCCGGATGCGCCTGTAGAAGTGATTCCCGCACGCAGGACGGAACGCAAGACACAATTCCTGCGTATGCGTGCCGATGTGCTGGACAGGCTGATCAATGAGGCGGGCGAAGTTTCGATCATGCGCTCCCGTATGGATAGGGAGATGCAGAACTTCAAGCAATCTTCCATTGACCTGACCGACAGTATTATCAGACTGCGTGCTTATCTGCGTGAGCTGGAAATCGAAGCTGAAACACAGCTGCAATCGCGCATGAGCCTGCTGCAGGAAGCCAATGAAGCATTCGACCCGCTGGAGTTTGACCGTTTTACGCGCTTGCAGGAGCTGACACGTATGATGGCGGAAAGCGTGAACGACGTTTCGACCATTCAGCATGGCCTGTTGCTTAACCTGGATCAGACGGACGCCGCGTTGCAGCAGCAAAACCGCATGAACCGTGAATTGCAGCAAGGTCTGATGCGTGTCCGCATGCTGCCGTTTGCCACGATATCGGAGCGTCTGCAGCGTATTGTGCGTCAGACCGCACGTGAGCTGAATAAGCGTGTAGAGATGACGATTGATGGCGAAGGCATCGAACTCGACCGCGGTGTGCTGGACAAGCTGGGTGCACCCCTGGAGCATTTGCTGCGCAATGCCGTAGCGCATGGCCTTGAAACCACCGAAGATCGCGTCAAATCCGGCAAGCCTGAGATTGGCCATATCCGGCTTAAAGTCAGCATGGAAAATGATGAAATTACGCTGATCATTACTGATGATGGCGCAGGTGTCAATTTAGCCAAAGTGAAACAGAAAGCGACTGAGAAAGGCATTCTGGCTGCCGGGCAAGAGGTCACGGAGCAAGCATTGATGGCGGTTATTTTTGAACCGGGTTTCTCTACGGCAGACGCGATTTCACAGATTGCAGGTCGTGGCGTAGGCCTGGATGCTGTCCGCAGCGATATTGCCGCACTTGGCGGCCGTATTGATGTAAGCAACGTTTCAGGTTCAGGAGCGATGTTCAATATCTACCTGCCGGTGACATTGTCTGTTGCGCAGGTGGTATTGGTTCGTTCAGGAAACAAAGTGTTTGCCGTGCCAACCGTGATGATCGAGCAGGTGCAGAAGCTTAAGCAGAAAGACCTGGACAGTGCTTACCAGAACGGGAAAGTCGAGTGGGCAGGGCGCGATTACCCGCTGCATTTCCTCTCCAGGCTGGTAGGTGACATTGAGCATGTGGCGCTATCGCATATTTACACGCCTATTATCCTGATGCGCAGCGGTGCGTACCGCACAGCGCTGCATGTGGATGAGATTATCGGCAACCAGGAGGTTGTGATGAAGCCTATGGGCACACAGCTTTCGCATGTGCCTGGCATGATCGGCGCCTCTGTACTGGGTGACGGTGCGATTGTGCTGGTGATTAATGCAGTGCAGCTGGCAAACCGTGAAGTGTTCGTAGTTGGTGCGGCTAAGGTCGCAGAAATGGCGCCTGAGGTTGAGAACTCAAGAAAAGTGGCGCTGGTGGTCGATGATTCCCTGACCATGCGTAAAGTGCTTTCACGCGTGCTTGAGCGTGAAGATTTTGAAGTGGTCACGGCCAATGACGGGATGGATGCGATTGAGAAACTGCAGGAAGTGACGCCGGATATCATCCTGACCGACATCGAGATGCCGCGTATGGATGGTTTCGAGTTCTCCCGTTATGTCCGGGATAACCCGGCAACCCTGAATACGCCATTGATCGTGATCAGCTCACGTACTGCCGATAAACACCGTAACGTGGCAACGGAAATCGGCGTGAATGCTTTCCTGGGTAAACCGGTACAGGATGAAACCTTGATCGAGCAGGTAAACGCCTTGCTATCGAAGTAAAACTGGCGTAGTCGTTATCTTAAATTTGTTTCGTCATTCCCGCACAGGCGGGAATGACATTGAATTTCATTAGAGCGACAGGCTATTCTTAAATATTCGGTTGGATCGCGGCTCGCCATGCCATGACCTTGTTTTCAAAAGGCATGCCGGCATGGGCAGGGCTGGTCGAGGGTAACCGGATATATTTCACGGAAAAATCCCCAAGTAACGGTAACACACGCTTTTTGAAGATTTTTTCAGCACTGCCGCCATTAAAGCAAATGACGTTAATCCCCGGATGTCGCTGAATAAGCGCTTTAATGTCATTGGCTTTTGCAGAATCCATCTCAATAGCCGCATCCAGGCTTCCCGGGCGTATACAGCTTTCAAGCACATCCCATAATGCAATATTGAAGTGTTTTAGTTTTTCAACCCGAGTTTCGTAACCATCAACTGCAGGTATGTCCAATACCGCTTCCATAATCTTCCAGAATGCATTCCGTGGATGCGCATAATATTGCCCCGCGGCCAGCGAGGCGACGCCAGGCATGGAGCCAAGGATCAGCACACGTGGCGAATCGCCTTCGATCGGCGCGAAACTGCTAACGGTGGTCATGGTGCGCGACGAGCAGAGAGTGATTGATGTAAGCGCTACTTGATGATGCAGTGTTTTGCAAAATCAGCCGCTTCATTCATGCTCCAGTCACCGGCTGGTTTGGCTTTGAGGTTGGCACACCACTGGTCGCTGCCGATTTCCGGTGCGCAACCCCATAAAGGAATTGCCAGGAGGGAGAGCAGGGCGCATATGGTAAAACGAGTTGTTTTATTCATGGCAAAAATCCTTGAGGTTCAGGTTCTTGGTATTCAGCATTATCGTATTGTTTTGTATCGTTGAAAATACAGCAAGACATTATTGGATTGTGTTGTACAGCTTAATGCGTTTGTACTGAATGTGCACGGTATTTATTGCAGGTGTTAAGCCGAGGATGAATGCGCTGCTATGCTTTAAAAACATATCCATTTAAAAATGGGTATAAATGACGCTAAAAAAGCAGAGGTAAATAAGGTAAAATTTGCCTTATGTCAGAGACCAGTCAAACACATCCAGCAGTACCTGTATTCGTCCATTTGCGTTGCCACAGTGAATATTCCATTGTGGATGGCATCGTGCGGATTGATGACTACGTGAAGCACGCCGCTGATGACCGCATGCCTGCATTGGCGCTTACCGACCTGAACAATCTTTTCGGTGCCATCAAGTTTTACAAGGCCGCACGCGGCAAAGGTGTCAAGCCCATCATCGGCTGTGATATCTGGCTGGAAAACCCGGTTAACCGCGAACAGCCTTCACGTGCCTTGCTGCTGTGCCAGACGCATGCGGGTTACCTTCTGTTGTGTCAGCTGTTAAGCCGCGCTTATTTATCCAACCAGTACCGTGGCCGCGCTGAGTTCAAGCAGGAGTGGTTCGCTGAATGCGGCACCAATGGTTTGCTGATGCTTTCCGGCGCGATGGCTGGCGATGTTGGCCAGGCATGTGTGCAGGGTAACCAGGCAGCTGCGGTTAAGCTTGCCGCTACCTGGAAAGACTTGTTCCCCGATCGCTTTTATCTTGAAGTGCAGCGCATCGCGGTAGGCGCGCAAAAAACAGCGGAAGAACAATATATCCAGCATGTGCGTGCGATTGCCGCACAGCTTGAATTGCCGGTGGTGGCAACGCACCCGATACAATTCACTACGCCGGATGATTACCGTGCGCACGAAGCACGCACCTGCATTGCCGAGGGGTATGTGCTTGCCGATACGCGCCGTCCCAAGAACTTTACCACTGAGCAGTATTTCAAGACGCAGGCTGAAATCAGTACGCTGTTTGCCGATATGCCGGAGGCGCTTGCCAACAGCGTGGAAATCGCCAAACGCTGTAACCTGGCTTTGACGCTGGGTAAAAATTACCTGCCGAATTTCCCGACGCCTAATGGCGAAAGCCTGAATGACTACCTGATTGCAGAGGCAAAGAGCGGCCTGCTTAAACGCCTGGAAGTGCTGTATCCGGATGAGGGTAAGCGCGCAGCCAAGCAGCCCGCTTATGATGCGCGGCTGGATTTTGAAACCGGCGTGATTAACCAGATGGGGTTTGCCGGTTACTTTCTGATCGTGGCCGATTTTATCAACTGGGCAAAGAATAATGGCGTGCCGGTAGGGCCGGGCCGTGGTTCCGGCGCGGGTTCCGTGGTTGCTTATAGTCTGGGCATTACCGATCTTGATCCGCTCGAATACAACCTGCTGTTCGAGCGTTTTTTGAACCCGGACCGTGTTTCCATGCCTGACTTTGATATTGACTTCTGCCAGGAGGGCAGGGATCGCGTCATTGATTACGTGAAGCAGAAATACGGTATCGACGCGGTATCGCAGATCGCCACCTTCGGTACCATGGCGGCAAAGGCCGTGATTCGCGATGTCGGCCGAGTGCTTGACTTGCCGTTTAACTTTGTAGACGGCATTGCCAAGCTGATTCCGCTGGAACTGGGCATCACGTTATCAGGTGCGCTTGAAAAAGAGCCGCAGCTGGCCGAGCGGCGCGAGAATGAAGAGGAAGTGCGTGAACTGCTGGAGCTGGCATTACGGCTGGAAGGCCTGACACGTAATATCGGCATGCACGCGGGCGGTGTGCTGATATCGCCGGGCAAGATTTCTGACTTTTCTCCTGTTTATTGTCAGGCGGATGGCGCCAGCCTGGTAAGCCAGTATGATAAAGACGATGTGGAGGCGGTGGGCCTGGTCAAGTTCGACTTTCTGGGGCTGCGCACACTGACCATTCTGGATATGGCACTCGAGAATGCCAATAAGCAGCGTGCCGAGAACAACCTGCCGCCATTGTCGTTCGAAGACCTGCCGATCGATGACAAGCCTACGTTCCAGCTGCTGAAAACCGCGAATACTACCGCGGTGTTCCAGCTTGAGTCGCGTGGCATGAAAGACATGCTCAAGCAGGCGATGCCGGATTGCTTCGAAGATATTATCGCGCTGGTGGCGCTGTACCGTCCGGGACCGATGGATCTGATCCCGGATTTCTGCCGACGCAAGCACGGCAAGCAACGTGTGGAATATCCGCATCCGCTGACGGAGCCTATCCTGAAAGAAACTTATGGGATTGCCGTTTACCAGGAGCAGGTGATGCAGATTGCCCAGGTGGTGGCTGGTTACAGTCTGGGTGGCGCTGACTTGCTGCGCCGCGCCATGGGTAAGAAGAAAAAAGAGGAAATGGATGCCCAGCGTAAGATCTTTACCGAAGGTGCAACCAAGAATGACATGACCGAGAAGCAGGCCAGCGAACTGTTTGACCTGCTTGAAAAATTTGCCGGTTATGGTTTCAATAAATCGCATGCGGCTGCCTATGCTCTGGTGGCTTACCAGACCGCATACCTGAAAAAGCATTATCCGGCTGCATTCCTTGCCGCAACCATGTCGGCAGATATGAACAACACCGACAGCGTGCATATCTTCTATGATGATTGCGTGGTCAATCATGTAGAAGTGCTGCCGCCGGATGTGAATGAAAGCGAATTCAAGTTCAGGCCTATCAGCAAAACCCAGGTGCTATATGGCCTGGGCGCCATCAAAGGTACAGGCTTGGCGGCGATTGAGGTGATTCTGCAGTCGCGCAGGAAAGACGGGCCATTCAAGGACTTGTTTGATTTCTGCAGCCGTCTTGACCTGCGAAAAGTAAACCGTCGCGTGATTGAGTCGCTGATTCGCGCCGGCGCATTTGACAAGCTGGAACCGAACCGCAATGCCTTGCTGTCCGGCGTGGCGCTGGCCATCAGCGCGGCCGAGCAGACGAATGCCCATAGCAACCAGAACAGCCTGTTCGGTGAAATATCAGACCAGTCCGTGCATGTGCTGCCGGATGTGCCGGCCTGGAGCGAGCAGCAAAAACTGCAGGAAGAGAAAACCGCATTAGGCTTTTATTTAAGCGGCCACCCTTACTGGGCATACCAGAAAGACTTGAGTAATTTTATAACCACAAGCCTGGCGAGCTTAACACCGCGTGAACAGCCGCAGCTGCTGGCCGGCATCGTATCCGGCATACGTATCCGCATGACGGCGCGCGGCAAGATGGCGATTGTCGGCATTGATGACGGCACGACACGGATTGAAGTGGTGGTTGGCAATGAACTGCTGAACCAGTCGCAGCAACTGTTGAAAGATGACCAGCTGGTGATTGTGGAAGGGCGCGTCAGCAATGATGAGTTCTCGGGCGGCATTCGTGTCAATGCGAGAAAACTGCATGATCTGTCGAGCCTGAGAAACAGCAGGGCGAGCTTTTTGAAAATTTCATGTAACGGTCAGGCGGATGCCGCGAAATTAAAAGCGCTGCTGCAACCTTACTGCGTGAACGCCTCAGATGAGCAGCGCGGCTGCGCGGTCAAGGTTGAATACAATAATAAAACCAGCAGAGTGGAGCTGATGCTGGGAAATGCGTGGCGTGTTGACCTGCATGATGAACTGATTGCCGGCTTAACGCAGTGGTTAAGCAAGAATAACGTAAAAATCCTATATAATTAGCGCGCAATTATGCATTTGAATGAATACTGCGTTGTTGAGCCTTGCCGTACTCGTTGTACTGTCTGCGACTCAACGCCTTGTCTTAATTCAAATGCATAACAGCGCAGTTGGGTTTCAAAATTTCGTGTCTTTTGTGTTTTTCGCAGATAGTTTTAATCTACCCAACAATATTTTTGAGAACAAAGTGTTATTAACCGAGTTGAATGCATGAAAATTACCTATTTAGATTTTGAACAGCCAATCGCTGAACTGGAAGCCAAGATTGAGAGCTTGCGTACATCGCATGATGACCATGACAATCTGGATATTTCTAAAGAATTGGATGCGCTGGAAAAGAAGAACAAAAAGCTATCGGCAGACATCTACGGTAACTTGTCTGCCTGGCAGATCTCACAGCTGGCGCGCCATCCGCAGCGCCCTTATACACTGGACTATATCAACGCGCTGTTTACCGATTTTGAAGAACTGCATGGCGACCGCGCGTACGCGGATGACCCGGCGATTGTCGGCGGCCTTGCCAGGTTTGAAGGTCAGCCGGTCATGGTGATCGGCCATCAGAAAGGCCGCGATATTAAAGAGCGTCAATACCGCAATTTCGGTATGCCGCGTCCTGAAGGCTATCGTAAAGCATTGCGTTTATACCGTTTGGCTGAAAAATTCCATATCCCGGTTGTTACGCTGATCGACACCCCGGGTGCTTATCCGGGTATCGGAGCCGAGGAGCGAGGCCAGTCAGAGGCGATTGCCCGTAACCTCTATGTAATGGCAGAGCTCAAAACCCCCATCATCGGCGTCATCATCGGTGAGGGCGGCTCAGGCGGGGCGCTGGCTTTGGGCGTTGTCGACCAGCTGCTAATGCTGCAATACGGCACTTATTCCGTTATTTCACCTGAAGGCTGCGCTTCCATTCTGTACAAGAGTGCAGATAAAGCCTCTGTAGCGGCCGAGTCGCTGGCAATCACTGCGGACCGTCTTAAAGCCCTGGGGCTGGTAGACAGAATCGTGCCTGAACCAGTAGGCGGTGCGCATCGCTCACCTGAGGCGATGATGGAAACACTGCGTGCCGCACTTAAAGAAGAATTAACCCGCTTTAAAACCAAATCAATCAAATCATTGTTGGTAACCCGTTACGAACGATTGATGAGTTATGGCAAATTCAAAGAAGTCGCAGAAAAATAGCGCTTTTTTGAATCGGAAAGCCAACAGCAGCACCGAAACTGTCACGCACGCATTGAGCCTGGGGCTTGATGCGTTTCTTGTTAATCACCTCCAGGCCAGTGACTTCAAGTCAACGTTATTGCTGGCCTTGAGCGGCGGCCTCGATTCTGCTGTCCTGCTGCAATTGCTGGCAGAAGCCAGAACCAAGATTCCGTTTGAATTACATGCCATGCATGTGCACCATGGCCTTAGCGTAAATGCCGATAGCTGGGCAGCTTTCTGTGCAGCGCAATGCAGGCAGCTCAATGTGCCTTTGCAGGTCGTGCATGTGAATGTTGCCAGTAACCCCGATTACAGGAACAGCGAGCAGGGCATCGAGGCTGAGGCGCGCCAGCTGCGGTATAACGCCCTGTTCAGCTATACATCAGGCGGGCGGGCGCCCGATTTTGTCCTGACCGCACACCATCAGGATGATCAGGCTGAAACGCTGCTGCTGCAGTTGTTCAGGGGCGCCGGTGTTAAAGGATTGTCTTCAATGGCAGCTGCAGATCATGCTAGGCGGCTGCTGAGGCCACTGCTCGGTGTTTCGCGCCAATCGCTGCTGGCATACGCATTGCAGCACGGCATGCAATGGTGTGATGATGAAAGCAATGACAATACGCAATATGAGCGCAATTTTGTGCGCCATGAAGTGATGCCGGTGTTGGAATCACGCTTTAAAAGCATCAAGGCTGTGCTCGCCAGGACTGCATCGCATATGGCCGAGGCAAGCGAACTGCTTGAGGTGCTGGCGCGGCAGGATGCTGAAAACCTTCTTGCGGATAACAGTATCTGCCTGCCGGAACTGGGGCAGTTGACCAATGCACGCGCTAAGAACGTGCTGCGCTGGTGGTTTTCAGGCAACGGGCTGGCGATGCCTGCAGCCGAACACCTGAATGAAATTGTCGACCAGTTATTCAACTCAAGGAAAGATGCCGACCTGAATATCAGGCTGCAACACCTGTATCTGCGTAAATACCGGCACCGGGCTTATCTGTGTGAAGATAAAGCTGCTGAACCATTTGATATGGTGTGGAATGGTGAGCCGGAGCTGATACTGCCCAGCGGCGGCAAGCTGCTGTTCAAGCCGGTGATTGGCGCTGGGCTTGCGCTCAAACAGGGCGTGACTAAACTCAGGATCACCAACCGTGATGGCGGAGAGCGCTTTAAACCGGATGCGCTAAGACCGACCAGGACGCTTAAATACCTGTTGCAGGAAGTGAATATGCCACCCTGGCAGCGCCAGTATATGCCGCTGGTCTACTGGGAAGATAAGCTGGCGTGCGTACCAGGTATTGGCATCAGCTGTGAGTTGCAGGCGCAGGCGAATGAACCTGGCCTGGAAATAAGCTGGCAGGATTCTGCACGCTAGCCGGAAGGCAGGTGCTCCGGCTCCGGTACGGTCAACGGCTGCTCTTTTTAAGCAGGCGCTGCAATTCAGGCCAGATATTTTCGAGGATAATCGGTTGGCCAAGTGCATTCGGGTGCAATCCGTCTGCCTGAATCAGCTGTGGTTTTACCGCTATATTTTCCAGCATGAACGGTACGACCGGGATGTTGTGCCGGGAGGCTAAGGCGGTATAAACCTGGCTGAATTCCTGGGTATATTGCCGGCCATAGTTAGGCGGTATTTTCATGCCGACCAACAGCACTCTGGCGCCGGATTTTTTGCTTAACTGAATCATTGCATCAAGATTTTCACGCATGTTTTTTACCGGCAGGCCGCGTAAGCCATCATTGGCGCCGAGCTCAATGATGATGGTTTGCGGTTTGTTCTGCGCAAGCGTGCGAGCAAGGCGGGTCAGGCCGCCACTGGTGGTTTCACCGCTGATGCTGGCATTGATGACGTCTATCCCTGGGTTTTCGCGGTGGAGTTTTTCCTTCAGCAAAGCCACCCAGCCCTGCTGCTGTGGAATGCCATATGCGGCAGACAGGCTGTCGCCATAGATTAAAATGCTGGGGTTTGCCGCAAATGCGGGCGTGGCCCATGCAACGAAACTGATTAAACACAGACTAACAATTGAATTTTTCAATCCTGATGTTTCAAGACCTGATGTTTCAAGGCTCGATGTTTCAGGTTTTGAATCCTTAAATCTGGAAAATAAACGGAATAACATTGATGCAGAACTCCCCAATCATTCAAGCGAACGATCTCTATTATGAAATTATTAATCATGATAACCAAATTCGCATTCTACAAGGCTTGAACCTGAATATCTTTGCCGGTGAGCAGGTCGCCATCATCGGCAGTTCCGGCTCGGGAAAATCCACTTTATTAAGTTTGCTCGCAGGGTTGGATATCCCAACGGCAGGTTCAGTTCAAATTCAGGGTGCAATGTTCAGCAAGCTGGATGAAGACGGACGCGCTGCAGTACGCTCCGCCAGTATGGGATTCGTATTCCAGTCATTCCAGCTGCTTCCGGCGTTGACTGCGCTGGAGAATGTCATGCTGCCTTTGCAGCTGAAAAATCAGCCCAATGCAAAAGCGCTGGCTTTGGAAGCATTGAATAAAGTAGGTTTAAGCGGACGCGTGACGCATTATCCCAAACAATTATCGGGTGGTGAGCAGCAGCGTGTAGCCATAGCCCGGGCTTTTGCCACGCAGCCGGCCATACTGTTCGCCGATGAGCCCACAGGTAACCTGGATCATGCGACCGGGCAGATGATTATTGAATTGCTGTTCCGGATGAATGCCGAGGCAGGAACCACATTGGTCCTGGTCACGCATGACACACAGCTGGCTAATCGTTGCCAGCGCCAGCTGAAGCTGGCCGGTGGCGTACTGCAAGAGGTGGCTCACTGATGCAGGCTATCATGCGTAACTTTATATTGGCCGGGGCGCAATGCCTGAGTTTATGGCGTGCCGGGGCGCTCAGGGTACTGGTGTTTGCGCTGGCTCTGGCAGTGTCGGCAATTACTGCCGTAGGTTTTTTTACCGAACGCGTCGAGTCTGCACTGAGCCAGCAGGGGGCTCTGCTGCTGGGCGGTGACCTTGCCGTGTCGGCTGACCACGAGATTCCCGCTGTATTTTCTGTGCAGGCACAAAAGCAGGGGTTTGCTGCGGTCAATACTTATGAGTTTCCAAGCATGGTGGTTGTGGGTGGCAGCAGCCAGCTGGTTGAGGTCAAGGCTGTCGGAAAACACTTCCCTTTGCGTGGCGACCTGACTTTAGGTGCGGCGTCTTCAGCTGCCGGGCAGGTCGTCAAGGCTGCGCCAGCCAGTGGCGAGGCATGGATAGAACCCAGGCTTGCGAATGCGCTGGATTTAACGGTAGGCGACCGGATTGCCGTAGGCGAGAAAAACCTGCTGGTGGCGGCAATATTGCTGCGCGAACCTTCGCGCGGCGGTGATATGTTCAGTTTTGCCCCGCGCTTGATGATGAATGCGGAAGACTTGGCTGCAACAAAGCTGATTCAATACGGCAGCCGGGTGAAATACCAGCTCTTATTGTCCGGCGACCTGAAAAAGATACAGCGTTATCAGCAGCAGATGCAGCCTGAACTGGGGCGAGGCGAACGCATGGAAGACCTGCGTAACGCACGTCCGGAAATCAAGCTTGCATTGGATAAGGCGGAACAGTTCCTGGGTCTGTCTGCCATGGTCAGCGTGATTCTGGCCATGGCAGCCATGCTGCTGTCAAGCATGCCTTATATCAGGCAGAGCCTGGATATGTTTGCCCTGATGCGCTGCTTTGGCGCTTTGCAGAATACGGTGCTGCAAGTGCTGGCGATACAGACCTTGCTGATTGCCTTTTTCAGTGCTTTGCTGGGTATCGTGATTGGCTATGCTGCGCAATTAGGTTTAGCCAGGCTGGCCGGCAGCCTGTTTGTTGAAGCGCTGCCTCCGGCTTCATTTTCACCTGCCTTGACAGGCCTTGCTGCCAGCCTGGCCATGATGGTCGCTGTGGTGGTGCCGCACGCATGGCAGATGCGCAAGCTCACCGCGATGAATATTCTCAGGCGCGAGACACTGTCCCAGCCCATGTCTGCACAGGCTAAGTTCCTGCCGGCGGCGTTGGTAATGGCTGCCATGGTTTTCTGGCAGGCGCAGGACGCCAAGATTGCGCTGTCAACCATATTGGCCATGCTTGCGCTTTGCGCTGTGGTGTTTGTTTTTTCCTATGGGCTGGTGCATCTTGCCAGGGCGTTGTTCCGCCTGTCTCCGCACAGTAAAACTTTATCGGCCGTCATGATCGGCGTGCAGGGGCTTAAAACACGGCTTGCGTTGTCTACAGTGCAGACCATAGGGTTCAGCATGGGTTTGATGGTGCTCATGTTACTGGCGCTGATACGCGGTGACCTGATCAATAACTGGCAGGCTTCGCTGCCGGCAGATGCACCTAACCGCTTTGTCATTAATGTTCAGCCGCAGCAGATCGATGGAGTGAAACAGTTTTTCAGCGCGCAGAAGATCAAAGAGGCTTCGGTCTTTCCCATGGTGAGAGCCAGGCTGCAGAAGATCAACCATGAGGTGATCAGAAGCTCGCAATGGAAAGAGGAGCGGGCAAGACGCCTGGCGGAGCGCGAGTTCAATCTGTCATGGGCCGATGTCATGCAAAGTGATAATAAACTGGTGGCCGGCCGCTGGTGGAGTGCGGACGAATATGGCAAACCTTACCTTTCACTGGAGCAGGATCTTGCAAAAACCCTGGGGATACAGTTAGGGGACCAGCTGAGTTTTGATGTTGCCGGAACGCCCCTGGTATTGACAGTAACCAGCCTGAGAAAAGTGGATTGGGATACCATGCGAGCCAACTTTTTTGCCGTGACCCCGCCTGGCGTGCTGGATAACTTCTCGGCCAATTACATCAGCAGCTTTCACCTGCCTTTAGGTGCGGATATGCCGCTGAATCAGCTGGTTAAGCAATACCCTAACCTGACTGTGATCGATATTGCGGCGCTGATGCAGCAGGTGCGCGGCATCATGCAGAAAATGAGCAGTACGGTCGAGTATGTGTTTATTTTCAGCCTGGTCACGGGGGTTGCCGTGTTATATGCCGCATTGGTCGCCACCAGGGCAGAGCGCATCTCGGAAGCAACGCTGATGCGGGTTTTCGGTGCGTCGCGACGGCAGGTGAGTGTTGCCTACTTTACCGAGTTTGCCTTGATTGGCTTGATTGCAGCATTGGTGGCGACAGTTGCCGCGAACCTGCTTGCTTACTACATCAGTGTGAAAGTGCTGGATATTCCGTTTCAATTCAACCTGGGCCTGGCCGTTTCGGCCATGCTGGTTTCTATCATGGCCATTCCTTTTGCTGCATGGTTAGGGTTGCGTGCTTACCTTAATATCCCGCCACGCCAATTGCTGAATAGTATTTAAATGCGACATTGGTTGGTGGCTGATTACAGCCACCAATGTGGCTGTAATCAGCCAATATTTCAAGTGCAGCTCTTTGCCAATCCAGCTAATTCTGCGCTTAGTGCTTGATAAATATGTACTTTTACCAGCCTGTCACGATCGGCATCTTCAGGAATGTTTTTTGCTGTTCATATAGCGGGAGAACCGCTCTTAGCTTAAGAACACAAGGAACAACATGCAGAAAACATTACAACCAAAAATAATTTTGACCGCGATTCTGGCTGCTTATGCCGTGCAGCAGAATGCAGTAGCCGCAGAAAATGGCAAAATCACGACCAATAAGGTGGAGGTGGTCAATACGACCCCGCTTGCCGGCGTAGGTTTGCCTCTGGAACAGATTCCATCAAACGTGCAGGTGGTGAATGGCGAAGCGCTGCAGGAGCAGCGCAGTTTGAATATTGCTGATTACATGAATAACAACCTGTTAGGTGTCAGCGTCAACGAGACGCAGAACAACCCATTTCAGCCGGATATCCTGTTCCGCGGGTTTTCTGCCTCACCTTTGCTGGGTACACCGCAAGGTCTTTCCGTGTTCCAGGATGGCGTACGTGTGAACGAACCATTCGGTGATGCTGTGAACTGGGACCTGATTCCCGTGAATGCAATCGCAGGCATCAACCTGATGCCGGGTTCCAACCCGGTGTTTGGCCTGAATACCCTGGGCGGCGCTTTGTCCATCGTGACTAAAAATGGCCGTACTCATCAGGGCGGTGCGGTTGAAACCAGCTTCGGCTCATGGGGTCGCAAGAACACGGCGGCTGAGTTTGGCGGTGTTTCAGCGGATGGCTCTGTTGATTATTTCATTTCCGGCAATTATTTTGATGAAGATGGCTGGCGCGATTATTCACCGACTGAAGTCAAGCAATTGTTCGGTAAAGTGGGCTGGCAGAACGCGACTTCACGCCTGGAATTAAGTTACACCGGCGCTGATAACAATATGATCGGCAACGGCCTGATTCAGGAAGAGCTCATGAGGCAGTTTGGCCGTGAAACCATCAATACCAGGCCAGACCAGACCAAAAACACCATGTCTTTCCTGAACCTGAACGGCAGCCACTGGTTCAATGATGACGTGCAGTTAACGGCCAATACCTATTACCGCCACTCAAAGCGCAAAACCCTGAATGGCGATGTGAACGATGATTTTGATTATGATGTTGACGATCAATGGGATGCAGCCTGTCTGAGTGCTGTAGGTGCGGATGACGACGATCTGGCTTCACTCAATTGCAGCGGTGCACTTAACCGCAGCACGACCAAGCAGAATGGATACGGATTCAATGCGCAGCTTGCATTCAACCAGCCTTTCATGCAGAAACAGAACCAGTTTATTGTCGGTTTTGGTTACGATCATTCGCGTATCAAGTTCAACCAGTCCACAGAGTTCGGGACCATCAATGCAACCCGCGGTGTTGATGGGTTAGGCCTGGAAAGTGATGAAGCCGCAGTGGATCTGCGCGGCAAGACCAATACCTGGGGCCTGTTCGCTACAGACACGCTTTCCTTGAATGATTTCTGGCACCTGACACTGTCCGGGCGTTATAACCATATCAAGGTGGAAAACCGTGATAAGCTGATCCCGGATGTCACTGATCCTGAAACACTCAGCGGCGACCATAGCTTCAGCAGGTTCAACCCGGCTGTAGGCTTGACCTTTACGCCGACTAAAGATTTGACCGTTTACGGCTCGTATAACGAGGGTATGCGTGCACCGACTTCGATGGAGCTTGGCTGCGCCAACCCGGCTGTGCCATGCAAACTGCCGAATGCGATGGCCGGTGACCCGCCCCTGGAAAAAGTCGTTTCCAAGACATTCGAATTCGGTGCGCGCGGTAATTTAACTTCAAATATCAAGTGGTCTGGCGCGGTGTACCGCACTGAAAACCATGACGACATCCAGTTCATTTCGACAAACGCCGCCAATGGCATGGGTTACTTCGATAACGTAGGCAAAACCCGCCGCATGGGGCTGGATCTGGGCTTGAACGGCGATATCGGCAAGTTCAGCTGGAATGCCGGCTATAGCTACCTGAAAGCCACCTATGAAAGTGATCTGTCACTGGTGAATGAGGTGAACTCAACGTCTTACACAGACATCAACGGCAATGATGTGATCGATGTGAAGAAAGGTGACCGCCTGGCTAACATGCCGGATCACGCACTCAAGATCCGCATGCAATACCAGGTGACGCCTAACTGGTCTATCGGCACCAATATCAATACATTTGCCGATGTGTATGCCCGCGGCAATGAAAACAACAAACACGTGGCGAATTCGGGTTCCGGTTACCAGGGTAGCGGCAAAGTAAGCGGCTATACGGTCGTTAACCTGGATACACGTTATAAGTTTGGTGCCAGCGGCTGGCAGGTGTTTGCCAAAGCCATCAATATTTTTGATAAAGAATATGCATCAGGCGGCTTGATGGGCGAGAGCTGGATCAATCAGAGCGGTGCATTTGCTGGCGAGGATTCTGCATCAAAACTGCTGATGCCGGGTGCACCTCGTGCGGGCTGGATTGGCGTACGTTATGATTTCGGTGCCAAAAAATCAGTGTATGATGCAAAAGCCGATTAAATAAAATCCGATTAAATCAAGGAGTCATTTTTGCAATTAGTGCATCTCAGTCCGGGTGAAAACACCCCATCGCTTAAACAGCAATTGAAAATATTGATTGTCGAAGATGAGGCGCTTTTCGCACGCGCTGTGATGCGCCGTTTGCAGAAGGCTGATTATGAATGTGCGCATGTTGAGAGTGTGCAGGATGCGCGCGACATCGTTAAGCAGTTTGCCCCGGATATCGTGTTGCTGGATATGCGCCTGCCTGACGGCAATGGCCTGGATTTGCTGCCGTTCTTCGTTGCCAAAAGCGCAATGGTGATTGTCATGACGGCGCATGGGGAAATCAGCGATGCTGTTAATGCGATGAAGCAGGGGGCTGTTGATTACCTTAAAAAACCAATCGACCTTGAAGAGCTGTTGCTGTCGATCCAGAAAGCAGAAGCGGCTGCGGCGCAGAGCAATAGCCTGGATTATTCGCGTCAGCGCAATGCTCACGCCATTGAAGGGGTTGAGCTGCTGGGAGATAGCCCGGCGATGCAGAATATTAAATCCCAGATTCATCGTATTTCCCGGTTCGTGTCATCTGATGCTATTCCGCCTACGGTGCTGATAGGCGGCGAGACCGGCACCGGCAAGGATGTAGCAGCGCGTTTGCTGCACTTATCCTGTTCCACAAACAATAATAAACCCTTTGTGCATGTAGATTGCGCATCATTACCGGCCGAGCTTATAGAAAGCGAGCTGTTCGGGCATGAAAAGGGTGCTTTTACCGGGGCGATCAATACACGTCCCGGCCTGATCGAGGCCGCGGAAGACGGCACGCTTTTTTTAGATGAAATCGGTGAGTTGCCACTAGCGCTGCAGGCAAAACTGCTGAATGTGCTGGAACGTCGCGTTGTGCGCCGTATCGGTTCGACCAAAGAGCGTGCGGTGCCGGCGCGTTTCATTGCCGCGACTAACCGGGACCTGCATGAAATGTCCCAGCTAGGGCGGTTCCGGCAGGATTTGTATTACCGTTTGAATGTAATGGGATTCACTATGCCGCCATTGCGCGAACGGGCGGGCGACATGCTGCTGCTGGCGCGGCATTTTGCAGCGCAGACCGCCAGGCGCTATGGTTTGCAGATGCCGGCATTCGCGCCGGAAGCAGTCAGCATGATTGAAAATTACACGTGGCCGGGTAATGTGCGCGAACTGAAGCATCAGGTCAGCCGTTCGGTACTGCTATGCCATAACAACCTGGTGACGGACGTGGATCTGGCGCTGCCGGTATTCCGGGCGACCGAATCCGGCCTGAATGCCAATACGCAGCAATCTGCGCTGGACTCGGCAGAAAAAGCCATATTGCTGCAGGTGCTGGCTGAGACCAGAAACAATGTTTCCGAGGCTGCGCGCAAGCTGGGCATCACTAGAATGACCATGCGCTACAGAATGGATAAGCACCAGATCAAGCATTAGGGATATAACAATTTGATTATCTGCCGATAAATTTGTTTTAGTTTTTATCTGCGTGCATCTGCGGCCAACCAGGTTTTTCTTAATCAGTTTTTTCACAATTTTGTTACATCTTCAAATTTCTTAAAAATGCCCTGCATGTTATGATTCACCCAACTAAAAACTGAAAGAATCCTATGCAGATCGGTACCCCTCTAAGCCCCAATGCAACACGTGTCATGCTGTTAGGCAGCGGTGAACTTGGCAAAGAAGTCATCATTGCATTGCAACGCCTGGGTGTGGAAGTGATTGCGGTTGACCGCTACAAAAATGCGCCTGGCCATCAGGTTGCTCACCGCGCGCATGTGATTGACATGACCAATGACCAGGCCTTGCGTGAGCTGATCGCTTTAGAGAAACCGCATTTGATCGTGCCTGAGATCGAGGCATTGAATACGGCGACACTGGCTGACATCGAGTCATCCGATATCGCAACCGTGATTCCAACCGTTAAAGCCGTACAGCTCACGATGAACCGTGAAGGTATCCGCAGGCTTGCGGCCGAAGAGCTCAAACTGCCGACCTCACCTTATGCCTTTGCCAAGAGCGAGGCTGAGCTGCAGGCAGCCATTGATGCCGGCATCGGGTACCCATGTTTCATCAAACCAACCATGTCATCTTCTGGCAAAGGCCAGTCGCGCATTACCAGTGCCAGCGAGGTCAAAACCGCGTGGGATTATGCGGCTTCAGCCGGGCGAGTCAACCAGGGGGTAGTGATTGCAGAAGGCCAGATTGATTTTGACTATGAAATCACGCTGCTGACAGTCCGTGCAAAAAATGCCCAGGGTGAGATTACAACTTATTTCTGTGAGCCTATCGGCCATGTCCAGAAAAACGGTGACTACGTAGAAAGCTGGCAGCCACAGGCGATGACGCCCAAGGCGCTGGAGGAATCCAAGCGTATTGCCAAAGCGGTGACCGATAGTTTGGGCGGTTTAGGCCTGTTTGGTGTCGAGCTGTTCATCAAAGGCGACCAGGTATGGTTCAGTGAAGTCAGCCCGCGTCCGCATGACACGGGTATGGTGACCATGGCAAGCCAGCGTTTCAGTGAGTTTGACCTGCACGCACGTGCCATCCTGGGCTTGCCTGTCGATGTTGCATTACGTGATCCGGCTGCCAGTGCCGTGATTTATGGCGGGCATGAGACCACTCAGCTGGCGTTTGACGGCGTTGAGAAAGCCCTGGCTGTGCCTGGCGCCGATATTCGCCTGTTTGGTAAACCGGAGTCATTCATGAAACGCCGCATGGGTGTGGCATTGGCAACCGGTAAAGATACCGATGAAGCCAGAGCCAGCGCCAAGCTGGCTGCCAGCTTGGTCAAGCCTACAGTGGTTTAATTGATTACAGTTGTTTAGTTGATAGCATGATAGATAAGATTGAAGAAGCCGGCAGCGATAAAAGAACGTTTTTTGAACTGCTGGGCGGAGAAGCAAGCGGTGTTGAGAATATTCGCCAGCTGGTCGAGACATTCTACGACATCATGGATACAGACCCCAAAGTCAAGACGCTGCGTGATATGCACCAGCCGGACCTGACTTCAGCGCGCGAAAAACTGTTTATGTTTTTGACAGGGTGGACCGGTGGCCCGCAGCTGTACATTGAACGCTATGGGCACCCCAGGCTGCGCGCGCGCCATATGCCGTTTGCGGTTGATGAATCCGCCCGGGATCAGTGGATGTATTGCATGATCAGGGCCATGCATCAGTTGGCTTACGAGGATGATCTGATGAAAAAACTGGCTTCGCAGCTATACGGTGTGGCTGATTTCATGAGGAATCAGTAATACAGCCATTTTTCTGAATAAGGGCTGTATCCTGGTGATTGCTATTTTCAATTGCGCTTTTGCCGTTCCGGAGTCGTCGTGAACCAGAACGGCTTTATGCGTTGCGTTGGATGTATTCTTATTTGTTAACAGGCAAACCGCCAAGCAGTGCTGCAACCGGTTTTTTCTTGGTGGATACCGTTCTGGTAACCGCTGCCTGTGTTTTCTGCAATGAAGGTTCGTAGGGTTTGTCAAACCAGGGGTCGCTGCTTTTTTGCCGGGCAGGGCGCCTGACAGGGGTCGCAGCCTGGTTATCCTGATAGCTTGTTTTCGTGTGGCTGGTGCGTGACCTGTGAGCCGGCTTTTCAATCTCAATGGTTTCTTTGGAAATCTGGCGCTTGATCAGTTTCTCAATTTCTACGAGATATTTTTCTTCATCTTCAGATACGAATGAAATCGCAACGCCCAGTGCGCCTGCACGGCCAGTGCGGCCAATGCGGTGTACGTAATCCTCAGGTGCGCTTGGAATTTCGTAGTTAATCACCATCGGCAATTCACTGATGTCCAGTCCGCGGGCTGCCACGTCTGTCGCAACCAGCGCAGTGACTGTGCCGGCTTTAAATGCATCCAGCGCTTTGATGCGCTCCAGCTGGCTTTTATCGCCATGGATAGCGTCTGCGGCAATGCCTTGTTTCGCCAGGCTGCGGCTCAGGCGGCTGGCGGTTATCTTTGTTTTGGTGAATATAATCACCTGCTTGGCGTCGGCCTCTTTAAGCAGCTGTACTAACAATGCTTCTTTGTCACTTTGTGCGACCTGATACACTTTCTGTGTCACATTGTCATTGGTCGCATTGCTGCGCGCGACTTCGATCAACTGCGGTTTGGTCAGGAACTCATCCGCCAGTTTCTTGATTTCATTTGAGAATGTCGCTGAGAACATCAGGTTCTGGCGCTGTTTAGGCAATAAGGCCAGAATGCGGCGCAGATCAGGCATGAAGCCCATGTCCAGCATTCTATCGGCTTCATCAAGCACCAGCATCTGCACTTGTCCAAGCTGCAGCGTTTTTTGTTCGATATGGTCGAGCAAACGGCCTGGGGTTGCCACCAGCACTTCCACCCCGGTTTTGAGGTGGGGAGTCTGCGTTTTGATGTCTACGCCGCCGTACACCACCAGCGAGCGCAGTTGTGTGTGTTTGGCATAAGCCCTGACGCTTTCTTCTACCTGTATTGCGAGTTCGCGTGTAGGCGTAAGGATCAATGCCCGCACCGGGTGTTTGGCAGGGGAGGTGCTGCTGTTAGCCAGAGGCAGTAACTTTTGCAGTAAAGGCAGGGCAAACGCCGCGGTTTTACCGGTGCCGGTTTGTGCACCAGCCATTAAATCCCCGCCGGCCAATGCTACAGGGATACCCTGCGACTGGATCGGGGTCGGTGTTGTGTAACCGGATTCGGCAAGCGCCTTGAGTAGCTCTGGCGCTAAGCCTAAATTGTCAAAATTTACTGTTTCGGTCATTGATTTGGATATTAGTCTGATTAATAAGTGATATAAAACAGTTTAACCGCCGATTAAGACAGATATTTTAATAGCTTTTAAAAAATCGGCGTGCATCGGCGGTTAAGGGTTTTTAAGCAAAGTTGCGTGGACGGCGTGGTGCACCGCTACCGGCATTTGCGCCTGCGAAGCCTCGGGCTGCATTGCTTCTGCCTTCGTTGCGGTTGCTGTCACGGCGTGCCGGTGCTGCGCCGCGGTCTGCACGGCCTTCGCTGCGTTGGCCGTCGCGTGAGTAAGGCTTTTTGCCGAACGCTGCGCTGTCGCCGAAGCTGCGGTTTGGGGCGCCTGCATTTGCACCGCGGTTACGGTCACCGGCTGGTCGTTCTGCACGGTTAAACTCTGGTTTTGGCGCATAAGCGGCGGAGTTGCCGTTTACGTCACGTGGCGCTGAGTCGCGGTTGCCGCGGCCTTCAAAGCGGCTGTCACGGCTCTTGTAGCCGCCACGATCATCGCGCGGTTTGAAGCCGCCGCGGCCACCTGGTTTGTGACCGTCGCGACGGTCACCGCGGCCGCCCGGAGCGTCCATCTTCATCGGGCGCTTGGGTTCAAAACCTTCAATCACTGCCGGTTCCATGCGTTGGCCCGTGAACTGCTCAATCTTGCGCAGGATATGGCGATCCATATTCGACGCGAATGAAATGGCTACGCCAGTCGCACCTGCACGGCCAGTACGGCCGATACGGTGTACGTAGTCTTCTGCAAATTTAGGCAGGTCATAGTTGATCACATGGGAGATGCCCGCTACGTCAATACCGCGCGCGGCAACGTCAGTCGCCACCAGTACTTTTACGTCGCCGTGACGCAATTTAGTCAAGGTGCGGTTACGTGCGCCTTGTGTCATGTCGCCGTGCAGCGCTGCGGTTTTGTGGCCGGCTGCGTACAGGTCTTCAGCCAGAACGTCAGCGTGACGTTTGGTTGAAGTGAAAATGATGGTCTGGTTGACTTCCGGGGCAATCAGCAGATGCTCCAGCAGTTTGTTTTTGTGTGTCATGTCATCAACAAAGTGCAAACGCTGTTCAATGTTTGCATGTTTTTCTTTTTGCTGTGCGATCTCGATTGTTTTCGGGTCTTTCAGGATGTCACGGGCGATACGGCCGATGTTGCCATCCAGCGTTGCCGAGAACAGCAATGTCTGACGCTCAGCAGGCAATGCCTCGCAGATGCGTTCAACATCAGGCATGAAGCCCATGTCCAGCATGCGGTCAGCTTCATCCAGAATCAGCATTTGCAGGCGTGATGTGTCAATGCGGCCACGTTCCAGGTGGTCAATGAAACGGCCTGGGGTCGCAACCAGAATGTCCAAAGGTTGTGACAGCAATTTGTTTTGCAGCGGGTAAGGCATGCCACCCACGATGCTTACAGTGCGTGCGCGGATATATTTGCCGTATTTACGAGCAGATTCATTTACCTGGGCAGCCAGTTCGCGTGTCGGTACCAATACCAGGATGCGTGGGCCGCGGCTTCTTGATTCGTGCGGTGTTGCCAGCAGGTTAAGCGCAGGTAATGTAAACGCTGCAGTTTTACCGGTGCCGGTCTGGGCTGATGCCAGCAGGTCGCGGCCGGAGATTACTTCAGGGATCGCCTGCGATTGAATAGGGGTAGGTGATGTATAACCGGCCTCTTCAATAGCACGTAAAATAGCAGGGTGTAAATTTAAAGATTCAAAAGACAAAGTAGTCCCTTTCAAAAAAATCAAAAAAGGGCGCGAGCAAATACATCAATGTTTCTAGTCATGCAAAAACATAACGCAAAAAGCAGATTCAAAAATATATTGAGATGCTTTATTTACCAGCGCACGGGCATAGCCGCTAACCAGTAAAGATAGATTTAACATTAAATCTAAAGATAGTCGCTTCAAAATTTCACGAGCAACCGAGGGTCAGGGCGATGAATCTAAAACTTTTGACAAGTGAGTAAAGTTTTAAGTTGTGCGCATTATAGGGATAAATCTTCTTTTGTCAAAGGTTTAATGTAATTTAACTAAAAGTTTTTGTGCGTAATGTGTTAAAATCGCCGCCTTTCAATGAACCGGTGCAATACATGTCACGCAGCCCTAATACTAGAAACCTCAGAAATATCGCAATTATCGCCCACGTTGACCATGGTAAAACAACCATGGTGGACAAACTGCTACAGCAGGCGGGTACTTTCTCTTCTCACCAGCAAGTCGCCGAACGCGTGATGGACTCCGGTGATATTGAAAAAGAACGTGGCATTACTATTCTTGCTAAAAACACTGCGCTTAACTACGAAGGTACGCACATCAATGTGGTCGATACTCCAGGTCACGCCGACTTTGGTGGTGAGGTTGAACGTGTGCTGGGTATGGTGGATGGTGTGGTGCTGCTGGTTGATGCGGTAGAAGGCCCGATGCCGCAAACACGTTTTGTGACAAAAAAGGCGTTGGCACTAGGTTTGAAACCTATCGTTGTAATTAACAAGGTTGACCGTCCGGGTGCGCGTCCTGACTGGGTGATCAACCATACATTCGACCTGTTTGCCAACTTAGGTGCAACAGATGAACAGCTGGATTTCCCGGTGGTATATGCATCGGCTTTGAATGGCTTTGCAACACTGGATATGAACGTGGCAAGTGACAATATGCGCCCGCTGTTCGAAACTATCCTTAAACACGTAGAGCCACCAAAAGGCGACAGCAGCGCCCCGCTGCAAATGCAGATTTCTGCACTCGATTATTCTACTTACACTGGTCGCTTAGGTATTGGCCGTATTACCAACGGCAGAATCAAACCTGGCCAGGTCGTTGTTGTCATGAATGAAGACAAGCAGATCGCGCAAGGCCGTATTAACCAGGTGTTAGGTTTCAAAGGCCTGGAACGTGTGCCGGTTGAAGAAGCTGAAGCTGGTGACATCGTGATTATTTCCGGCCTGGATGATATTGGTATTGGTTTCACGATCTGTGACCGTGATAATCCTGTAGGTTTGAAGCACCTGGGTGTGGATGAGCCGACATTGACCATGGACTTTATGGTGAACACTTCACCATTGGCCGGTAAAGAAGGCAAGTTCGTGACTAGCCGCCAGATCCGTGATCGCTTGACTAAAGAGTTGCTGGTTAACGTCGCTTTGCGTGTTGAAGATACGCAGGATGCTGACGTGTTCCGCGTTTCTGGTCGTGGCGAGCTGCATTTGACCATCTTGTTGGAGAACATGCGCCGTGAAGGTTTTGAAATGGCGGTAGGTAAGCCACGCGTGGTTTACCGCGAAATTGACGGTGAAAAATGTGAGCCATACGAGATCCTGACCGTGGACCTGGAAGATGAGAACCAGGGCGCGGTGATGGAAGAGTTGGGCCGCCGCCGCGGTGAAATGCAGAACATGGAATCAGACGGCAACGGCCGTACACGTTTAGAGTACAAGATCCCTGCGCGTGGCCTGATCGGCTTCCAGGGGGAATTCCTGACATTGACGCGCGGCACTGGCTTGATGGCGCATATTTTTGATGAATACGCCCCGGTTAAAGCCGATATGCCAGGCCGTCGCAATGGTGTACTGATTTCAGCAGAACAAGGCGAAGCGGTTGCTTATGCGCTGTGGAAACTGCAGGACCGCGGCCGCATGTTCTCAGTGCCTGGCGATATGCTGTATGAAGGTATGGTGATCGGTATTCACAGCCGTGATAACGACTTGATCGTTAACCCGATCAAGGGTAAACAATTGACCAACGTGCGTGCTTCAGGCACCGACGAAGCCGTGCGCCTGATTCCACCGGTAGCATTGTCACTGGAATCAGCAGTTGAGTTTATTGATGATGATGAACTGGTGGAAATCACACCTAAAAACATCCGCATCCGTAAGCGCCACTTGCTGGAGCACGAGCGTAAACGTGCCGCTAAAGAGTAATAAGCAGTTGATAGAAAGCCAGCGTAAGCTGGCTTTTTTTATGGCGCGTAAATTTAAGGCAGGCGCATGTATTGGTCGAGATGGTCATAAGTGCGTGTACGTACAGCCATATTACCGAGTATGTGGCATGATATAGGTACCGGATTCGGACAGCAGTTTGAGCCGGAAACGCTCAGAATCTATTGTCAGATGAACGTAGATTCTGAATTCAAAGATATTTTAGGAGACTAAAATGGCTGTGATTGATCGAGTGTTGGTAGGAGAAGCATTGGTGGTTGAAAACCGTCCTGATGGGCATGGTTTGGATCTTTTAAATGTGGCGCATATTGACCTGATCATGGGGCCGAGGGGCAGTGCGGCAGAAGATGCGTTCTGCCGGACCCTGACCGATCAAAAAATGGGTGTAAATGGTTTACTCGCCATTGTCGCACCGAATATGATGGTGAAACCGAATACCGTCATGTTTAATAAAGTCACCATCAAGAACGGCAAGCAGGCGACACAGATGTTTGGCCCTGCGCAGCGCGGGGTGGCGATGGCGGTGATGGACTGTGTGGCGGAAGGCATCATTCCGGTAGAAGAGGCGGATGATGTGTTTATCTGTGTGGGGGTCTTTATCAGCCACCGTGCCGACATGGATGAACGGATCCAGGAGTGGAATCATCGCGCAACCAAACAGGCCATCATGAATGCGATTGCGCGCGAACCCAAAGCGGCTGATTTGCTGAGGGTCTATAAGGAATCTGTACACCCATTTGCGGCCAAGCACAAAAATGGGCAGTAAAGCCGGTTCATTGCATGTTCTGAATGGTTTTTAAATCATCAATGATCTGCTGTGAGTGGTTGGAAACATTGACATTGGTATAGGTCTTTTTGATTTTGCCGTCAGCATCAATTAAAAACGTATGGCGCTTGGCGATTTTTACTACAAAAAAATCGCTGAGCGCATGATAGCTGTCGGCTACTTTACCGTCAGTGTCGGCCAGCAGCGTAAACGGCAGCTTGTATTTCTCGGCGAATTTCCCGTGAGATTCACTGCTGTCAACGCTGACGCCAATGACTTTTGCACCTAATTTCTCAAGCTGGGACAGGTCATCCCTGAAATGGCAGGCCTCCTTGGTGCAGCCGGGCGTGTCATCTTTCGGGTAAAAATAGAGAACTAAGTACCTGCCGCGGTAGTCAGACAGTGAATGTGACTTGCCTGCTGCATCATTCAATGTGAAATCCGGAGCATCTTCGCCAATCGCCAAACCATGAGGTGCGTGTGCAAAGCTGCGATATCCCAGTATTGCAATCAATAGTACAGCTGTGTAAAAGAACAGTTTTAATAACATAGGGGCGCTTTCAGTTGAGCGGTTGAGTTAAATCGAAAGTCTGACTGATGCGAAAGTTTAACTGATGTTAGCATCATTTGTTTTGCTGCGTAAATTACAAATGGATGCATGAAGTAGTGATGCATACATGCCAACAGTAAAAAAGTTGTTATAATTGCCCGCTTGGAAAGTTACGGTTTTATGACGCGCGTCAGTATGCTTTCTAAATAATAGAATTTTTATCATACAAATTGAAATCAATTAATCTCAATACTGCCGGTATGCGGATGGTTTTTAAAAAACTGCTGTTAATCCTAGGATTAATCGCAATTTTTGCGTCCGTGGTACAGCAGAATTTTGATGAACACAGCAGCGATGCCTTTAACAGTAGCCAGTCTACTGTGATGCAGTTTGATAAAGATAACAATCGTGACCTTGGCGATGCAGCTGCGGTTGCAACAGTTTTATATCATCAATTCCCCGAGAATAGCACCACCTATTACTTCTATAGCGCAAGCTATCAAGAGCCGACCCTGCTGGTTCACCTGAGACCCCCCAACGCTTGATTTCCCAATGGCTTAATTCTTGCAAGCTTAACCTTTAGGCTTGCATGGATTTGCGAGCCCGTTCGTTGCTGATGTGCGTGATGCCTGTTGACAGGCGTTGGCTGCACACAGAGAAATCAATCTTAATAATCATTGATGTTCAGTTAATCGCTATTAACTGGTTTCGATGATTCATTCAGGAAAAAACTGTTTATGCATAGTTTTGGTGCAAATGAGTTGTTGGCAGGCTCTAAAAAAAGTTATTTAACTTCTATTTTATTTATATTGGCCGGTCTGACGCATAGTTATTCTGCGTATTCCGCGCCTGGATTCACATTGGAGCAGATCGTCACGATCGCTGCAGAACAGAATCCCTCAATCAGTATTTCAAAAGCGCGCGAAGATTCTGCAACCGCTTCCGTCATTACAGCAACAACCTATGCCAATCCGCAATTCGAGTTTGGTGCTGGTCCGACCAGTTACAGAACGCCAGGCGGGCAGGGTAATAGTGGCAACTGGGGTGTTGCATTATCGCAGCCTATCGATTTTCCTGGTGTGCGCAACGCCAGGAGAGAAGTCGCAGAAAACCAAGTGCAAGTGGCAACACTGGGCATAGAGCTTACGAAAACTGAAGTACGCACACGCGTGAAAAGCGCCTTTTATGATGTGCTGCAGCGTCAGGCCGTACTGGAGATAGCCGAGGCGGACAGCAATCTGCTCAAAGACATACGTGAGCGCGTCAAGCTGCGTGTGGATGTAGGTGAATCGCCAAAGTACGAACTGATCAAAGCGGATACCGAAGCTTTGGCTGCCGAACGTGACTACCAGGCTGCCAGGGTCAGGGTGACCGAGGCGAAAGCCTATCTGCGCGGCCTGATCGGCACCACGATACCGGAAGATTATAGCCTGGTCGGCGAGCTGCCGCTCAGCAGCAGCCTGCCGAGGGTGGATGAACTGCGTGGCCGTATCAATGAAGCCACGCAGCTCAAGCAGATCCGCGCCGCAATCAAAACTTCCGAAGCCAACTTGCGCCTGCAGGAGCAGTTGCGCAACCCGGGCTTAACGGTTAAGGCCGGTGTTGAACAGGATCCTGATTTGCGTCAGTTCCGGTTGGGCATATCTATTCCGCTGCCGGTGTGGGACCAGCGCAGTGGCCCGATCGCACAGGCGGCGGCTGAGGTGAGGGAAGTCAATGCGATTCTAAGTGACCGCGAACTGGCGATTAAACGGGATATTGAATCAGCCTATCAGCGTTACCTGATCGCACAGCAGCAAGTCGCCGCTTTTGAAAATGGCTTGCTGTCGCAGGCCGAGGCCGTGCTCAGAGTCGCAGAAGCTGCTTACCGTTTTGGCGAGCGCGGCATTCTTGATTACCTGGATGCGCAGCGTACCAAGCGTGTCGTGAGGAAAGACTACTTATCTGCGCGTTATGAATACATTAATACCATGCTGGAGATTGAACGCTTGCTTGGCTATGAACTTTTGGAGGTTAAATCTTAATGACTGCTACATCTATGTTTTCAAATTCTTTACCAGGCAAAAAACTGTTTCTGGCTGTGTGTGCCGCCAGCTTCCTGCTGGCAGGCTGTAACGCAAAGAAAGAAGAGGCTCCGGTTGCCGCCAAGGTGACTGACCCGAATATTGTTGAAATTACAGAGCAGCTGGCAAAGCAGATCGAACTGCATACAGCCGGCAATATCGAGATGCGCGGGACACTGCGTGTTCCCGGCACGATCCAGGTGGATGAACAGCGCATGGCCAGAATCGGTGCCTCGGTGACTGGCCGCATCAAGGACATTGAAGCAACACTTGGTCAGAATGTTAAAAACGGCCAGGTGCTGGCCACGCTGAACAGTACCGAGCTGGCGCAGAACCAGCTGGTTTACATCAAGGCAGCACAGCAGATCGGTTTGCAAAGCAAGGCGGTGGAGCGTGCGCGACTATTGCAGGAAGCTGACGTGATCGGCGCGGCCGAATTGCAGCGCAGGGAAGCCGAGCTGAGTGCAGCGCAGGCTGAACTGAACGCCGCACGTGACCAGCTGCTGGTGCTGGGTATGAGTGAGTCCGCCATTAACAAGCTCACGCAGTCTGGCCAGATCCGTTCCTACAGCAATGTAGTGTCACGCATTTCAGGGACGGTAATCAGCCGTAAAGTGAACCTGGGGCAAGTGGTGCAGCCGGCAGAAGAATTGTTCATTATCGCCGATCTTTCGCATGTGTGGGTGGTGGCCGAAGTGCCTGAGCAGCAGGTTGAACTGATCAAGGTGGATGAAGAAGTTGTGGTTGAGATTCCGGCTTTGGGTGATAAACAATATAAAGCCAAGCTGATTTACGAGGGTGATGTTGTGAACCCGGAAACCAGAACCGTGACAGTGCGCTCTGACCTTGCAAACGATAACCGTGAGATCAAACCGGACATGCTGGTTTCCATGCTGATCCAGTCACGTCCTGAATCCAAACTGGCGCTGCCGTTGCAAAGTATCGTCAGGGAGAACGATACCACTTATGTTTACGTTCAGCTGGCACCGAACAAGTTCCGCCTGCGTGAAGTTGAGCTGGGTGCAGAGCATGACGGTATGGTGACGATTGTAAATGGTGTAGCTGAAGGTGAAGTGGTTGTGGCTGAAGGCGCATTCCATGTCAACAATGAACGTAAACGCAAAGAATTGGAGTAATGCATGATTGAATCTCTGATTCGTGCGGCGCTTAAACAGCGCCTGATTGTGATGGTGTTTGCAGTCGCGCTGATGATTGCAGGCGTATTCGCATTGCAAAGACTTTCCGTGGATGCGTTTCCGGATGTAACCAACGTGCAGGTGCAGATCGCAACGCAGGCTACCGGAAAATCACCGGAAGAAGTCGAGCGTTTTATCACCGTGCCGTTGGAAATATCCATGACCGGCTTGCCGGGCCTGACGGAAATGCGCTCACTCAACCGTAATGGCCTGTCGCTGATTACACTGGTGTTTACAGACAATACCGATGTTTATTTTGCGCGCCAGCTGGTGATGGAACGGCTGATGGAGGTGATGGAGAAAATGCCGCAGGGTGTAACGCCGATTCTTGGCCCTGTTGCAACCGGTCTGGGCGAGGTTTATCAATACACTTTGGATAAGCCAGGTGACGGTGAGAAAGAGCTTTCGGTTGAAGAGCTGACCGAACGCCGGGCGATCCAGGACTGGGTGGTCAGGCCATTGCTGCGCGGTATTTCCGGTGTGGCCGAGATCAACTCCCAAGGTGGCTATGTCAAGCAATACCAGGCGTTGGTGAACCCGGATCGCATGAACCACTATGGCCTGAAGCTGCAGGATATCTACATGGCATTGGCTAAGAACAATGCCAACAGCGGCGGCGGTGTATTGCCGCAGTTTGCAGAGCAATACCTGATCCGCGGTGTGGGCCTGATTGAAAACCTGGATGACATCCGTAATATCGTGCTTAAAGAACAGAACGGCGTGCCGGTTTTTATGCGCGATGTTGCCGAAGTCAAGCTCGGACATGAAGTCCGCGTCGGCGCGGTCATGAAAAACGGCTATACCGAGTCAGTGGGCGGCATTGTGATCATGATGCGCGCCGGTAACGCTAAAGAAGTGGTTAGCCGTGTCAAGGAGCGCGTAAAGGAAATCAACGACAAGGGCATGCTGCCTAACGGCTTGCAGATCGTGCCGTACTATGACCGCAGTGAGCTGGTGGATGCCGCGCTGTTCACGGTGACCAAGGTGCTGATCGAAGGCATCGTCCTGGTGGTATTCATCCTGTTTCTGTTTCTGGGTGATGTGCGCTCCAGCATTATCGTGGTGGCAACGTTGATACTTACGCCGTTGATCACTTTTATGGCGATGAATCATTACGGCATTTCGGCCAACCTGATGTCGCTGGGCGGCTTGGCGATTGCGATCGGCCTTATGGTCGATGGTTCTGTGGTGGTGGTTGAAAACGCCTTCCACCATCTGGGCCACAGGCAAGGCGAAAGCAAGGTGCGCGTTGTGCTGGAAGCAGCCAGTGAAGTGGCTACGCCGGTATTGTTTGGTGTAGGTATCATCATTCTGGTGTTCCTGCCGTTGATGACGCTGGAAGGCATGGAAGGCAAGATGTTTGCGCCTTTGGCATTAACGATCGCAATCGCCTTGTTCGTATCACTGGTGATTTCGCTGACCTTATCACCGGTGCTTTGCTCTTATATTCTGAAGGGCGGTTCAGGTGAAGACACCAAACTGATTCAATCGATTAAAAAACCTTACCTGAAGCTGCTTAACTGGGTGCTTGTCAATGATAAGAAAACCATTGTGACTGCAACCGCGGTGTTTGTGGTTTCCTTGATGGTGGTACCGCTGCTGGGTACTTCATTTATTCCGGAAATGAAGGAAGGGTCGATTGTTCCCGGTATTAACCGTGTGCCCAATATCTCGCTTGAAGAATCCATCAAGATGGAAAATGAAGCCATGCGGTTGATTATGGAGAAAGTGCCTGGCGTTAAATCGGCCATGTCAGGCATCGGCCGTGGCGAAAGCCCGGCTGACCCGCAGGCACAGAACGAATCCACGCCGATCATCAGCCTGAAGCCAAGGGATGAATGGCCTGAAGGCTGGACGCAGGATGACATTGCGGACAAAATGACGGAAGTGCTGTCTGAAGGCTTGCCGGGTGTGCAGATCGTGATGGCGCAGCCGATTTCAGACCGCGTGGATGAGCTGCTGACCGGCGTCAGGTCGGATGTGGCGGTTAAAGTGTTTGGTGACGACATGGCCAAGCTGAAGAGCAAAGCCGATGAGATCGCAAAGATCGCCGGTGGCGTGGCCGGTGCTGTTGACCTGCGCGTCGAGAAAGTATCCGGCCAGCAGTACCTGAACATTACGATCAACAGGCAGGCGATTGCTCGCCAGGGCATCAACGCCTCTGACATTCACGACATCATTGAAACTGCGATTGGCGGTAAGGTGGCCACCGAGATCTATGAAGGCGAGCGCAGGTTCTCCGGTGCGGTGCGTTTCCCGGATGGTTTCAGGAATGACATCGAAGCCATCGGCAATATACTCGTGACCTCACCCAATGGTTCGCGTGTCGCACTGCGTGACCTGGCCGAGATCGAAATCCGTGATGGGCCGGCGCAGATCAGCCGCGAGTTGGGCAAGCGGCGTATCGTGGTGGCCATTAACGTCAAGGATCGCGACCTGGGCGGTTTTGTTGCAGAGCTCCAGCAAACGCTGGATAAACAGCTCAAACTGCCTGACGGTTATTACCTTGAGTACGGCGGCCAGTTCCAGAATATGGAACGTGCGCTGAACCACCTGATGATTATCGTGCCGATCACCATTGCCGCGATATTCTTCCTGCTGTTCCTGCTGTTTAACTCAGTGCGTTATGCGACGATGATTATCATGATCCTGCCGTTTGCTTCCATTGGCGGTATCTTTGCGCTGCTGGTAACCGGCGAGTACCTCTCCGTGCCGGCATCCGTCGGGTTTATCGCCCTGTGGGGGATTGCCGTGCTGAATGGCGTGGTGCTGGTGTCTTATATCCGTTCATTACGTGATGAAGGCAAAGGCCAGATCGAAGCGATCGTGGAAGGCTGTAAACAAAGGTTCAGGCCGGTGATGATGACGGCAACGGTTGCCATGCTGGCATTGGTGCCGTTCCTGTTTGCAACAGGCCCGGGTTCCGAGATTCAGCGTCCATTGGCGATTGTGGTGATTGGCGGCCTGATCAGTTCTACGCTGCTCACGCTGGTCGTGGTGCCAACCTTGTACCGCAGGTTTGAAGAATCAAGAATCGAAGCATAATGCACAGAATAATAATGCATAAGATAAAGGAGTTTCTGAAATGAAAGAAATCAAAGCGGTTATACAGCCGCACCGCCTGCCAAAAATTCGTTCAGCCCTGCGTAATATCAAGGCTTTTCCGGGTATGACCGTCAGTAAAGTGGAAGGCTGCGGCCATTATGTGGCAAAACCGGCTCAGGGCATCAGGGAGGAGTTAACGGACTACAGCCCCAAGGTCCATATTGAGATCATCGTGCCGGACGAAATGCTGGAAGGTGTGCTGCAGATCATTGTAGAAGTCGGGCATACCGGGCAGGTTGGAGACGGCATTGTATGGGTAACGCCGGTAGAACGTTTTATCCGGCTATCAGAGCAGATTAAAGTGATCGATTGCTGATGATTTAACGGTAATTCGGGTAATACCAATATGGGTCATTTGCGCATGCAGCAGTTTTAATGCGTAAGTGGCCCATGTTTCAATCATCAGCATATTTATTAAAGACGTTAAAAGCCTTATACTACGACCCCTGTATTAATGGCCCCCGTAGCTCAGTGGATAGAGCATCCCCCTCCTAAGGGGAGGGTCACACGTTCGATTCGTGTCGGGGGCGCCATAAAATGAAAAGGCTGATTCCATAATGGTTTCAGCCTTTTTACTTAAGCTATTATAGTGAAATGCTTTACACTTTTTTGATTCAAAATCAGCTTTTGATTTAAATTAAGTACTTAAAACAGCTTATCTAATCTTAGCTACTCAAAATTTAATTTTTAGAAAAGTTTTCTCTTTCTTCCAGATTCTGGTGGTGTATTTCCACCAAAATATGCATTAGGCCAAACATTTCTAAATACTTGTTTTTCTGCTTCACTTATTGATCTCGAGAACTTGAGTTTAATACCGAAACTTTCTCGAATGCCAAATATTTTACCTTTGATATTTTTTCGGATTCTTGCAATATCTTCGCATTCCGCGATAAATTTACCAGGCGCTTGGCCTTTGGTAATTTTAACTAGATGGTCGTTAATTTTAATAATAAATACTGTTTTCGAGGGTTTTGCTAGATAAGCAATAATTGCAACTGCATATAAAACAATTACAGTTATAAGGATGGTATCCATTTTAACCTCATTAAGCTGGCGTTTAATATCAGCGCTATCTTTAGCGGAATTTACGTGAATGTTAAGGTTTAATATATTTTGATAATAATAAATTGCAAATCAAGGGGCAAATGATTTGTTCAGGACACATATTACAGCTGGCATTATTTAGTCAGTATTGCTTTGCCTGCGATCATTATTAACCTGCTTATATGTACCAGGTTAATTTGTAGACGACCAGTCTAATATCTAATTGAATTTACAAACTAAAGAGGTTTATATATGCAGAATTTTGATTTTTACAATCCAACCCGGATTGTTTTCGGCAAAGGTAAAGTGGCCGAACTTGATAAACTGGTTCCGGCGAATGCCAGGGTGCTGGTATTAATCGGCGGACAGAGTGCAAGGCACAATGGCACTTTGGATGAAGCCTTGAGTGCTTTGGGCGAAAGGTATGTAGAGCTGTTTGAGGGCATTGAGCCTAACCCCAGGTATGAAACGCTGGTCAAGGCCGTGGCACAGGTTAAAAAAGGTAAGCTGGATTTCCTGCTTGCAATCGGCGGTGGTTCTGTCATTGACGGCACCAAGTTTGTAGCCGCAGCTGCCTGCCAGGATAATGATGCCTGGGAGATACTGCTCACGCGCGGAAGTGATGTTAAAGAGGCCGTACCTTATGGCACTATACTGACATTGCCGGCTACCGGGTCGGAAATGAACGATGGCTCGGTGATTACGCGTGAAGAAGAAAAAGCGAAGCTGCATTTTTCAAGTGAGCATGTGTTCCCGCGGTTTTCGATTCTGGATCCGACCAAAAGCTATACCTTGCCTAAACGCCAGCTGGCGAATGGCGTGGTGGATGCCTTTACCCATACGGTTGAACAATACCTGACTTACCCGGTAGGCGCCATGGTGCAGGACAGGTTTGCCGAAGGGCTGCTGTCAACTCTGGTTGAGATTGGCCCCAAGCTGCTACAAAACCCCCGGGATTATGAATTACAGGCAAATTTCATGTGGAGTGCATCGCTGGCATTAAACGGGCTGATAGGCGCGGGTGTGCCGCAGGACTGGGCAACACACATGATAGGGCATGAAATCACTGCGTTGTATGGTCTTGACCACGCGCAGACACTGGCGGTCATACTGCCGAACATGCTGAGCGTGCGCAGGGATTCCAAACGTGAAAAGCTGCTGCAATATGCGGAACGTATCTGGAACATCGAATCAGGCACGGAAGAAGAGCGCATTGAAGCTGCCATCCGGAAAACACGTGAATTTTTTGAAAGTCTGGGCATGAAAACCCGCCTTTCAGAATATCAGATCGGTGCGGATGCGATTGCCGGTTTAATCAATAAACTTGAATCGCATCACATGGTGACGCTGGGCGAGCACCGGGACGTAGACTTGCAGGTGAGCCGCAAAGTCCTTGAAGCTTCCATTTAATATTCCTTTAATATTTTAAGCATCGCTGGATGGGCCGGCCCTATAAACAGGGTTCATGGCAAATGTCAGCACGGTAAAACGGACAAAGGGCGCTTGAGTGCCCTTTGTCCTTTTCTATACGGTGAAATTAAATAAATATCACTTGGTTTAATCTTAACTATTGTGACAAGATATGAGCCATATTGGTGATATGGTTGGTTTGTAGACTCTCGGTAAGAAATAGAACTTAAGGTGACGCAGCAAAAAGTGAAGTTAACTATTGTACTTAGAGTATTCCAGCGAGTATTCCTGCGAGCCTTTTTGCGGCTGGCACTGCTGTCTGGTTTCGGTATTGCTGCATCCGGCGCCGCATGCGCAACCGAAAAAATCACATTACAGCTGAAATGGCATCACCAATTTCAGTTCGCTGGCTATTATGCAGCGCAGAGCCAGGGTTTTTACCGGCAGGAAAACCTGGATGTGAACATTGTCGAGGGTGGCCAGGGTGTGTCTGCGCTCCAGCAGGTGCTTTCAGGCGACGCACAATATGGCATTGCTGATTCTGATGTTTTAATGTCGCGCGTCAATGGGAAGCCGGTCGTAGCGATCGCGTCAATTTTCCAGCACTCGCCTTATGTGCTGCTGAGCCTGAGCGAGAAAAACATCAACAGCCCGCAGGACCTTATCGGCAAGCGCATCATGCTTTCCAACAATCAAGGTGCAACCCAGTTTAAAGCCATGATGAATAAGGCGGGTATTGGCCTTGAGCGCGTGACGCTGCTGCCGCACACATGGAAGCTGCAAGACCTGATCAAGGGGAATGTAGATGTCATTTCGGCCTATGCCACGGCTGAGCCCGCCCAGCTTGAGGCGATGGGGTATCACCCTTCGATATTAAGCACCCAGAAGTATGGCATTGATTTTTACGGTGATGTCCTGTTTACCAACGAACGTGAGATCACCGCGCATCCCGAGCGTGTAGATGCATTTTTACGCGCTACCAAAAAAGGCTGGGCTTATGCATTTGAACACCGTGAGGAAATCGCCAGGCTGATTGCCGGCATGCCCGGTGTTTCCGAACACGGAATCACCTATGACATCCTGCTTAAAGAAGCCGGCATTATGGAGCCATATGTGCTTTCCGATGTTGTCGAGTTCGGCCACATGAATGTAGAGCGCTGGGAGAGTATTGCCAAGACGCTGGCCATACTTGGGATTATTCCGGCTGATTACAATCTCGCAGGTTTTATTTACAGCAGCAGTGTTTTAGAGCACAGGATTATTCGCTGGATTACCTTTGCCGCAGTTTCGGTATTGATATTGCTGGGGCTGGTTTTTACCTGGAACCTGCAAATCCGGCGCAATGTGAGAAGCCGTACTATTGCACTCCAGGACGAAATCGAGCGGCGCGAACGTGCCGAAAACCTGCTTAAAATAGCCGGCAGCGCTGCGCACCTGGGGGGCTGGATCATGGATATCGAAAGCAGAAAAGTGACATGGTCAGATGAAGTGGCAGCAATTCATGACATGCCTGCCGGCCATTCGCCTACTATTCAGGAGGGGGTTTCATTTTTTGTACCGGAGCACCAGCTGAAAATACAGACTGCGGTCAGTCATTGCATTCAGAGCGGTACGCCTTATGACCTTGAGCTGGAAAAAATAACTGCCAAAGGAAAGCGTATCTGGGTACGCACCATAGGCCAGGCAGTGCGGGATGCGGATGGCACGATTGTACGGTTGCAGGGGGCGTTCCAGGACATTTCTGAGCGCAAGCGTCTGGAAGCGTTCAAGGCAGGCCAGAACGCCATTCTTGAACGTATTGCAGCGAACGCGCCATTGACGGAAGTGCTGCATGCCGCCGTGAAGCTGATCGAATCGCAGTTCCCGAAGTGCATGTGCGCCATCATGCTCATCAGCAGTGATGGGCGTCATTTGAGCAAAGGTGCTGCGATCAAGCTCCCTGATGCTTACATGCAGAGTCTGGAAGGGCTGGAAATCGGCAGCAAAAACGGTTCATGCGGCGCGGCTGCTTATCAGAAGCGGCGGGTTATTGTCGCGGATATTGAACATGACCCGTTCTGGGATAATTACAGGGCAGATGCGATGCAATATGGTTTGCGCGCCTGCTGGTCATCTCCCATCCTGTCAAGCAATCACGCCGTGATCGGTACCTTTGCGGTCTATCATGGGGAGCCGTATATTCCGGGCGATGAAGAGCTGGAACTCGTGGATGCATGTTCGCACATCCTGGGCATTGCCATTGAGCGCCATAATTCACAGGCACACCTGAGATTGCTGGAAAGCGGGATTTCAAGGCTGAATGACATCGTGATGATTACGGAATCGGCGTCGACCGACGATCTGGGGCACCGCATCATATTCGTCAATGAAGCATTCGAGAGCATCACCGGCTTCAGCCGCGAGGACGTGATCGGCAAGTCGTCAAGTATCCTGTATGGCAAGAATACGCAGAAAGAAGAGCTGCAGAAAATAAGCCAGACCCTTGGCGACTGGCGGCCGGTGCATACAGAAGTGATCCACTATAAGAAATCCGGCGAGGAAATCTGGCTGGAACTGGATATTGTGCCCATCAGCGATGTGGTCGGCCTGAGCACGCATTGGGTGGCGGTGATGCGGGACATCACGCAGCGCAAGCAGACCGAGATGAAGATCCAGCAGCTTGCGTTTTATGATTCAATGACCGGTTTGCCGAATCGCCAGCTGCTGATTGACCGCCTCAAGCAGCGCTTGACCTCAAGCTTGCGCAGCCATCATTCCGGCGCAGTACTGTTTATCGACCTCGATAATTTCAAATCCCTCAATGACACCCATGGCCATGATGTAGGAGATATGCTGCTGGTTGAAGTCGCCCGGCGTATCGTGAAATGTGTGCGTGACAGTGATACCGTTGGTCGCCTTGGCGGGGATGAGTTCGTCGTGATTATCAATGAGCTGGATGAAAACCTGAGGGAAGCGGCAGTACAGGCCAGCACGGTGTGCGAAAAGATTCTGCTGAGTTTTAAAGCGCCTTTCCGGCTCAATAGTTATGTACACCACACCACGCCAAGCATAGGCGTTACGCTGTTCAACCATGATACGCCTACCTCTGTAGACGAACTGCTAAGGCGTGCCGACCTGGCCATGTACAAAGCCAAAGATTCCGGGCGCAATACATTCAGCTTTTTTGACCCGCAGATGGAGGCGCTTGTCCGTGAACGGGTTGCACTGGAGGCTGACTTGCATATGGGTATCCTTTACGGGCAGTTCGTGCTGTATTTCCAGCCCCAGCTGAATCAGGAACGGCATATCGTCGGTGCCGAAGCGCTGTTGCGCTGGAATCATCCGCACCGCGGCCTGGTGATGCCGGGATATTTCATTCAGCTGGCAGAGGATACCGGTCTGATTCTGCAGATAGGCGACTGGGTATTGGACAGCGCATGCAGGCAGTTGCTGTCATGGGCGAATAAGCCGCATACCGCAAACCTGGTGCTGTCGGTTAACGTCAGCCCCCGCCAGTATCTGCAGGTTGATTTTGTTGACAAGCTCACCCAGCTGATCGATCGAACCGGGGTGGATCCATCCAAGCTGAAATTAGAGCTGACCGAAAGCATGCTGGTGGAAAATATCGAAGACATCATCGCAAAAATGACGGTGCTTAAAGCCAAAGGGCTAGGCTTCTCGCTGGATGACTTCGGTACCGGGTATTCCTCGCTGTCGTATCTCAAGCGCCTGCCGCTGGATCAGCTGAAGATAGATCAGTCATTCGTGCGGGATGTCATGATCGACAGCAACGATGCCAGCATCGTGAACACCATCATCACCCTCGGCCTGAGCCTGGGGCTGGAAGTGCTGGCGGAAGGCGTGGAAACCGAGGCGCAGATGCAGTTCCTGTCAGGCCATGGTTGCCGGGCATTCCAGGGCTATCTGTTCAGCAAGCCGGTGCCGATTGATGATTTTGAATTGCTGGTTGCAGGGAATCATGCTGGAAATACAGATTATGTTCCTGCGCAGGTTTGATTGATTGCAGCCAGCATCATGAATGCCATGGGTTGGGTGGTGGCATTCAGCCCATGGCGGCAGTTCAAGGTTTATTTTTCTACAAAGGCGCGTTCAATCACATAATCCCCCGGGTCTCCGATGCGCAGCGATACTTTGAATCCACGGGCATCCAGCAGTGCTTCCGTATCGGCAAGCATTTGCGGGCTGCCGCATATCATCGCCTTGTCGTTCTCAGGGTTCAGCGGTGGCAATCCGATATCTTCAAACAGCTTGCCGGAATTGATCAGGTCGGTGAGCCGACCCTGGTTGCGGAACGGCTCCCTGGTGACTGTAGGGTAGTAAATCAATTTACTCCGGACTTCTTCACCAAAGAACTCATTGTTGGGCAGTGTATTTTCAATAAAATCGGCATAGGCGAGCTCACTGAGCTGGCGAACCCCGTGTATCAATACCACTTTTTCAAAGCGGTCGTAGACTTCAATGTCCTGGATCAGGCTCATGAAAGGTGCGAGACCGGTACCGGTGGATAATAAATAAAGGTTTTTGGCAGGCTTCAGGTCATGGATCACCAGGGTGCCGGTAGGTTTCCTGCTCACCAGCAACTCGTCACCTGGCTGCAGGTGCTGCAGGCGCGAGGTCAGGGGGCCATTGGGAACCTTGATGCTGAAGAACTCCAGATGCTCTTCATAGTTGGGGCTGGCAATGCTGTAGGCGCGTGTAAGGGGGCGTCCGTCAACCTCCAGTCCTATCATCACGAATTGGCCGTTTTCAAAACGCAGGCCAGGGTCACGCGTGGTCTTGAAGCTGAACAGGCTGTCATTCCAGTGATGGACACTCAGGACGCATTCGGTTGAATATTTACTCATGATTCTTTCTTTTCCGGTTATTGAACAGCTGCCGTAAGTGCAGGCACGGCTTCGAATAAATCCGCTACCAGCCCATAATCCGCAACCTGGAATATCGGCGCGTCAGGATCCTGGTTGATTGCCACTACGATTTTGCTGTCTCTCATGCCATAGGTATGCTGCACCGCGCCAGACACGCCAACTGCAATGTAAAGCTCAGGTGCCACGACAACGCCGGTCTGGCCAACCTGTATATCGTTAGGCGCAAATCCGGCATCGACAGCGGCACGCGTGGCGCCCAGGGCAGCCCCGAGTTTTTCGGCCAGCGGTGCCAGCACTTGTTCAAAGCTGGCGGCACTGCCCAATGACCTGCCGCCGGAAACGACGACTTTGGCAGAACTTAAAGCCGGGCGGTCTGATTGGCTGCGTGTTTCCGATACCCAGCGTGACTTGCGCTGTGCTGGCGGAGCCTCAAGCTGCTGGATATGTGCTTTGTTTTCAATTGCACCCGCAGCCGGGTAGTTGCTGCCGTGTATGGTGAGCACCTGGATGGCGTCTGCACTCTGGATCGTGGTGTAAATGTTACCGGCATAGACCGAACGCACATAAGTATTGTCTGCCTGGATTTCCAATACGTCGGAAATCATGGCTACATCAAGCAGCGCAGCAGCGCGCGGCAAGATATTGCGGCTGAATGATGAGTGCGCCGCAAGAATGACCTTGTATTCGCGGCCTGTGGCGGCAATCAGTTTAGCCAAGTCTTCTGCCAGCTGGTGGCTTAAATGTTCGGCATCTGCATGCAGCACGCGGCTTACTCCGGTAATTGAAGCTGCCTGCTGTGCAACGGCGCTGATATTGCTGCCGGCCACCAGTACCTCGATCGGCAAGTTCCAGAATTGTGCAGCCGTGACCGCCTGGTAAATGGATGGGTTGATTTCTGTGCCGTTATGCTCGGCCAGGATTAGGGTTTTCATAGCTGGACTCCTTCATGGGTACGCAATTTTTCTAGCAGCTCCGTGATGCTGCCGACCTTGATGCCGGCTTTTCTGGCAGGTGGTTCTGACACTTTCAGAAGTTTAAGGCGCGGTGTCGCGTCAACACCCAGTTCCGCTGCGCTGATGGTTTCTATGGGTTTTTTTCGTGCCATCATCAGATTAGGCAGCTTTACAAAGCGCGGTTCGTTCAGGCGCAGGTCTGCGGTAATCACGGCGGGAAGATCCAGCGCCAGGGTTTCGGTGCCGCCGTCCACTTCGCGTGTCACTGCAATCTCGTTCCCGTTCACTGCCAGTGCCGATGCGAAGGTTGCCTGCGGATAATCGAGCAATGCCGCCAGCATCTGGCCGGTTTGGCCTGCGTCGTCATCAACGGCCTGCTTGCCCAGAAGGACAATATCCGTCTGCTCGCGTGAAGCGATGGATTTCAGCAGTTTTGCCACCGCCAATGGCTGCAGCGCTGCATCACTGTCTACGAGTATGGCCCGGTCAGCACCCATGGCCAGCGCATGCCTGAGCACGTCCTGATTGGCTGCGGTGCCAAATGAAACCGCAACGACTTCAGTGGCGATGCCTTTTTCCTTAAGACGGAGCGCTTCCTCGATGGCATTCTCATCAAATGGATTCACGCTCATTTTGACGCCGTCAATATCGACATCTGAGCCATCCGGTTTGATGCGAACCTTGATGTTGTAATCGACCACACGTTTTACTGCGACTAGTATTTTCATAACAGCTTCCTTTGCAATTGCTGTGCATTTTACAGTGGCGTATAATATAAGTTAAATTGATTGTTAAGATAGTTTATATCTATTTTATAGATATTTGATTTGCAGGTTCGAATTTCAAAAATACTAAGGTCCTATGAAATATACCTTAAGACAGCTTGAGATATTTGTTGCGATCAGCCGCACTGAAAGCGTATCGCGTGCGGCCGAAGAGCTGGCACTTTCGCAGTCTGCAACCAGTACGGCATTGAGCGAGTTTGAGCGGCAGTTCGACCTGCAGCTGTTCGACCGCCTGGGCAAATCGCTGCGCATCAACGAAGCCGGGCAGCAGCTGCTACCCCGCGCCGTGGAGCTGCTGGACCGTGCAAAGGAAATCGAGAACCTGCTGCATGGGCACGCGGGTTTCGGGCATATGAAAATCGGCGCAACATTAACGGTGGGCAACTATCTTGCAACGATGCTGGTGGCAAGGTTTTTGCAGGAGCACCCGGAAAGCCGGATCCAGCTGCAGGTCCACAACACCAGTACGATCGTGCAGCAGATCGCCAGACATGAACTCGACCTGGGGCTGATAGAAGGCGACTGCAACCATGCCGATATCGAGGTTCAGCCATGGGTGGCGGATGAGCTTGTGGTGTTTGCCGCCCCGCATCATCCATTGGCCGGTTTGGAAAAAATCACGATGGAACAGCTGCTGCAGGAACAATGGATACTGCGCGAGAAAGGCTCCGGCACGCGGGCAACCTTTGACCGCGCATTTCATAACAGCCATGCCAGGCTGCACATCAGGCTGGAGCTGGAGCATACCGAAGCGATCAAGCGTGCTGTCGAGTCCGGGCTTGGCATAGGCTGCATATCGCGCCTGGCGCTCAAGGACGCCTTCCGCCGCGGCAGTTTGGTGCCGCTCGCAACCCCAGGCCTTGATCTGGGCAGGTATTTCTATTTTTTATGGCATAAACAGAAATACCAGACCACAGGCATGCGTGAATTTATAACTTTATGCAAGGCAATGACCGCCGGCGTTGAGCGCAGCGATCAGGTGAACTTGCCGGAAATATCCTGAAGGGCAGTAAAGAGATGACAAATGTACAGCGTGATGTAATGAACTATGATGTCCTGATCGTCGGGGCGGGACCATCGGGGCTGGCCGCGGCAATCAGGCTCAAGCAGCTTGCCGCCGAGTCTGGCAGGGAGCTGAGCGTATGCCTGCTGGAGAAAGGGGCCGAGGTCGGGGCGCATATACTATCGGGAGCGGTGATAGACCCCATTGCGCTGAATGCGCTTATCCCAGGTTGGCGCGAACAGGGTGCGCCGCTCAATACTGCCGTAGGCGAAGATGAGTTTCTGATATTGAGTGAACGCAAAGCCTGGAAAATCCCGCACTGGCTGATGCCGCCGCTGATGAATAATGGCGGCAATTATATCGCGAGCCTTGGCGATGTCTGCCGCTGGCTGGGGGAGCAGGCAGAAAGCCTGGGGGTCGAGATCTATGCCGGTTTTGCGGCACAGGAGATGCTTTATAACGAAGACGGACAAGTGGCCGGTATCATTACCGGCGATATGGGACGCAATGCCAATGGCGAACCTACTGCGCAGTTTGCCCAGGGTATCGAGATCAGGGCGCAATATACGCTGGTGGCTGAAGGCACGCGCGGTTCACTGACGCGTGAACTGGAAAAGCATTTTGGCTTGCGTAAGCATGCATCGCCGCAGAAATATGGCTTGGGATTCAAAGAGGTCTGGCGCATCCCTGCTGAACAGCATCGGCCGGGGCTGGTGCAGCATAGCCTGGGTTGGCCATTGGATAGCGATACCGGCGGCGGCTCCTTTATTTACCATTATGGTGAGCAGCTGGTTTCCATTGGCTTTGTCGTGCACCTGGACTACGCCAATCCGCACCTGTCGCCCTATGACGAGTTCCAGCGTTTCAAGACACACCCGGCGATCAAGCCGCTGCTGCATGAAGGCAAACGGTTAAGCTATGGCGCAAGGGCGATCAGTGAAGGCGGCATCCAATCCTGGCCGGAGCTGATATTTCCCGGCGGCGCACTGATCGGCTGCGCGGCCGGCATGGTTAATGTGCCGCGCATCAAAGGCAGCCATAATGCCATGAAGTCCGGCATGCTGGCGGCAGAGGCGGTTTTTGAAGCGCTGGGGTGCGAGGATGTAGAACAATCGCGGCTGCTGCATGCTTATCCGCAGGCGTTGCGTGCATCATGGGTATGGCGCGACCTGTATGCCGTACGCAACGTGAAACCGCTGTTATCGGCATTTGGCAGCTGGGCAGGCATGCTGTTCAGCGGGCTCGAGATGTGGCTGGCCGCTATCGGGCTGCATTTACCGTGGACCCTGCGGCACAGAAGGGCTGACCATGAGTGCATCAAGCCTGCTGCGGCGATGCCGAAGATCAGCTATCCTAAACCTGATGGCATTTACAGTTTTGACAGGCTCAACTCGGTGAGCTTAAGCAATATCGCCCACGATACCAACCAGCCCTGCCATTTGAAGTTACTGGATAAGAATATCCCGATCGCTATTAACCTGGCAGAATATGATGCGCCTGAGCAGCGCTATTGCCCGGCTGGCGTATACGAAATTATCAGGCAGCAGGGGGCGGATCATCTGCAGATCAATGCGCAGAATTGCATTCACTGCAAAACCTGCGACATCAAGGACCCGACCCAGAATATCGTCTGGCAACCGCCGGAAGGCGGCAGCGGGCCAACCTATCTCGGCATGTGATGCGTAAGCCATGGATAGGTGAAGCCGGACATGCCGATGGCAGCAAAGTCATTTTCCGGTGTTGTGTAAAAGCTTGATGCCTTTTAAATTCGCCGCGCAGGTGTTTTTGATGATGTTGATCAGGTCGATGGTGAATGGCAGCGAGATGGTTTCCGATGTGCCGGTGGCATGCAGTTCTGACCAGAGGCCTTTCTGCCCGATCGATTTGGCTATGACATATTCGTGGTCGACATAACTCTGGATTCCCCAGCTGGGCAACGCCGCGACCCCCCTGCGGCTCGCCACTAGCTGCATGATCGCGATCGTGAGCTCTGCCGTGCGGCGTTTGAAATTGATACCGGCCGGCTTGAGTATATTGCGGATGATATCAATCCTTTCTTCAGGTACCGGGTAGGTAATCAGCGTTTCATCCATAAAGTCCTCAGGCTGGAACCGGGCTTTGCTGCGCTTGCCGTGATCCGGCGGCAGCACCGCCATGATTTCAAACTTGAATAGCGGCTGGTGTTCCAGGCTACCGATTTTTTCCGGCAAGCCGCCTATGACCAAGTCGGCCTTACCTTCATGCAGCAAATGCCATGGGTCGCTGTGGAAACCGGCGACCAGGTCGATTTCCACCTCTGGCCATGCACGCCTGAAAACATCCATGACTGGCGTGAGCCAGTCAAAACAGGTGTGGCATTCCAGTACGATTCTCAATTCGCCGGAACGGTTGTTTTTTAAGCGGATAAGGTCACGTTCTGATTTCTCTATGAGCGGTAATAGTTCATTGGCCAGTTCCAGCAGCCGCTGGCCGGCCGGGGTAAAGCGCAGTCCTTGTGCGCTGCGTTTGAACAGCGTGATCTCATAGTGGGATTCCAGCGCGCGTATCTGGTGCGACAAGGCCGACTGCGTCAGGAATACGCGTTCGGCGGCCAAGCCCAGCTTGCCGGTTTCAGCAATGGCTTTGAGTGATTTAAGGTGGCGAATTTCTATCATGATGGCCGGATATTAATTTAGATATGAATTTAATTCAAATTTATCTTAAAAATTCTCGCTTTATTAAAATCGTTATGCGTCACAGAATGCACGCCTTTCCATGAAGTGAGAATCAATGATGACGCAACATACAATAAAGACCCACATTCTGGGCTACCCCCGCATAGGTGAAAAACGTGAACTTAAATTCGCACAGGAGGCATTCTGGCGCGGCGAATCATCGCCTGAGCATTTGCAGGAAACAGCACGCCGGTTACGCGCCGGCAATTGGCAGAAGCAGCAGGACGCAGGCCTGAGCTTTGTGACAAGTAACGACTTTTCCTTATATGACCATGTACTTGACCACAGCGTGCTGTTTGGCGCATCACCGAAAAGATTCAGCAAAGCGCCGTTTGGCGCCAAGAACATCTCTCCGGAAAGCGCATATTTTGCAATGGCGCGCGGCAACATTGAACAACCGGCCATGGAGATGACCAAATGGCTGGATACCAACTATCACTATATCGTGCCCGAGCTGAATGCAGATACCGTGTTCTCGTTAAACGCCCACGATTACCTGGTGCAGCTGGAAGAAGCCAGGAATTCGGGCGCAGCAGTCAAGCCGGTATTGCTGGGGCCGGTCAGCTTTTTATACCTGAGCAAGGCGCGTGATATCAGCAAGCTGGATCTGTTGCCGGCGTTAGCCAAACAGTACGCACATCTATTGCAGGAGCTGCACATCAGGCAAATAGAATGGGTACAGATCGATGAGCCTGTTTTTGCGCTTGATCTGGATGATGCATGGTTAAAAGCCTTTGAACATGCCTATGCCTGTTTCAGGAACGCGCGCCCCAAGCTGCTGCTGACCACTTATTTTGCCAACACCTCACGCTACCAGGCATTTATTGCCGCTTTGCCGGTAGATGGCATTCATGTAGACCTGGTCAGGGCGCCGGAGCAGCTGGGACCTTGGGTGAATGCAATCCCCAGCCATTGGGTGCTGTCGGCCGGGGTTGTAGATGGCCGCAACATATGGCGCAACGACCTGGATAAGACGATAGCATTGCTGGAACCATGGGCGCAAAGGCTGAAAGGACGCCTGTGGCTGGCGCCAAGCTGCTCATTGCTGCATACGCCCGTGACGCTGGTGCATGAGCTGAAACTGGATGCGGAAATCAAGTCATGGCTGGCATTTGCCGATGAAAAGATTCATGAACTGGGCATCATTGCAAAAGCATTCAATGACGGCGTTGGCTCGGTTGCAGCTGAACTCGCGGCATCGCGCGCGGCTGTCGCTTCACGCACAGCATCCGGCCGCGTACATTCTGCGGTCGTAAAAGCACGCATTGCCTCGTTGGACAAGGTGAATGAAAATCGCCGCAGCTTGTTTCCGGCGCGTCAGGCAGCGCAAAAAGCACGTTTGAAACTGCCGCTGCTGCCGACTACAACCATAGGCTCATTTCCGCAGACAGACGATATCCGCAGCAACCGGGCAAAGCTCAAAAGGGGGGAGATTAGCCGGAAGCAGTATGATGCCGACATTCGAACCCATATCACATACGCCATCCGCGAGCAGGAATCACTGGATCTGGATGTTCTGGTGCATGGTGAAGCCGAGCGTAATGACATGGTGGAATTTTTTGGCGAGCAGCTTGCCGGTTATGCATTTACCGAGAACGGATGGGTGCAAAGCTATGGTTCACGCTGCGTGAAGCCGCCGGTCATTTATGGCGATGTATACAGGGCTGAACCTATCACGGTAGATGTTGCGCGCTTTGCGCAGTCGCTATCGGCACGGCCGGTGAAAGGCATGCTTACCGGCCCGATCACGATGCTGCAATGGTCGTTTGTACGTGATGACCAATCACGTGAAACTACCGCAATGCAGCTGGCGCTGGCGATACGCGATGAAGTCGACGATCTGCAGAAGGCGGGGATTGCCATTATCCAGATAGATGAGCCGGCATTGCGCGAAGGCCTGCCGCTGCAAAAAGCAGCCTGGGCGAATTACCTGGCCTGGGCAGTGCGGGCTTTCAGGCTCAGTGCAAGCGTCGCGCATGATGATACGCAGATACATACGCACATGTGCTACGCCGAGTTCAACGATATCCTGCCTGCGATTTCAGCCATGGATGCCGATGTGATTACGATTGAAACCTCACGTTCGGCGATGGAGCTGCTGGATGCCTTTGGTGAATTCGATTACCCGAACGAGATCGGGCCTGGCGTATACGATATTCACTCGCCGCGCGTGCCTACGGTGGCCGCCATGCAGGAGCTGATGTATCACGCAGTCAGGGTGGTGCCGGTAGAGCGGCTTTGGGTCAACCCGGATTGCGGTCTGAAAACACGCGGTTGGACTGAAACCAAGCTGGCACTGCACAACATGGTGAATGTGGCAAAAGCGCTGAGAAAACAATTCGCCGCTGTTCAATCATAATCTCTTGATAAACATATATATAGCTATTTATATTGAATATTTAGCTATATATTGTGTTTTGTGCTTGAAATAACACGCCATATTGCGTTATAGTGAATGCATACGGTTCTTAATTCTTGATCTTGAATTAAGATAATAGGGAATGCGGTGCGTGGCTTTTATCGTTAAAGCCGCAATGCCGCAGCTGCCCCCGCAACTGTAATCAGCGAGTAGTTTGCCATATCTGCCACTGCATCTTTTGATGTGGGAAGGCTGGCAAAGTGCATCGACCTGAGAGCCAGGAGACCTGCCGTAGACATTTTTTACATGGTTTGAATATGTAAAAGTAATTTTTATAACGTTTGAGGCGGGGTGTCCTCGGCAGATGGAATGGTTGCCTGCGCGCATTCATTCCGCCATGCTGGTTTTTATTTGATAGATTGATCGTCAGTTGATTGCTGATGATGCGCTATGGATAAAAAGTGTCCTGCCCTTTGAGAAAAGGGAAATCAAAATGGATGATGCAGTATCACATCATATCAGTACGTCTAATATCAATGGCCTGAATGCCGCGTCATTGCAGCCTTTACCCACATTGCAGGTGATTCGCCGTAATGGTGATGTCGTTGCCTACCACCTGGATAAAATATCGATTGCAATCACTAAAGCATTCCTGGCCGTAGAAGGCAATCACAGCGCGGCTTCACAGCGTGTGCGCGACCAGGTGGCGATCCTGAGCCAGCTGGTGAATAACGCGCTGGTACGCCGTTTGCCTGCCGGCGGTGCCATTCACATTGAAGATATTCAGGATCAGGTTGAGCTGGCGCTCATGCGTAACGGCAATCATGACGTAGCACGCGCTTATGTACTGTACAGGGAAAAGCGGAATGCGGAACGCGCTGCGGCTAAGTCCAGCCAGGCAGCACCGGAGCCTGTGCATGCGCTGAATGTGAATGTAAATGGCAAGCTGGCGCCGCTGGATATCGGGGTGCTGACCGCCATGGTGGAAGAAGCATGCCAGGGCCTGGGTGAAGCCGTGCGTCCAGACCTCGTTGTCGGACAGGCCGTGCGCGACCTGTATGACGGCATCCCGTTTGATGAGGTACGCAAGGCTTTGATCCTGTCTGCACGCAGCCTGATAGAAACCGAGCCGGCGTACAACTACGTGACCGCCCGCCTGCAGCTCGACCTCGTGCGCGCCGAAGTGCTGGGCGAAAGCGTGAGTCAGGCCGCAATGAAAATGCACTATATCGAGTATTTCCCGCGCTACGTCAGAATGGGGATAGAGGCCGGGCTGCTGGACGCCAGGCTCGCCCAGTTCGATCTTGAGAAACTAAGCGCGGCATTGGCTGCGGAGCGTGATTTCCAGTTTGGTTATTTAGGTTTGCAGACGCTGTATGACCGTTATTTCCTGCATATCGAAGAGCGCCGTATCGAGCTGCCGCAAATATTCTTTATGCGGGTGGCAATGGGGTTGGCCATCAACGAGATTGACCGCGAAGACCGAGCCATCGAATTCTATCATGTGCTGTCCAGTTTTGATTTCATGAGCTCGACGCCTACGCTGTTCAATAGCGGCACGCTGCATTCACAGCTTTCATCCTGCTATCTGACCACCGTGACCGATGACCTGGACGGCATTTACCAGGGCATTAAGGAAAACGCGATGCTGCAGAAGTACGCCGGTGGCCTGGGCAACGACTGGACCCCTGTGCGCTCGCTGGGCGCCCGCATTAAAGGCACCAACGGTAAAAGCCAGGGCGTGATTCCATTCCTCAAGGTGGTGAACGACACCGCGGTTGCGGTGAACCAGGGCGGCAAGCGTAAAGGGGCGGTGTGTGCGTACCTGGAAACCTGGCACCTGGATATTGAAGAGTTTTTAGATCTGCGCAAAAACACGGGCGACGACCGCCGCCGTACGCATGACATGAACACTGCGCACTGGATCCCTGACCTGTTCATGCGCCGTGTGACGGAAAACGGGGAGTGGACTTTATTCTCGCCTTCAGACGTGCCTGACCTGCATGACAAATATGGCAAGGCGTTTGAGCAGGCTTATGTCGAATATGAGCGCCGCGCGGACCATGGCGAGATCAAGCTGTTCAAACGCATCCCGGCATTGCAGATGTGGCGCAAGATGCTCTCCATGCTGTTCGAAACCGGCCACCCATGGATTACATTCAAAGACCCGTGCAATATCCGCTCGCCGCAGCAGCATGTAGGGGTGGTGCATAGCTCCAATCTTTGTACGGAAATCACGCTGAACACTTCCGATACCGAGATTGCAGTGTGCAATCTGGGTTCCGTGAACCTTCTGCAGCACCTGAAAGAAGTCAATGGGCAGCTGGTGCTGGATAACGATAAGCTGCGGGCGACTATCAAAGTGGGGATGCGCATGCTTGATAATGTCGTGGATATTAATTTTTACGCAGTGGGCAAGGCCAGGAACTCCAATTACCGCCACCGCCCGGTGGGCATGGGCATCATGGGTTTCCAGAACTGCCTGCATGCGATGCGTATTCCGTATGCAAGCAATGAAGCGGTTGAGTTTGCCGACCGCGCCATGGAGATGGTGTGTTACAACGCTTATTGGGCTTCAACCCTGCTGGCGGAAGAGCGCGGTGCGTATTCAAGCTTTAAAGGCAGTTTGTGGGATCAGGGCATTCTTCCGCTTGATACGCTGGATCTGTTATTGAATGAACGCGGCGGCAATGTGGAAGTGGACAGGAGTGCAAGCCTGGATTGGGATGCCTTGCGTAAGCGCATACAGGCAGTAGGCATGCGTAACTCCAATTGCGTAGCGATTGCGCCGACCGCGACAATTTCAAATATTGTCGGCGTTTCTGCAAGCATCGAACCGGAATACCAGAACCTTTATGTCAAATCCAACCTTTCCGGTGAATTTACCATCGTGAATGAGCAGTTGGTGATTGACCTTAAAAACCG